>JAYUAU010000112.1:0-17320 GCA_043741135.1 Sphingomonadales bacterium | reverse complement strand
ACATCAAAGCCGCCGCCCGCAGCTTCGGTGATGACATCGTTCAGCCCTTCGGAGTAATAAATATCATCGCCCGTTCCGCCGATCAGCGTGTTGGTGCCGAGTCCGCTAATGATCAAATCATTCCCGCCGCCGCCATCGAGCGTGTCACTGCCGACATTGCCGGTGAGGAACTGCTGGAATTCATTGCCGGTAAGGCTGATCCCAGCGCTGGTATTCACCGCCAACGCCTCAACCTCAGACCCCGCCGCGAGGCTGAAATTAACCTGTGACAGCACGATATCGTAGCCGCCACCAACAGCCTCAACCACGATATCATTGACACCCTGGACGAAATAAAGATCACCATCCGCGCCGCCGATGAGCGTATTGGTGCCGCCGCCGCTGGTGATCGTATCAAAGCCAGCGCCAGCATTGATCACGTTGTCAAAGTCATCGCCGAACAGGCTATCATGCGACGCAGAACCAAGGATATTTTCAAAGCCTGAGATCGTGTCGATGCCCTGCTGCACAGTGTTTTGGGCGGTCGCATTGTCCAAATGAACCGTCACGCCAAAGCTGCTGCTCGCGTAGCTGATCGTATCAATCCCAGCGCCGCCAATAAGCACATCATCACCCGCGCCGCCTTCGATAAGGTCATTTCCCGCAGAGCCGTTCAAAACGTCATTGCCAGCACCAGCGCGAATATCGTCCGAACGGCTGGTTCCTGTAATATTGTTGTTGCCGGGCGCGGCATTTATGATCAGTTGAACATTCGAGCCTTGAAAAAACGTATAGCCAGCACCGTTAAATATGTCGCCAGCGGCAAGATTGACGGTGAATGTGCCCGTCCCGTCAAGTTGTAACGTGGACGGCAACGTGGCAAGTAATTGACCAGCAATGGTGATGTCTGCCACCACTTGCCCCTCGCCGCCAGCAACATTTGAATTAAACGCAGCTTGGAGGAAAATGCCTTCGATGGACTGAAGCGTTCCTTGAAAATTGATTGCTCCGCCCAGAAGCAATACGTCAAAACCCGCCCCGCCATCAAACAAGCTGCCTGCGCCCGTGAGTGTTGAGGAAGCTCCAGCCACAACAGTGCCGCTGACAAGCGCGTTGATGAAAATGTTTTGGAGGCCCAATAGATCGTCACCACCGCCAGCGTGAAGTTGATCGATGCCGCCTTTGCCATTGAGTCCCTCGACGCCGTCGGTGCCGTTCAGAACGTCATTGCCGCTTGCGCCGAACAGCACTTCAATACCCGCATGGCCAACAGATGCGTTGAGCGTATAGCTGAAATTCTGACCGGGCTGATTGAATGCCACGAGATAGACTGCATCGTTCGACTCGCGAAAGGAGAAAAACTGAGTCCAATTGGTTCTTGTGAGCGTTGGAATTGTATATGTGCCGCCGTTGAGCGCAATGATATTGAGAATATCGACGCCGCTGCTGCCGACTAACTCGGTAATCCCGCTTCCGGCAAATTGTTGGAAAATGAAGTTAGCGTTGAGCACATTTCCCGCAACTGCTTGAAATTCGAGGCGCTCGATCGAGATCAAACTGGCAAAGTCAGCATTACCACTATTGCCATAAAACTGTGTCGTCGAACTGGGTAAACCGGCCGAAGGAGGGCCTCCCGATAAGAACGTAACGACCAGCGTATCGGTTCCTGATCCGCCATTAAACGGCCCTGCGCCCGCAATTTGCGACGCTAAGATCAGACGATCATCGCCGCCCCCGCCCGAAAGCTGGTCTCTCCCGCCGCCACCGATGATCGTATCTTGGCCGTTACCGCCATTGATGATGTTATCGAAAGAATTACCAACGAGCAAATCATCGTTGCCTGCGCCGTCGATCCGCGTCGCCCCCGTACCATCGCTGAGATAGATGATGTTACGGGCTACCGGCGATCCAATTATCCTGACGATAGCCTCAATATTGTTGAGAGTGCCTTGGCCAGACACGAACGATGTGCCCGCAATATAGCCTCTGAAATCAATGAGAACATCATTAGCATTAAGCTCGGTCAAATCGATCTCAAGCGTGTCATAATCAGCGCCGCCATTGACCGTATAACGCAGACTATGGAGGATGAGCCTGTCATTCCCTGCCCCGCCATCGAGCAAATTGTTACCGCCGGTAGGACCGGGGCTTATGCCATCATCAATTGTGTCGTTGCCATCTTCGCCATATAGTTGATCATCGCCGAACGATCCGTTGAGATAATCATCGCCTGCGCCGCCGTAGACAATGTCATTGTCGCCCGGACCCGTGACACCATCACCACCGTAGAGCGTGTCATTACCCACATCGCCAAAGATTACATCATCGCCGCCGCTGCCATTGATATTGTCATCGCCGGTTGAACCATCAATCCGGTCATCCCCCGAATTACCATTGATCGTGTCGTTGCCGGCGCCGCCGTTGATGGTGTCACGGCCACGGCCTCCCAAAATATAGTCGTTGCCGCCGCGGCCATCGACCGCCGTTCCACCCGATTCAGGCAGCCTGCCGCTGCCCGAGTTAAAATAAGAGAGATCCCTCAAATATGAGCCAAATATAAAGACATCGTCAAACTCGCTGCCAAACACGAATTCAATGGTTGCAACGCCCAATATATTGTTTACATTGCTACCGCCGTTGTTTTCACGCAAAACAAATCGTGCTCCGCTGATGAGCGGGACATTGTCAACTGCGTTAAAGTAAGCGCCGACAGTACTCGTCCTTAACTCCAACCCAAGGCTGCCTCCGCCAGTCAAACTGTTCAGGTGGGGGTCAATCAGCAAGAAAAAATTGTTGCCTTCGGTATCGACGATCGTGTCACTGCCTTGTTGCGGTTCGATCAGATCATTGCCGGGCCCGCCAAAAATCATGTCATTGCCGGGCCCGCTACGGATATTATCGTTGCCGCCATTGCCATTTATCGTATCGTCGCCCACGGTTCCAATGAGCGTATCGTCGCCACTGCCGCCCTCGATAAGTGCCATGTCATGTCCTTCCCATTATCGGCTCAAACAGCCTGAACGGTGACGACAATTAAAGCGCTTACTCGACGCTGCGCGTGACCGGCGTCACGGCGTTGAAGAGTATAAATATTATCCGCAGGATCAACCCCGCCGCACCACCGTCTCAGGCATTCTAAGCCAGATGATCGCAGCGGCGAGGAAGCTGATTGAGGCAAGGCTCATCACTGGCGCGCGGCCGAAGGCATCGGCGAGCGGCGCTGTGATCAGCGGCGCGGTCATGCTGATCACGCGGCCCCAGTTGAAAATTGAGGCAGCGGTTGACCGTAAATGCGGCGGGTAAAGTTCGGATAGCCACGGCCCCCAAATTGCGCTGCATGACAGCATCACGCCATAAGCAAAGCCTGTGAGTTCAAGCAGACCAATCGACATCGGCACGAAGAGATAGACAGGGATGATGCCTGCCGCGACGACAAAGCCCCATGCCGCTGCGCGTCTCCCAAAGCGGTCGCTGATAAAGCCCCAGATGAGGCCACCGAACGCTGCGCCAATGAATTGCCAGCCGAGCACATTGCCAACGACCGTGTCGGCTATGGCGCGGTCTTCCTTAAGGTAAGTCGAAGCCCACCCAGTGAATGCCTGATAGGCAAAAAAGTTAAGCCCCGTCATCGTGGCGAGCAAGATCGTTTGTTTCGCGACGCCGGGTTTGAACAGCTCTGCAATCGGGAGCTTTGATTTCGCGACGGCTTGATCGTCACTCACGCCGTCGATCGGAATGAAATGGCGATCATCGGGGATGATAACAAACGCGAAGAGCGCGATGGCCACGGGCACGCCCCCCGCCCAGAGCAAGACTTTCCAATCATAGCCCGCCTTGAATGCCGCCGCTGACATAAAGCCAAGTGCCGCCACCGCTAAATTATATGTGCCAAGAACGAATCCTGCGATCAACCCGCGCACATCGCGCGCGAACAGCCCAGAATAAATGCCGACCGCAATCGGGAACATTGATCCCATGAAGAAGCCAAGCCCGATCCGCTGGATGATCAATCCAGTATAATCAGTGATGATCATTGCGCCGAGCAAGCCGCTGCCATAGCCAATCATCGAAATCACAAGCGCATTGCGCCGCCCAATCTTATCGGCGATTTGCCCCATGATGATCGCGCCAAAAATCGCACCGATTGACTGTAATGTATAAGCCGACCCGGCTTGCAAATCGGTCAGCCCAAGGCTTTCTTTGATATAGGGACGCAAGATATCGACGGTGTTCCACGACCACGCATAAAAGAAATAGGCGACGAGGAGGAAAGCGAGCGACGCAAAGCGACGGCTCTGCGTGAAATCTTGCGCGCGGATCATGGTATTCCCCTTTTATGACCAGGTAGCAGGTCGATACCAAATTGACCAATCAGATCAATCATATCGATAAACACCCAGTTTTCGATCAGCAGATCGTCTTCGCGTCGCCAGAAATCCATGATCCGCTGTGTAATGCGTTTACCCGTCGCGGGGATGCCGATCCAGTCATCGCCGCTGTGCGTGGCGTTAATGCTTGGCCAACCGGTGGATGCTACATAGGTCGCTTCGCCAATCCGGCATTTGTGATTGCCACCAATGCGGTCAGGGAAAGCTTTGAGAAAAGGCCCCTGATGCGCGCGCTCATAATCATCATGCCCGCGCGCGCTGCCGATGCCGCCGGGGCCATACCAGCCAAATTGCGGTGTCCAGAACCGTTTCATCCCCATGCTGATGAGCGATTTGCCGTCATAGCTCATGAGGCCCGCAATCATCGCTTCGACAAGTTTGAGGCTCTTTTCTGATTCGAGCGGATCAGCGACGGTAAGCGATAGGCCATCCTGAGTGGCAGGCGCTGGTGACCAGCTTTCGCCCAATTGTGCACGCAGTGGCCACACGCCCGCTTCAATCATCAGCCGCGTAAGATCAAGCAGCACATAGCTTTCGACGACATGCTCCCCTTCAACACGGTCAAACCAACCGTAGCGAATGAAGTGAGGCCGCCCACTGGCCTTCAAGCCGAAGAGATCATTTTCAAAATGGCCAACGAAATTACCCGTTGAGGCAAACCAATCGCCATCCTTGAAATTGCCGCTCATCAAAAGATCAGTGCGGCGTTCGAGATCGGGGAAGGCGTGAACAAGCGGGCTCCAGAATCGTGCTATGATCGCATCGCGCCCCGCGCAGTGATCAACCGGAGCGCCTGCGTTGAAATTGCAATCAGGCGCGTAAAGCATTTGCGTCAGCGCAGCGTGGTGCTTGTTCACATTGCTGTGCGCGGAAATCAGTTGCGAATAAGTGGCTTTATCGATTGTCATAGTCATTCGCTATTGTTACAAATGTTGACTTCGAATGCAATCGCCGTAAACCGCTTTTATCAGGCAGTTTGATTTGCCGCTCATATGACGGAAACGCGTAAGCTCCATGGCCACACTATCTACCACCTCGATTGAACATTGGACTGTCGAAGCACTGACCAAGCGTCTGGTGCGATACGCAGATCTCATTCCGTGTTTCAACGCCTTCATCGATTGCCGCACGCCGGGATCTGAAGCGAAGGAAAACTTCACGATCATCGGGCCGGGCGTTTCCGAAAACCCTGATCAGCATGTTCATATCGCTGAGCCGCATGGCTATAATATTGGCGGTGCGCGCCAGCCTCCGGGCTGTGTCAATTCGCAGCATAGCCATGATACTGCCGAAGTCTTCGTCGCGCACAGCGGGCATTGGCGCTTTGACCTTGGCGAACACGGCGACGATGCTCAAGTGTCGCTAGCGCCAGGCGATGTGATTTCAATTCCAACCAAGATGTTTCGCGGCTTTACCGCAACGGCAAAGGCTGATGATGGCAGCCCCGGATTTCTCTGGGCGGTCTTAGGGCAGGATAATCCGGGGCGCGTTACTTGGGCACCTCAAGTGTTTGATATGGCGAAGGATTACGGGCTGGTATTGCTCGAAAATGGTTCGCTGATTGATACAGCGGCAGGCGAAGCCTTGCCAACCAACGTGCCCACAATGGCCCCCACATCACGCGACGCGGCTGACGCGCTCACCCGTATGACCGCCGCTCAAGCCGAAACGATTGTCTGGCGCGGCGCGCCCGCCCACGACACAGCCGTTACCGCGATCATTGGTGATGAAGCACCGCTCAATTGGGAGCATGGCTTCAATGTTGACCGCATCGATATTGCCGCTGGCGAAACCGTCGATTGGGACGGCGCGGACGGTAAAGACGTGCTCTTCGTCCACAGCGGCGATGTCGGTGTTGAAGGCGCTGACGGCTTTGTTGAGATGGGCGTTGGCGATACGATCAGCTTGCCGGAGGGACTTTCGCGTCAGCTCTATTCCGAACACGGTGCCACCGCGTTTCTGGTTTATCAATGAACGCAATCCCCAACGTTGGGGGCCGTGATATTGCCGAAATTCTCGCGCCCCAAGGCTCCCCCCGTCAGCATATCCCAAGGTTCGACCCTGAATATGCTGACATCGTTGATTACATTCTGCGCTGCACGCACCGCATTTGGGAGCAAAAGGATGTTGGCTTGATCGCCACGCATTATGGCCCCGCAATTGTCGTCCATATGATGACAGGGCCCGCGTTTGGCATGGGCGATGTGATCGCGGGGACATCGCGTACGCTCTCAGCTTTCCCTGACCGCACGCTCACAGGCGAGGCAGTGATTTGGTCGGATGAGGGCGACGGTGCCTATCTCTCATCGCACCGCATTACGAGCACAGCGACTAATCTTGGCACGTCCGAACTTGGCCCCGCGACGGGGAAACGGATTACGTTTACAACGATAGCTGACTGTATGTGCAAGGAAAATTTGATCATCGAGGAATGGCTTGTCCGCGATTACAGCCATATGGCGCTGCAACTTGGTTTTCACCCGCGCGATGTGGCGCGCACTCATGCGGCGGCGGACAAGGCTAGGGGGCCGCGCGCCGAGTGGCGGGCTGAGGCTAATGCACGAATCCTAGACGCACCGCTCACGACATTCACCAACAATGCGATGCCCGACCCGTCGAGAGACCCGCAGGCCTTTGCGCACGCTTTCTTTGACCAGATCCTCGCGCATTGCCGCTTTGGCCGCGTCCGTGAAGCTTACTCACCGGCAGCACATTGGAGCGGCCCCGGCGGACGGCGTTTATTTGGCTGGGGTGAAATTACGGGCTGGTTCACCGCACTCATCGGCAGCTTCGGCGATGCGCGGATCAACATCCAGCATGTCGCGGCGGTTGATGATATGATTGCGGTGCGCTGGGAGTTAACCGGCACGCACGACGGCGCTGCGTTGTACGGCGCACCAACGCGGGAGCCAATCTATATCCTCGCGGTCACGCATTGGCGGATTGCTCACGGGGTGATTGTTGATGAGGTGACAGTGTTCGATGAAGTTGCCCTCATGCGCCAGATGGAGGGTGGGCTGTGATGGACGCATCACAAACTTCCTCCGCAAGGAGGCAAAAGACGTGAGTCCCCTAGCTTCCCTCGAAACCACGCTGCGCAGCGACCGCAACCTCGCCGCGCTCGCTGACAGCCACGTCCACCGCGCGACGCGTGAGGATAGCCTCGGTATCATCAAAGGCCGCGATGCGATCACCGCTGCGTGGGTGAATGAGGATGCCGCAGAGTTCACCCTCACGGCTGATATGGATGATATGATCGCTTACAAGACCAATGGCTGGCATGGCCACCGCTGGGTCTGGCGCGAAGAGGGCCGCATCTTGCGCGAAGTCGTCATCGAGGATCGCGGCGAACCCAAGGTCGCCCCGCCCACGCACCCGCCATTAGGAGAATTGTGCAGCGGGCAAGGGCAATATGCGCCAAGCGATACCGCCACCCTCCCCCCCGGCTTCCCCGAAGAAGCGCGCGACGTCGCCAACTGGCTCCACCAAGCGTGGAACGGGCGAGCGTTTAACCTCTATGACCGGGCTTGGCTCCCCGCCCTCATCCGCCAGCTGCCCGATGCAGTGTTCACCTTCGAACATGCGGTGGTGGGAGAGAAACAAACCGCGATCCTTTGGCGCATCATGGGGCATCATGCAGACGGGCATCGCGTAAGGCTAATCGGCAGCAGCATATTCACCGGCGACGCGGATGAAACGGTGATCGATCAAGTGGCAATGGCGGCACAGTTGGTGCGCGGGGTGATTGATTATGGGGGTTAGGTTTCTCCGAATGAACGGTCTTCGCGGGTGTGGAACACTTTAACCACGTAAATCACTTCACCAAAAATTTCGTATCGTAACTCGTAATTTCCGACGATTAGCCTGCGCACTTCGCGGGGATTAAGCCCCTCCAATCGAGCGCCGATGCGGGGAAACGAGATAAGTTTATTCGGCGCTGCTTCCAGTCGTTCAGCAACTTCTGCAGCCGCTTCGAAATCGACAGCGGCCAAGAACGAGTAGAGCCGTTCGACATCATCAAGCGCTTCATCGGCCCATTCGACAATCACGAGGCAGCCCGCGACCTTGGCCGAGGCAGTGGATTATCGGTGCCCAAACTTTTCAACCAGAGACTAACCTCGGCATGCGGAACCACCCGCCCCGCATCTACATCCGCCAGCCCTTCGAGCGTCAAACGGTGCCGTTCTTCGGCGGTATAGACCCAATCAGCAAGCGCTTGCTTAACAACCCAGCCACGCGGCCGATCTTCAAACGCCGCCATCGCATCAACGCGCGCGACGAGTTCCTTGGGGATGTGGGCTGTGACGGTTTGGGTTTGCATGGTTGTTGACTCCTTCTGAGTACTAAATAATCAGAAATAATCAACCAGTCAATATTCATCTTACGCCTGACGCGCCGTATTTGTGAGAACTGCTTCAATTTGCGCAAGTGACAAGGTGGCAAGATCATCAGCCACCAATGCCGCGCTTGAGAAATCCTGATCGTTGGTCATCGCGCCCGGCGTTGCGATCACTGCAATTCCGGCTGCTATCGCTGATGCCATGCTGACGGGTGTATCCTCAATCGCGATCACCTCATCCGCCAACAGGCCCAGCTGTGACAGGCAGTGGATGTAAGCATCGGGCGCTGGTTTGACGTGGGCGATTTTGTCGATTGTGGTAATGCTCGCAAAGCAGTCGAAATCGAGGGTGTCTTTGAGTGCCTCGCGCAAGGCATTCACATTTTCCGCCGATGTCGATGTGCAGAAGGCCACGCAAACGCCCGCGTCTTGGCAGGCTTTGATCAGTTCAACGACGCCTTCACGCGGGCGCAATCCGCCGCTGGCCGTGAGGTGGGTATAGTGATGCGTTTTACGCGCGTGCAGCATTGCGATTACAGCGTCGGTCACGTCCGAGCGTTCGGCATGTTCATCACGGTAAGCGCGCAACCGTGCCTGACCGCCATTGATCGATAGCAGCCGCCGATATGTCTCGGTGTTCCAATGCCAATCAAGCCCTGCTTCATCAAACGCCAAATTGAACGATTGGCGCTGTAAATCCGATGTTTCAGCAATCACGCCGATGGCCCCGAAAATAACTGCTTTTAGCTGCACCATAGTCTATCCCCTTATCGCTGACCGAGCGGCCTATAGGCGGAATAGCGAAAACATGTTGCAGATTTTTAGGCCCTGATCGCCTCCGCCAATCTTACGGCGCCCTGCAACAGAAAGTCCTGATCTGATCCCAGGATAAATAGGCTCGCCCCCTTTTCGCGCCACTGCGGCACATCACCGACGCGGCCAAGGAACATGCCGGTCACGCGCCCGGCTGCCTTCCCCGCTGCGACGATGCGGTCGACGGCGCCCACCACAACTGCGTCATCAGGGGTTTCAGCACCGTATGCGATGGTGAGGTCTGCGCGGCCGATGAAGAGCGCGTCTATGCCCTCCACTGCGGCTATGGCGTCGATATTGTCTACGCCTTCAACATCCTCGATTTGCGCGATGATGATGACGTTTTTGGCCGCTGCGCGGTGGGCGGCCATGCCTTTGGTGGTGTAGGCGGCGGCGCGTGAACTGCCTGCATAGCCCCGCCCGCCGCTGGTGTAGGTGCAGGCTTTGACCGCTTCTGTGGCTTCCTTCGCGTTGCGGATATGGGGGAGGATCACACCGTCTGCGCCGCAATCGAGCGCGTTGAGGATTTGCTCGTGGCTTGCCGATTGCGGGCGGACGAGGACGGGTTTGCCGCCAGCGCGCGCGGCCATGATGCAAGTGTCTAAGCTGCCCCGATCAAACGGCGCATGCTCAGCGTCGAGCACGAGCACGTCGAGGCTGGTGAGGCTAAGCACCTCAACAACATGTGGGTGCGGGGTTTTCACCCATGTTCCGGCGAGTAGGTCTCCGGCGAGGATGCGTTCGCGGAACGTCACCACAATTTCCTGCTCGCCAGCTCCGCGCCCTCGGCCAGTGTCGCAAGCTTGGCCCACACAATATCAGGATCAACCACGCCAAACCCAGCGAAGGTCGAGAAGCCACAGTCCGTGCCAGCGATCACGCGTTCGCGCCCAATGATATTGGCATAACGCTCGATCCGCTCAGCGACCACACGGGGATGTTCGATGAAGTTGGTGGTCGAGTCGATAACCCCGGGTACGAGGATTTTCTCTTCGGGAATGATATCAGCCATTTCGACGAAATAGTTCCAATCTGCGGCATGGCGCGGGTTGCTCGTTTCGAACAGCAAGGCGGCGGGCTTGGCCGCCATCAGTGTCGGCAGGATAACGCCGAGTTCAACATCGCAGCAATGCGGCCCTTCATAGTTGCCCCAGCACACATGCATTCGCACGCGGTCAGCCGGCACGTTACGCAGCGCGTGATTAAGCGCCTCAACATGTCCGCCGATGAGCATGAGATATTCAGCGTCGCTGCGGTCTTTATACATCATATGCCGCCCGAGGCCGAGATCAGGGCTATCGAGTTGCAGGAACAGCCCCGCTGCTACAATCGCCTCATATTCAGGGCGCATCGCCTCTGCCAGTGCTTCAAGATAGGCATCCTGCGTGGGGTAAAACTCATTGGGCTGAAACAGCGCGATCACACCAGGTGAGGCCGCGTTCATGAAGCCGCCGGTAGGTTTATGTGCCGCAACCGCAGCGGTCATATGCGCCACATCTTCCTCTAGTGGTGCCATTGACTTGACTGCAATCGGCCCGATGCATTTGGGGCGACGATAGGTGGGGGTGCCGCCGCCCTTATCCTGTCGGTTCATGAAATTGGGGAACATCTCCAAATCCTTGGGCGGCGTCCGCGCGCTATCGCCGTCAAAGCCAGTGATCCGGTCTTTGATATAGGTGGCGTAGCTGATTTTAGACATTTCGCCGTCCGAAACCAGATCAACCCCGCTTGCCACTTGGCGCGCGACCGCATCGTCAACCGCCGCGCCGATCACGCTCGAAAACTGCGCTGCGTCAATTGCCTCGCCTTTTTCCTGCGCGAAGACAAGATCGGTAACAGCGGCAGATCGCGGCAATGATCCGACATGAGTGGTCAAAATTCGATTGGTCATCTGGCAAATTCCCCTTTGTTGTTGTTTAGCCAATTTTCGATAGTGTTTGTGAAAGCTTGAGGAGCTTCGAGCGGCAGCATATGACCAGCACCTGCGATGTTTATGAACTCTGCGTTTTGCGTTTGCGCCACCCATTTCTGGTGCCATGACGGAGGGCAGAGCGTATCTTCGCCACCACACATATAAAGCACCGGTACACTGAGTGCAGCAATGGCAACTTGTCGATCAGCACGAAGACGGAGCGCCTCGCTCTGGCGCATAAAAACCTCAGCGCCCAAGCCCATCCCCATCGTCAGGAGCAGATCAAGCAGCGCATCATCACTCCGGTTTTGTGCAGCGAGATAATTGGGCTTTAGTTCCTCAATCAGCACGCGCTCAAGCCCGCCGGCGCACACTTCGGCTTGCTGGATGGGGCGGTGGCCTGCGCGTTCGGGCAAGTCAGCCGTGGCGTTATAGCCTGCGAGCACTAGCCCCGCGATCCGGTCTGGCGCTTGCACCGCCATCTCAACCGCAACGATAGCACCGAGCGAAAAACCGATGGGCAGCAATTTTCCCATCGTTGCACCAAGCGCCCTGTTCGCCATTGCTGCGATGCCATCGTCCTTGGTCAGATCAGCGTCAAACACACTTGCGAAGCCATGATTGCCGAGCATCTCGATTAGCACATTGTCGCCTCCGCGCCAAAGCCGCGCATCACACATATTGCCGGGCAGCAGGACAGGCGTCGTCACTATTATCCAAGCCGCGCCGAGGCACCGGTCAGCAATTCACCGGCGAAAAGTCGCTGTTCTGGCGATAATTCGGGCCGTTCAATCCGCTCAAGCAACATGGCCACTGCGGCCTCGGTCATCCGCCGCACGGGCTGACGGATTGTTGTCACCTGATAGGCGAGCCAGGTTGCGGGGCCAACGCCGTCAAAGCCAACGACTGATAAATCGGCAGGCACGTCAATTCCGAAATTGATCCGCGCGCTATCAATCGCACCAATCGCCATCAGGTCATTCGCGCAAATCAACGCGTCAAGTTTGCGATCAGTCATCCGCATTAACTCTTTAAGGCCCGCATCGCCGCTGGCGTAATCGAAATTTCCGCGGACGATCAGCGGATCGCGCCCCAATTGCTGCAAGCGGCGGCGCGCGGCTTCAACACGTTCTTCGCCAACATAGCTATCGGCTGGCCCTGCGATGATGCCAAATACATCATGTTCGCCTTCGATCAATCCTTCAACCAACGCTTGTTCGCCACCCACTGAATCGCAACAAACACTCGCAACGGGGATGCCCTCACCAATCCGGTTGTAGAGAACAAGCGGCACCCCGCGATCCGCAAAGGCCGCAAGTTGTTCTGGGTTAAGCCTCGCAGCAACAATCGCACCGTCCACACGGTACCGCCAGACTTGATCAAGCACCTCATCAACATCCGATTCAGCCGCAAGCGAAAAAAGCAGAACGCGGATGCCTTGCGCGGATAGACGCTGGGTTAGCTCAGCGAGAACTTCAGGATAATAAAGGTTGGTCAAGTTTGAAATGATGATCGCGACAAGGTTTGAACGCCTCGTAATCAGCCCTTGGGCAATCGCATTGGGGTAATAGTTAAGCGCACGCGCGGCTTCCAAAATCTTTTCACGCGTGCGCGGCGCTACCGATGCGCCCTGTTTGAAGCATCGCGAAACCGCTGATTGTGACACCCCGGCAAGATGCGCGACGTCGTATGACGTTGCGCGCCCGCTGTTCGCCTCAAGCTGCCTTTTTAATGCCATAGCGACGGACCCTTATGTCAGCCTGTTCCTTATGCCCCGCAAAGCCCTCAATCGCGCATAAACGCGAACAATATTCGCCGATCATCACACTCGCCTCATCAGTTAACACCCGCTGGTAGGTGCAGGTCTTGATGAACTTGCCAACCCAAAGCCCGCCCGTAAAGCGCGCATTTTTCTTTGTGGGCAATGTATGGTTGGTACCAATGACTTTATCGCCGTAGCTAACGTTGGTGCGCGCACCCAGAAACAGCGCACCGTAGTTAGTCATATTATGCAAAAAATAATCGGGATCCTTGGTCATCACCTGCACATGTTCAGATGCAATGTCGTCAGCGATTTGCACCATTTCTTCATAACTATCAGCCACAATCACTTGGCCGTAATCAGCCCATGCCTTTGAAGCGATGGGGGCGGTTGGCAGGATAGTCAGCTGACGCTCAATTTCTGCCATCGTTTCGCGCGCAAGCTTTTCCGAATTGGTGAGCAAAATTGCGGGTGAATTGGGGCCATGCTCAGCTTGGCCGAGCAAATCAGCTGCACATAGTTCGCCATCCACGCTCTCATCCGCAATCACGAGCGTCTCAGTTGGCCCCGCGAGCAAATCAATCCCAATACGGCCAAATAATTGGCGCTTGGCCTCAGCCACATACGCATTGCCTGGGCCTACGATCATATCAACCGATGCGATACTTTGTGTGCCGAGTGCCATCGCCGCCACCGCCTGGACTCCGCCAACGCAGAGGATCTCATCAGCGCCCGCCATATGCATCGCAACAACAATTGCTGGATTGGGCTTTCCTTCAAACGGCGGTGCTACTGAAATGATTCGCTTAACCCCTGCCACTTTCGCGGTCACCACGCTCATATGCGCTGAGGCAACGAGCGGATATTTCCCGCCAGGCACATAGCAACCAACGCTGTTCACTGGCAGGTTCTTATGGCCGAGGATCACCCCGGGGAGCGTCTCGACCTCAACATCCTTGAGCGCGTCACGCTGAATTTGCGCGAAATTGCGGACTTGGGCCTGCGCAAAGCGGATATCCTCAATCGTCTGCGCCGAAAGCTCTGCATAAGCGTCTTGAATTTGCGCCTCGGTTAGACGGAAGTCAGCGGGTGCCCAATTATCGAATTTCTGCGACCAATCGCGTACCGCATCGTCGCCGCGCGTCTTGATATCAGCGATAATCTCTTCGACAACCGCGCGAACCTTGATATCCGCCTCAGCGGCGGCATCTTCGGTAATGCCGGTTTTCAAATAGCGCGCCACGTCACTCTCCTTGAGGAAGCTTTGAATCAGGTGGATTCATCGCTACACTAAGCGAAATGACTTCGAATGCAAAGGGGATAGCATGACACAACCACAATATCCGATCTGGGCACAGGGACTTGGCGGCAAACAAGCCGTCGTGACAGGGGGCAGCAAGGGGCTTGGCCGTGCAATTTGTGTTGCGCTATCGCAAGCCGGCGCCACTGTGACAGCGGTCGCGCGCGACGCGGTTGGCTTGGCGGCTCTTGCGGACGATCACCCAACGATAGGGACATGGCAAGCTGACGTGAATGACCCTGCATTTGGCGCAGAGCTTGCGGAACGTCACGTTGATATCCTAGTCAATAATGCTGGCATCAACCGGCCGATGCCAATGGCAGACGTGCCGATTGACGTGCTTGACGAAATGCTCAGCCTTAACGTCCGCGCGGCCTATCTTGCGGCACAAGGCGCGGCACGTGCGATGATTAGAGGTGGGAACGGCGGCGTGATTATCAACATGACCAGCCAGATGGGCCATGTCGGATCACCGGGACGAACGGTTTACTGCATGACCAAACACGCGCTTGAAGGGCTGACCAAGGCGATGGCGGTTGAACTTGCCCCGCACAATATTCGCGTGAATTCAGTTGCGCCAACGTTCATCGAAACGCCGATGACTAAGCCGATGCTCGACAAGCCCGATTTCCGCGCCTTCGTTGATCGGATGATCCCGCTCGGACGGCTTGGCCAGCCCGATGAAGTGGCGGCGGCGGTGGTTTATCTGGCATCGCCCGCTGCCGCTATGGTGACGGGCACCAGTTTGCTGATCGATGGTGGGTGGACGGCGCAGTAGCGCCCCGAATCTGTTGCAAAAATGTGACTCTATTTTGCACAATGCATTCGCAGTCAGATCTGACTTGCATTCGCAGTCTTTTTGGCGTTGGGCTGTATTATCTTGTGTATCGACTTCAAGTTAAGGGGAGAAATCGTCATGTCTACGTTCAAACATTTGCTACTCACTACCGCTATTCCAATGGTCGCTTTATCAATGGTGGCGCCCGCATTTGCTCAGGACGCTGCGCCAGACACTGCCAGTGAAGAGAGTGGCATCGGAGACATCATCGTTACGGCGCAGCGGCGTGAAGAAAATCTGCAGGATGTGCCGATTTCGGTTTCGGCCTTTTCAGGCGCGCAGCTGAAAGCGCAGGGCACAACCGATATTTCGCGGCTCGAAAATATCGTACCGGGTTTCCAGTTCGGGCGTTCGGGCCCAGACGCGCGGCCCGCCATTCGCGGCGTCCGCACTGAAAACGTTGGCGTTAATGGCGATACGACGATCGGTTTCTTCGTTGACGGTGTGTATCAATCGCGTGCGCAACAAGCGACACTTTCGTTCGTCGATATCGAGCGCGTCGAAATCCAACGCGGGCCGCAGGGGACTTTGTATGGCCGAAACACATTTGGCGGAAACATCGCCATCAGCACAGCCAAACCCGATCTTAAGGAATATAAGGGCGGTCTTGACCTGACTGTGGGTCAATACGGGAAGTTCCGTGCTGAAGGTTATGTCAATGCGCCGCTGAGCGAAACAATTGCCGTACGCATTGCTGTCGCAGGCGAAGAATCGAACGGATATGTTCGAAACGTGAACCCTTTGGGTAACAATTTGTTTGATGATAAAACGCGCTATGTCCGCGGATCGGTGTTGTGGGAACCCAGTGACGCCTTCAGCGCGGTGTTGAAGTTCGATTATTCGAACCAGCGCGGCGCCGGCGGTGCGGCCTTTGGCTACAAATTGCGCGGCAGTTATTTCTATGTGTTGGGAACGGGCCAATCTTACATCGGCACTGACCGCCAGCTTTTTAATGGCACCGTCGTGACATTGAACACGCGTGGCGGAAACCGTGATGGCGTAGCCGATGCGCCCATCGGCGTTGACGTCGGCGTACCTATTTTTGCGCCCAACGATCCCTACCGTATCGACACTGATCAGCCGACTGAGCTTGACCTCCGCAACTACGGTTATTCGGCGACGCTCGCCTATGATTTTGGTTCAGCGACGTTGCGTTCAATAACCGGATTTACCAATTTTGCAGTGAGGCGTTCTGCCGATTCAGATTTTTCGGGAAATACTGTCGCGATTGACCAAGTGAAGACGACCGCGAAAACTTTCAGTCAGGAATTGCAGCTTATTTCCGACGCTTCGGGGCCACTGACTTATGTTCTGGGTGGATATTATTTCAAGGACAAGCTTCGCAATACACTGATCAATCAGCAAAGCCCGCTTGTCATCCGCAATGTCACGCCCAACATTACCGGCGCAAGTTTCCGGGGCGGCTTCTTCGACGAACAACGCGCTGAAACCGAGTCGATCGCGTTTTACGGGCAGGCAAACTATGCCCTCACTGAAAAACTCAAATTCACCGCTGGTGTGCGTTACACGCGCGACCGTAAGGATTTCGCGTTTGCCAATGAACGTTCGGTTGTGCCGTTGACGGGAACAACGCCGCCAGGAACCGATGGCACGTTCATCCGTCTCAGCATTCCCGCCATCCCTGATTCTGCATTTGGTGTGCGCGGCGCCCCTACGAATTGCACCTATCTTGCTTCGGGGACAACACCAGCGCCGCGTGCTGGGTTCCAATGTCTCGCGGCTAACCCGCTTCTTCTCACGGGTGCGACATATGACACAGCAACGTTCAAGAAACTAACGTGGCGCGTCGGCCTTGATTACCAGATTGCCGATGATAATTTGCTCTATGCGTCAGCGTCATCCGGTTTCCGTTCGGGCGGGTTTAACTCGGGCCAGAGCCAAGCGGCGTTGACGCCAACATTTGCGCCTGAAAAGGTGCTGGCATTTGAAATCGGTTCGAAAAACCGTTTTGCTGATAATAGTATCCAG
>JAYUAU010000111.1:0-17322 GCA_043741135.1 Sphingomonadales bacterium | reverse complement strand
CAACAAGCGCCTTCCACTTCGCAGATTGAGGAGGGGACGCACATTGCGAAAAAGCGACTGCTGCAATAATCAAAAAAAAGTTCCTCACCCCATCATCCCCGCAAACTTTTCAAACAGATAATGGCTATCCATCGGCCCTGGGCTGGCCTCAGGGTGATATTGCACTGTGAAGGCGGCCTGATTGACCAGTTCAAAGCCGCAGTTTGAGCCATCAAACAAGCTGACATGCGTCGCCTTGGCGTTGGCGGGCAAAGTCTCCGCATCGACCGCAAAGCCGTGGTTCATGCTCGTAATCTCGACCGCACCGTCCGAGAGCCGCTTCACCGGATGGTTCGCGCCCCTGTGCCCTTGGTGCATCTTCTCGGTCTTTGCCCCTACCGCGAGCGCGAGCATTTGGTGGCCTAGGCATATGCCGAACAGTGGCTTTCCGGTGGCGAGCCACTCACGGATCACTGGCACCGCATATTCGCCCGTCGCGGCGGGGTCTCCGGGGCCGTTGGAGAGGAACAAGCCGTCGGGATTATGCGCCATGATGTCAGCAAAACTTGCCGTGGCGCTGACGACGGTTACGTCGCAGCCAACATCGACGAGATTGCAGAGGATATTTTGTTTGATTCCGTAATCGATGGCGACAACTTTCTTACGCCCACCCCTAGCCCCTCCCGCTTGCGGGAGGGGAACCAACTGCCACAGCCCCTCACTCCAGCCATAGCTTTGCAGCGTGGTGACGTCCTTGGCCAAATCCATGCCCTCAAGCCCGGGCCATGCCTTTGCTTGAGCAAGCAGCGCGTCCACATCAAACACGCCTGTTGCCGAGTGCGCGATCACCGCATTGGGCGCGCCCTTTTCGCGGATCAGACGGGTGAGCGCGCGAGTATCAACGCCAGCGATACCGATGCGTCCCGCGGCCTTCATCCACACGTCAAAACCATTGATTGACCGAAAGTTAGACGGCGCGGTCACATCTTCACGAACAATCGCGCCCAAGGCATGCGGGTTAATCGCTTCCGTATCCTGTGAATTCACGCCGACATTGCCGATATGGGGAAAGGTGAAAGTGATGATCTGGCCTGCAAAGCTTGGGTCAGTCATGATTTCCTGATAACCGGTCATCGCGGTGTGGAAACAGACTTCGCCGACCGCTGCGCCCTCGGCACCAAAGCCCCTGCCCCACACGATATCGCCAGACGCTAACACCAATACAGCCGTCGCTCCCGATGGCGCACGCGTAGAGGTAAGGTTGGCCATGGGGCGCTCCAGTTCAGTGGTTGCAACGATGTCGTTAAGCGATAGTCGTTAGAGCGGGCGTCCTTGCGGGTCAATCTATCGATTTTTCAAAATTGTCGCTAGGATCAAAAATTCAACTCAGCATCGGAACAGACAGACATGATTCGCGACGATATCAAGGCCGCGCAAATTACCGCGATGAAGGGCGGGGATACGGGCACGCGCGATACAACGCGGCTGATCACGTCAGCGCTCAAAAACCGCGATATCGAAGCGCGCACGGGAAAAGCACCTGCGGACGATAATGATATGGTCGTTGAAGTGCTTCAAAAGATGATCAAGCAGCGCCGCGAATCAATCGACATGTTCGAAAAAGGCGGGCGGCCCGAACTCGCTGCCAATGAAGCGGCAGAGATTGCGGTGATTGAGCGCTTCCTCCCCGCACAGTTAAGCGCGGCTGAAACCACCGCGCTGATCATGGCGATCAAGGCCGAAATCGGCGCTGAAAGCGTGCGAGATATGGGCAAGGTAATGGCGGTGCTGAAAGAGCGCCACGCCAGCGCGCTTGATATGAGTAAGGCAAGTGGGCTGGTAAAGGCAGCGCTGGCCTAAAATCCCCCTCCCTTCAGGGAGGGGTTAGGGGTGGGAATGATCGATCCAAACAGGCCTACGCATCGAGCGATTAGACTCAGGAATGAGGCCACCGATGCCGAACGATTGCTCTGGCGGTCAATTAGTGCGCGTCAATTGGGCGGTTTCAAGTTCAGTCGCCAGATCCCCATTGCCCCCTATATTTGCGATTTTGTGTGTCGGTGGGAAAAATTGGTTATTGAGCTTGATGGACGGTTTCATGACGAAATTGTTGCAAAGGATGAGCTTCGTCAGCGCTACATCGAAGAGCAAGGGTATCGGTTACTGCGGTTTTCAAATAGCGAACTTTTCGCTAATTTGGATGGTGTGTTAACCGTAATTCGTGGCGCATTGCCTGATCAACCCACCCCTAGCCCCTCCCTTAAGGGAGGGGGATTATTATGAGCCTCACCCCGCAATGGCTTGATGAACTGCGCGCGCGGACAGTGCTTTCGTCGCTGATCGGGCGGACGATCAAAGTTACCAAGGCAGGGCGCGAATATAAGGCGTGCTGCCCGTTTCATAACGAGAAAACACCTAGCTTCACGATCAACGACGATAAGGGCTTCTACCACTGTTTTGGCTGTTCAGCGCATGGCGATGCTATCCGCTGGATGACTGATCAGCGGGGTTTACCGTTCATGGATGCGGTGAAAGAGCTGGCTCAGGCCGCCGGAATGGAGGTTCCTGCGGCTGATCCGCGCGCTGCTGAACGCGCCGAGCGCGCCAATTCGCTTTATGACGTCATGACAGCGGCAGCCGATTGGTTCGCTGCGCAATTGCAGAGCGTGAACGGGGCAGAGGCGCGCACTTACCTCGAACGGCGCGGGGTGAATGCCGCGACGATCAAGACATTTGGCCTTGGGTTTGCACCTGATTCGCGCGGGGCTTTGAAATCAACGCTCGCACGCTTTGGCGATGAAGCGTTGATCGAAGCGGGCCTTCTGATCTCGGTTGAGGATAAAGCCCCTTATGATCGGTTTCGCGGGCGTTTGATGATCCCTATTCGCGATGCCCGTGCGCGTGTGATTGCGTTTGGCGGGAGGATATTGGGTGCGGGTGAGCCAAAGTATCTCAACTCGCCTGATACGCCGCTGTTTGATAAAGGGCGCACGCTTTACAATCTCGACTTGGCTGGCCCTGCCTCACGCAAAACTGACCGGATCATCGTTGTCGAAGGCTATATGGATGTCATCGCACTCGCTCAAGCAGGGGTCGAAGATGTTGTCGCCCCGCTCGGCACCGCAATTACTGAGCATCAGCTTGAGCGATTATGGCGAATCGCGAATGTGCCGATCCTGTGCCTTGACGGTGATAGCGCAGGTCAGAAAGCGGGCATACGCGCGGCGCTACGAGCTTTGCCGCTTTTGGCGCCTGATAAATCGCTCTCGTTTGCCGGACTGCCAGCAGGGCAAGACCCCGACGATTTCGTTCGCGCGAATGGAAAACAGGCGCTCAGCGGATTGCTCGCAAAGGCCGATGCGCTTGTTGATCGCTTGTGGCGATATGAAGTTGAGGCTTCGCCGATTGCCACCCCCGAACAGCGCGCTGGCTTGCGCCAAAGATTGAGCCAGCACAGCTTTGCCATTGCAAATGAGAATGTCCGTTCACAATATCAATCCGAATTTCGCGCGCGGTTCGATGAATTGTTCGCCCGAAAGCAACCAGTCCGCGCGCCGTTTGTACCCGGAAGGCGTGGGAAATTCGCAAACACAGTCATTGAACGCCCCGTATCGGACGGCGCGCGCTCAATTGGCGGCGGCGGCGTGGCCCCAATCTTTGCGCGCGCCATTCTTGCTGGCCTGCTACGCTATCCTGATATGATCCTCACATCAGCTGATCCATTATCCGCCTTTGTCATCGCTGATAAAGGCCTTGATCGGTTGCGACTTACATTGCTCAACGCAGCCTATGATGGGGTTAAGCTTGATTCGGATACTCTGATCCCCATATGCCACCAAGCAGGGTTGAACGAGGTTGTCGAAAGCTTGCGAGTGATGAACGGGCTTGCCTTTTCGTTCATTGCGCGGCAGGCGAAATCCAAGCTCGATCAGCCTGATTGTGCGGAGGGCGAGCGTTTGCGTCATGAAAACGCGAGACGAGATTTGAGTTTGGCGATTGATGTGCTCGCAACGCGTCCCGCTTTGGAGGCTGCTTTGGTGGCCGCTACGGCAAGATTGGCAGATGGCGGGGATGAGGACGGCTTTGCAGAGCAGATGAGGCTAGTTGAAGCGCGACAAGATGCCGACAAAAAACTAGCCGCATTAGTGAGTGGTGAAGACGAATAAACGAAGAAAGCGTGTTTGAATGGCTGAAGATATGGATGATGTAATCGAAAAAGGCGAAGGCGGCGATGCGCCTTTGATCGATTTAAACGATGCGGCGATTAAAAAGCTGCTCGCACGCGCCAAAAAGCGTGGATACATCACCTATGATGAGCTGAATGCTGGCCTGCCTCAGGATCAATTGACGTCTGAACAGATTGAAGACGTGATGTCTGCGATCAACGAGATGGGCGTCAATATCGTCGAGAATGAAGAGGCCGTTGACGACGGTGATGAGGCTGAGCCTGAGGAAGAGATTGAAGCCGTTGACGTAACCGCTGATGGCAGCGAAAACGTTGGTGACAAGAAAAAAGAAGTCATTGATCGCACTGACGATCCCGTGCGGATGTATCTGCGCGAAATGGGTGCGGTAGAGTTGCTCAGCCGCGAAGGCGAAATTGCGATTGCCAAGCGTATCGAGGCCGGGCGCGACACGATGATTTTGGGGCTTTGTGAAAGCCCGATCACGTTCAACGCGATCATCAATTGGTCAACCGCGCTTAACGAAGGCACGATGCAATTGCGTGAGATTCTTGATCTTGATGCGATGCTTACCAAGGGCCCCGCGCCCGAAGCACTCGTTGAAAGCGAGGAAGGTGGTGACGCTGAGATTTCTGAAAAGAATGCAGGGCCAGTGTTCAAAGAAGAAGCAGATGTAGAAGAAGCGCCTCCCGAAGAGGAAGATGAAGAAGCCCAAATGACCGAGCGTCGCACAAAGGCGTTGGTTGATGATGATGATGAGGATAACACGCTTAGCCTTGCGCAGATGGAAGAAACGCTCAAGCCCGAAGCGCTTGAGAAATTTGCTGCGATCACGTCAATCTTCAAGAAATTCTCGAAAATTCAGGCGGCGCGCATTGAGGCGCTGTCGATTGGGAATGATTTTCCTAAAGGCGAAGAGAATAAATATCAAAAGCTGCGTGAGGAACTGACCGCACTCGTTGAAAGTGTGCAATTTCACGGCGCGAAGATCGAATATCTCGTTGATCAACTTTATGCCTATAATCGCCGGCTGACCGCGCTTGGTGGGCAAATGTTGCGCTTGGCTGAGCGCCATAAAGTGCCACGTAAATCATTCCTTGATTCGTATATGAACCATGAAATGGATGAACATTGGCTCGAAAACGCAAAAGGCATTGATAAAAAGTGGGCCGCCTTTGCTGAGAATGAGATCGACGCGGTTGAGCGGATACGCGCTGAGATATCCGAAATTGCGCAAGCCACGGGCATGTCGCTCGGTGAGTTCCGCCGGATCGTTAACACCGTGCAAAAGGCTGAGCGCGAAGCGCGGATGGCGAAGAAGGAAATGGTTGAGGCCAACCTTCGTCTTGTGATCTCAATTGCTAAAAAATATACAAACCGTGGCCTTCAATTCCTTGATTTAATTCAAGAAGGTAATATCGGTCTGATGAAAGCGGTCGATAAATTTGAATATCGTCGCGGTTATAAATTCAGCACTTACGCGACATGGTGGATCCGGCAGGCGATCACGCGCTCAATCGCTGATCAGGCGCGCACGATCCGCATTCCGGTGCATATGATCGAAACGATCAACAAACTTGTGCGGACAAGCCGCCAATTCCTGCATGAAAGCGGACGCGAACCGACGCCTGAGGAAATGGCCGAACGCCTTTCAATGCCGCTTGAAAAAGTGCGCAAGGTGATGAAGATTGCGAAGGAACCGATCAGCCTTGAAACGCCGATAGGTGACGAAGAAGATAGCCATCTCGGCGATTTCATCGAGGATAAAAATGCGATCATCCCCGTTGATGCCGCAATACAGGCGAATTTGAAGGAAACCGTAACACGTGTTCTCGCTTCGCTAACCCCGCGTGAAGAGCGTGTGCTGCGGATGCGCTTTGGCATTGGGATGAATACCGATCACACGCTTGAAGAGGTCGGCCAGCAGTTTTCTGTGACGCGTGAACGGATCAGGCAGATTGAAGCCAAAGCACTGCGCAAGCTCAAACATCCGAGCAGAAGCCGCAAAATGCGCAGTTTTCTTGATCAATAGGCGACGCGAATCGAACTGTTTTCCGATGTGTGTCATTCCAAAAATTCCTCACGATCCGGGATACGAGTGAAGGCGATTTTGGTGCCTGAGAATGAGGCTCCCTGAGAAGGGAGCATACCCAAAAGCACAGCGTCACGACCAAAACGGTGATTTAGCCGATCCATGGCGTGTGATAAACGTTCACCCTTCATAATATGCTCGCTCGTTTCGGTCATATGCTGATCAAAGAGATCAGGCTGGATATTGTCTGCATGAATAAGCCCGTGGAGCGTCACCGAAATTTTTTTGACTTTAATACTGGAGCCTGTGGGAATCACTTGATTCCAGATTGTGTCAAGCAGCCTCAGGAAAGTGGGGCTGTCCTTTGCGCGCCAGCATTTGAGACTGCCTTCAACCCGGCGGCCATCTTCGCACCGCGCCGCAAATGAAAAAGCTGATGCAAAATAGCCCATTCGGCGCAAACGGCTCGCAGCTTTCAGCGTTAATCGCCGCGCGACGTAAATAGCTTTGCTGGGCGCGCGCAAGTCAGGGGCCATGACATGACTATGCCCCAGTGTGCGGCGCTGTGTTTCAATTTCGGGAAGGTCAACCCCGCGCAGCAGATGCCACATCCGCTCGCCCCAAATACCCCCCCAAATGTCACGCATCCGATCACTGCTCAGCGCCATGAGCATGGGCATGTCGTGAATCCCCGCCTGATGCAGCCGCCTTTCCATATTGCGGCCGATGCCTGGCAAATCACGCAGATCAAGGCGGAAAAGCGCGTCGGGCAAATCTTGGGGGTGCAAAATGGTGAAACCATCGGGCTTCTGTAAATCAGTCGCCACCTTGGCAAGATAGCGATTTGACGCAATTCCAATTGAACAGCGCACATAAGCACCAACATTTTGCGCCAACCCACGCTTCATCGCGTGCGCAATCGCGGTCGCTGCGGCTGGTGATGCTTCATTCTTCATCAACCGACACGCGGCTTCATCAATCGAACAGACCGCTGTCACGGGGATGTGGCGGTTTATCTCATCAAGGATTTGGTGATGAAAATCGACATAACGATTATGCTGCGCCAATACGCAGATGATGTCAGGGCATAATTTGCGTGCTTCGTAAATCGGCGTGCCCGTTTTGACGCCAAAGGCTTTCGCTTCATAACTGGCGGCGATTGCGCATGTGCTATCAGTGGCAACAGGAACAACCGCAATTGGCCTGCCCCGCAAATGTGGCTGCAATTGCTGTTCAACACTCGCAAAATAGCTGTTAAAATCAACATAAAGCCATTGAAGCGCAGTATCAGACACATCATTTCTCTTGAGTCTTGGAAGGATGGTGTGTTGATACTTGTTCTTTATATGTTCCACAATCGTTAAATGCCAACCCCTTGTTAACTCCGCCTCTCGAAAACCCTAACGCGCTGTAAACGCTGTTTTTACGCGCTTCGTATAGAGAGTTTGAAATAAGATCATCGCATGCCCCATTTTTGGGTCGAGCGTTATGCAAGGAAGTAAACATGTCGAGCAACGCACCGCAAAGATCAGAGACAGACGGAATTGCCGCTGTGCTGTCGCAATTGGTCGCGGTTGAGGGAACTGCTGGGCATCACTATGTGAACAGTGCTGACCTCCGATCAGGCAAGTTTGCGACTCGAAATCTTGCTGATGCACTTCATCTTTTTTGTTCGCTCCATGGACGTCACCCCGGCGTGATTGATGTGGCAGCGCTTCATACGAACCAGAATGCGGCACGCGCTTGGCTCCTCAATGCTGTTGACGGTTTTGCTGTCGAACGCAGTTTTCTTACCAAACTTGTCGTTGCGGCGGGCCCCCTACCCTCCACGCCTGGCCAAGCCGAGAGTGAGTCTGCGGTCAACGGTCAACGCCATGCGCTTGAAATGCTCGCAAAATCTGACCGTACTGGTTGTGCGATTGGCGCTGCGATGACGCTGGTTATCGATTGGCACGGTGTGCGCGATGTGCTTGATCATGCGTCGAAGCGGTGGGGTGTGACGGTGCCCGAATGCAAGCTTCCCAGTGTTGCACAAACCCACGCGCTTGCAGGTCAGTTATCAGAAACGCCCGGTATCGAACGCGCGATTGCCTTTGGCGCGCAGCAGATTCTCAATCAACACCGCGGCCTTTGGGATTTGCTCGACGCCCGCCAGATTGCACGCGGCGAATATTGATCTCAGTTGGGGCTTGCGCCCACCCAAAAGCCTGATAACGAATGCCTGACTTTACGTGCACGTTAAGGACAGGCTCGACTCATGCGTTTTACCGGTACCAAAGATTATGTCGCCACCGATGACCTCAAGGTGGCGGTCAATGCCGCGATTACACTTCGCCGCCCGCTGCTGATCAAGGGCGAACCAGGCACGGGAAAAACCGTTCTTGCTCAAGAGATTGCGACCGCCATGGGCGCGCCGTTGATCGAATGGAATATCAAAAGCACCACGAAGGCGCATCAGGGCCTGTATGAATATGATGCGGTTGCGCGGCTTCGCGATGGGCAGCTCGGCGATGAGCGCGTTCACGAAATCCGTAATTACATCAAAAAGGGCAAGTTGTGGGAGGCGTTCACAAGCCCCGAATTGCCTGTTCTGCTAATCGATGAAATCGATAAAGCCGATATCGAATTCCCCAACGATTTGCTTCAGGAACTCGACCGGATGAGTTTCGACGTTTACGAAACGCACGAGACCATCGCAGCGGCTGAACGTCCGATCGTGATCATCACATCGAATAACGAAAAAGAACTCCCCGACGCCTTCCTGCGCCGCTGCTTCTTCCACTATATTAAATTCCCTGATCGTGACACGATGCAGGCGATTATCGATGTGCATTTCCCCGGCATCCAGAAAATCCTCGTCAAAAAAGCGATGGATGTCTTTTATGAAGTCCGCGATGTGCCTGGGTTGAAGAAGAAGCCCTCGACTTCGGAACTGTTGGATTGGCTCAAGCTCCTGTTGGCTGAGGATATGCCGCTCGACGTGTTGCAGAACCGTGATCCGACTAAGGCGATTCCCCCACTGCATGGTGCGTTGCTCAAGAATGAGCAGGATGTTATGCTGTTTGAACGGTTAGCGTTTATGGCGCGCGGGGGGCGGGGGTGAATTTGCTTGATTGGAACTTAGCAAGAACATATGCTCTGGCAAAGGTTCTATCGAGGATGTTGCGGTGAATTCAATCGAACTGTTTGCTGGGGCTGGGGGGCTTGGTCTGGGAAGCAATTTGGCAGGTGCTCGACCGCAGTTAATTGTCGAGCGTGACAAATGGTGCTGTGCCACGTTGCGGCGGAATGCCGCTTCACAATGGCCCGAACCGCTTGAGGGAGACATTCGCAGTGTGGATTTTCGCGCGCACGAAGGCCGAATTGATCTCGTAACCGGCGGCCCGCCGTGCCAGCCATTTTCGCTTGGCGGGAAGCACAAGGCGCATGACGATCATCGCGACATGTGGAGCGAAGCCGTGCGCGCAGTGCGCGAGACCAAGCCACGCGCATTTGTTTTCGAGAACGTCAAAGGGCTGACGCGGTCAAGTTTTTCAGCTTATTTCAGTTATATCACTCTGCAACTTACCTATCCAGAGATTGCGCGTTCGGCCGATGAAGCATGGGATGATCATCTGATGCGGCTTGAGCAGCATCACAGTTCGGGTGGGCGCATTGGACTGCAATATCGGGTGATCCCGCCGCGCGTATTGAACGCCGCTGACTACGGTGTCCCTCAAAAGCGGGAGCGGGTATTCTTTGTTGGATTCCGAGATGACATAAACGCAAACTGGTCTTTCCCCAAGGCGACCCACAGCCTCGAAGCATTACAACAGGATCAGTCCGAACGCGGTGTATATTGGGATTTACACCGTCTGCCCCGTCGGAACCGAGCACCTGTCCGTCGATCAACAGATGACGCTCTTATCGCGCTATCTCCTTGGACAACTATCCGAGATGCATTTGTGGATTTGCCAGACCCGGAGAAGAATCCGAAGGCTGCTGCACTATTCCTCAACCACCGGTTCCAGTCGGGTGCGCGCGCCTATCCTGGGCACACGGGAAGCCCCATCGATTTACCTGCCAAAGCGTTGAAAGCAGGCGTCCACGGCGTGCCGGGCGGTGAAAATATGATGGTTCGCGATGATGGGAGCATCCGCTACTTCACTATCCGGGAAAGCGCCCGTTTACAAACATTCCCCGACGATTTTGCAATTGAAGGTTCGTGGTCGGAAGCAATGCGGCAATTGGGGAACGCCGTCCCGGTCGATCTGGCTCGGATTGTAACGGCCTCTGTTGTTGCTCATGTATCACTGACCAATGGTTGAGGCATATAATCCACTTAATAAGCTCAACCTTGGCAAATCGGTTGTCGAGGCACTTTTGGTTATTCCATCGACCAGCATAGAGATTGTGGCTCCGTTTGAGGGAGCGGGAATTTATGCGATCTACTATCACGGTTCGTTTGAACCATATCAATCGATCGTGCGACGAGGGGAATCCGAAGTGGAAACCCCAATTTACGTTGGCAAGGCAGTGCCTTCTGGCGCGCGCAAGGGTGCAAATCTAACGACGAGCAGTTCAGGAAAATGGTTGTTCAACAGAATTGTAGAGCATCGGGAGTCGATCAAAGCGGCGGAAAACCTTAATGCCGATGACTTCAGTGTCCGCTATCTCGTGGTCGATGACATATGGATACCGTTAGGGGAAGCACTACTCATTTCCACCTTCAATCCCGTATGGAATCACTTGGTTGACGGTTTTGGCAATCATGATCCAGGGGCGGGGCGCTATAATGGACTTAGGCCCTTATGGGACGTGTTGCATCCAGGGCGGGTTTGGGCTGAAAGATGTAAGCAACGCAGCGAGACGCGTGAAGAAATCGGTCGGCAGATCATCGATTTTTTCGCGAAGCAAGGTAGATTGGAGATTGCCCCATGACCCACAACGGCCATTGCCTATGCAAGACTATCCGCTTCACCGTCGACGCAGACCCTATCGGCGCGCGGATGTGCTGGTGCCATGATTGCCAACGTATCGCGAGCGGTTCGGCGACTGTGAACATATTGTTTCCGCAAGAAGCCGTCCAGTTTGAAGGCGATGTCACATATTTTGAAATGGTTGCAGACAGCGGGAATATTGTGCGCAGAGGGTTCTGTCCAAAATGCGGCTCTCAACTTTTCAGCGCAACAATCGAGCCAGCAGGTATGCCGATCCGCATCCGCGCCGGTGTGCTTGAAGATCCAGAATTGATTGCACCGCAAGCAATCATATGGGCCGATAGTGCGCCGACATGGGCAATTCTTGACCCAGCCCTGCCGCACTTCCCAAAAGGGCCGCCTGCCCCGCTTGCCAATGTAACGAGCTGAACAATGTTCTTTAACTTCCTAGACGAGCTTCGCGCCGCTGGCACTGGCACCAAATGCTAGCCACCAAGCTCAGTCCGGCAAACTTTGGCGAGAGCCGCTATGTGTTCACCAAGGGCAGCCCAGACCAATTTTGCATCGATGCCCGCATAGTCATGCGCGATCACATTTCGCATCGCAATCATCGCCGACCAGTCGATATGCTTGTGCCGCTCGCGAATTTCGACAGTCAGCTTACCGCAATTTTCTCCAATAATCGACAGCCGGTAAGCCGTAAGATCAATTTCGTCCCGATCCCCAAGAAAGTCCGCGCGCGACATATCGGCAACGCGGCGTTCAATATGATTTATCAGTTCAATGATCAGCGCGAGGCGATCCTCATCGCGGTAGCTCATAAAACTCGAATCATTTCAGCTTCCACCCGCGCACGCATCCGTGGGCGCATCCCCGCGCGCGAGACAAAATCGACATGATTGTTCAGCAATTTCTCAAGACGCAACTGAATACGCGCCTGATCGATCACGCTAAATCGCTCATCGGCTTCCGCTGCAACATCAAAGGCGAGGTCAATGTCCGACGTGTCATGCGCGTCGCCGCGCCCCTGCGAACCGAACAGATAAAGCGCGGAAATACCCTCCGCCCTCAGTTCAGGGCCAGATTTGGCAATCACAGTTCTGATTTCGGCAATGCCCATATATTGGATATAGCACCATCGAACTTCAAAATCACTAGCAACAGACAGATTTAACCCATGTTCTTCAACTTCCTCGACGAACTCCGCACAGCGGGCATTCCCGCCAGCATGAAAGAGCATCTCATCCTGCTTGAGGCGCTCGATAAGGACGTGATTGAGCGCGACCCGGAGGAATTTTACTATCTCACCCGCGCCATTTTTGTGAAGGATGAGGGGCTGCTTGATCGCTTTGATCAGGTGTTCGCCAAAGTTTTCAAAGGCATCATTTCGTCTTACGGCGAGCAGAATGCTGATATCCCTGAAGATTGGCTCAAAGCGGTTGCTGAGAAGTTCCTGACGCCTGAGGAGATGGAAGCCATCAAAGCGCTTGGATCGTGGGACGAGATTATGGAGACGCTCAAAAAACGTCTCGAAGAACAGCAGAAGAAGCATGAAGGCGGCAATAAGTGGGTCGGCACCAAAGGCACGTCGCCATATGGTAATTCAGGCTATAATCCTGAAGGCGTGCGGATCGGTGGCGAAAGCAAGCATGGTCGTGCGCTCAAAGTGTGGGACAAGCGCGAGTTTAAGAACCTTGATTCGACCAAAGAGCTGGGCACGCGCAACATCAAGATTGCCCTTCGCCGCCTTCGCAAATTCGCACGTAATGGCGCGCAGGATGAACTTGATATCGACGCCACCGTGCGCGGCACCGCAAAGCAAGGGTGGCTTGACATCCACATGCGCGCTGAACGGCGCAACGCGATCAAATTATTGCTATTTCTCGATGTTGGCGGGTCAATGGACCCGCATATCAAGCTTTGCGAAGAATTATTCAGTGCAGCGACGAGTGAGTTCAAAAACCTCGAATTTTTCTATTTCCACAACTGCCCTTATGAAGGCGTGTGGAAGGATAATAAGCGGCGTTATTCGGAGCGGACGAACACTTGGGATGTGCTCCATAAATATGGGCATGATTATAAGCTGATCTTTGTCGGCGATGCCGCGATGAGTCCTTACGAGATAAGTCACCCCGGCGGCTCGGTTGAACATTTTAACGAGGAATCGGGCACGGTGTGGATGCAGCGGCTGACCAACACTTATCCTGCGGCAGCTTGGCTTAACCCAGTTCCCAGGGAGCATTGGGGATATTCGCAATCGACCAAATTGCTAAAAGAAGCGATGAAAGACCGGATGTATCCGCTGACGCTGGCTGGATTGGATGACGCGATGCGTGAACTAGTCCGTAAAAATTAAAGAGGAATGCGACCACCATGAATTTCCAATTTTCCGACGATGCCGAAGTGCTTCGCGACCAAGCACGCAAATTTCTTGAGGCCAAATCAACGCGCGATAAGGCGCGTGCGGTGATGGAGGGTGCGCTACCCACTGATGCCGCGCTGTGGAAAGAGATTGTTGAGCTTGGCTGGACGGCGCTGCGTATTCCTGAGGAGCATGGCGGGCTGGGCCTATCAGTGCTTGAGCTTTGTGTGCTTGCTGAAGAAGTCGGTCGCGCGCTCTCGCCCGTGCCGTTCACATCGTCAGTGCTGATGGCTACTGAAGCCCTTCTAATCGGCGGCACTGACGAACAAAAGGCCAAATGGCTGCCCAAATTAGCAGATGGCTCCGCGATTGGTGCGGTTGCGCTTGGTGAAGGAACCGCTTCAGCGCCGGGCGTAAAATCAACGCTTAACGTTACTAACGGAACAATCAGCGGCACAAAAATGCCCGTGCAAGATGGTGTAGTTGCAGACTTCTTGATCGTTAGCGGTGCTGATGGGCTACATCTTGTTGATATGACCGCCGCCGGCATCACCCGCGGAAGCGTCGCGACAATCGATCTGGTGCGCAAATCGACAAAGGTGAGCTTTGCTAATACGCCCGCTGAGCCGCTAACCGGCGGTCGCGCGACGCTCGACACATTCCTGCAATCGTCAGCCATTTTGCTCGCGTTTGAAGGCGTGGGCGGGGCTGACGCGGCGATGGAGATGGCGGTCGCCTATGCCAAAGATCGGGTTGCGTTTGGTAATAAAATCGGTGGATATCAAGCAGTGAAACATCGCTGTGCAGATATGTATATCAAGAACCAGCTGGCGCGCAGCCATGCTTATTACGGCGCATGGGCGCTGCTCACTGGCGCACCCGAGCTTCCCCAAGCCGCCGCAGGCGCGCGCGTGGCGGCGATTGATGCCTTTCAATTTGCGGCTGAAGAAAATGTGCAGCTGCACGGCGGGATCGGCTTTACATGGGAAAGCGATTGCCAATTCTTCTATCGCCGCGCGCGTTTGCTCGCACTCAATCTTGGATCAAAGGCCTATTGGTCAGATCGCCTTGTGCGCGGGCTTGAACAGCGCAACGCCCCCCTAGCTGTTTGAGAGGATAGACCATGGATTTTAACGACACGCGCGAAGAAGCAACCTACCGCACCGCCGCCGCCGTTTGGATTTCGGCAAATATCGGCAAAGTGGAACGCCCTTTAGGGAGCCGAGCCGAAAGCGTTGCTGCGGCCAAAGTGTGGCAAAAGCTTAAATATGATGCGGGCTATGTCGGAATTACTTGGCCCAAAAGTGTCGGCGGTCAGGGCGGCACACCGATGCAGCAGATCATCTTTAACCAAGAAGAATCGAAGCACAGCGCGCCAACCGCGCTTTATGCAATCGGTCTTGGCATGTGCATCCCGACTGTCTTCACACACGGTCTAAGCCCAGAAATCTTTAACCGCTATGTCCCTACCGCAATGAATGGTGAGGAAGTATGGTGTCAACTATTCTCCGAACCAGCCGCAGGCTCTGACCTTGCGGGCATTCGAACCCGCGCGGAACGAGACGGTGATGATTGGGTGATCAATGGCCAAAAAGTGTGGACATCGGGCGCTCACCTTTCAGACTACGGCATAGTTGTAACGCGCACTGATCCATCAGTTCCCAAGCATAAGGGGCTGACGATGTTCATCGTCGATATGAAGGCGCCCGGCGTTGATATTCGTCCGATCAAGCAAATGTCAGGCGGTGCAGAGTTTAACGAGGTGTTTTTCACTGATGTCCGCGTTAACGATAGCCACCGACTCGGCGAGGTTGGCCAAGGCTGGCAGGTAGCGTTGACCACCTTGATGCATGAGCGTGTCGCGGTTGGCGGGAAACCATCAAGCGCGCCAGGCGTTCAGGAAATGATTGAACTCGCCAAGGCGATTGATTTGGATGAAGGCAATGCGCTCGAACAAAGCCATGTTCGCCAGAAGATTGCTGATGTCTATATTCAGGATCGCGGGATTGCGCTCACGCGGATGCGGACGATTTCGGCGCTCTCATCGGGGCGAACTCCGGGGCCTGAATCGTCAATCTCAAAGGTTGTTGTTGCCAAAATGATGCAGGAAATGGGCGCTTTTGCTGCCGATATGTCTGAAAGTGCGGGGCTGATTAGTGGTGGCGATACATTGCCCCACCTTGATCATTTGCAGCAGACTTATATTTCATCGGCTGGCCTTCGTATTGCAGGGGGCACTGATGAAATATTGCGCAATATCATCGCAGAGCGTGTACTGGGGCTTCCCGGCGATATGCGACCTGATAAGACGTTGCCGTTTAACGCAGTGCCCAAGGCGGCTTAACCAACGTCGGCGGGCGTTTAATACAGTAGAAACGCCCGCCGCTCTTGCTCCCATGCGGCTTCGTCAGGTGACGCCATAGCGTCAAGTTCCGCAGGCGTTGATGCCGGATTATCGACCCACTCGCGCAGAGCAGGGCCACCATTGATCACGTCAATCGCCAGCTTGCCAAGTTCATATTCATACGGAAAGTCGCGCCACAAATCATACTCAGGATAGAGCAAGCGAATGGCCTTGAAGGCGAGCGCCTGCAGCCGCCACGGCTGGAATTCCCCGTGATTATAGCCCGGGCCTTCGGCATGTATCTGAATACCGTGGCACAGCGTTCCAACATGTTTATGAAATGTCGGTTCAAACCAACATAAGCGCAATATGCAGCCCTCAAGCCACTGCGGCGCAAATTCGCGCATTTTGCGCAGCACCGCGCGCGCATCAATATCTGGCGCACCGAACAGCTCAAGCGCGCGCGTTGTGCCGCGTCCTTCGGAAATCGTTGCGCCTTCGACCATAACTGTGCCCGCGTAAGCGCGTGCCATATTGATATTGGCAGCATTGGGGCTGGGATTGATCCAGATGCGATCTTCAGGCCAGCCATAGCCAGGTGCCGCGTCGGGGAGATATCCCTCCATTTCAATAACGCGGTAATCGACATCAATCTTGTAATGCTTAATGAACCAGTTGCCGAGCTCGCCTAACGTCAGCCCGTGTCGCATTGGGATTGGCCCTGCTCCAACAAAGCTCTCCCACCCGGGGTGCAATGTTAGCCCTTCGACAGGGCGCCCCGCAGGATTGGGTCGATCAAGCACCCACACTTCCTTACCGTGCTCCGCTGCTGCTTCGAGGATATAGAGTAATGTTGTAATGAACGTATAGATACGGCAGCCAAGATCTTGTAAATCAATGAGGATCACATCGAAGGTGCTCATCATTTGACCTGACGGACGACGCACTTCGCCGTAGAGGCTGAATACCGCGATGCCGTGGACAGGGTCAGTATAATCGAATGATTCGACCATATTATCTTGCTTATCACCGCGTAGCCCGTGTTGCGGCCCAAACGCTGCGGTGATGTTGAGATCACCCAGCGCCATCAATGCATCAAGTGAATGCGTCAGGTCAGCGGTTACTGATGCGGGGTGAGCGAGCAAAGCAACTCGCTTGCCGATAAGGGGCGCACGCAAAACGGGGTCGGCCAAAAGCCGTTCAATGCCAAATTTCATGTGCGCTGTGGTGCCTCAAGTTTGAGCGTAAAACAATCGGGATGATGAAAATCTGGCGCGCCTGATGGGTGAGCGAGCGCCCAGTAAGATATTGTGCCGTCGATTTCCTCGATGACTGCGCTGAGGGCTACACTCAACTGATTGGACGAGAAGTCTGATAAATCAACATCCACTTCAATGATATAATCATCATTTTCACTGCCACGTTCAATAAATGGATTTACTGACAAAGCCATATCCACCATTCCCGCGCGATAGTTATCAAACCGATATGCGGCCCACTCG
>JAYUAU010000110.1:0-7431 GCA_043741135.1 Sphingomonadales bacterium | reverse complement strand
GATGGTGGTTGGACCCTGGGCGGTGAGTCATCGGGACATATTATCTGCCTGGATCTAACTACTACCGGCGACGGCATCATCTCCGCGCTGCAGGTGATCGAAGCGATGATAGGCGGCGAGCAGACGCTCTATGATTTGAAGAGTGGCATGCAGAAGTTTCCACAAACGCTGATCAATGTGCGCATGGAAAAGAAAGTCGATGTGATGGCGCTGCCCGATGTGCAGCGCGCGGTCGCGCATGCCGAAGCGCGTCTTGCCAACAGCGGTCGCGTGTTATTGCGACCGTCCGGCACCGAACCTGTGATTCGTGTGATGGTCGAGGGCAGGGATTCGGCCTTGGTCGAAGAAATCGCCAGCGAAATCGCGCACAAGGTCGAGAGCGCGTCGCGCGTCGCCATCGCCGAAGTCGCAGCCTGAGTCGCAGGCCGCGACGCAGGCGCGCGGGGCGATCAGCCTTCTGCGACTTCGCGCGCTCGATACATTCAAGGATGATCCGCTTGGCATCATCAGCGCCGCCCCAACCCTTGATCTTCGCCCATTTGCCGGGCTCAAGATCTTTGTAATGCTGGAAGAAATGTTCGATTTGCTGCGTCACAATCGGCGGCAGCTCTTCGTGGCTGCTGACTTCGCTATAGTAGGGAAAGGTTGAATCGACGGGCACAGTGATCAATTTCTCATCGCCGCCCTTATCATCATCCATCAGCAGAACGCCGATAGGCCGCACGCGGATAACCGCGCCTGCGATGATCGGTGAGCGCGCAATCACGAGCGCATCAAGCGGATCGCCGTCTTCGCCGAGCGTATGCGGAATGAAACCGTAATTGGCGGGATAGCGCATTGACGTGTGCAAAATCCGGTCAACAAACAAAGCGCCCGACGCCTTGTCGATCTCATATTTAACCGGCTCGCCGCCGATGGGGACTTCGATAAGGACGTTAAGCGAATGGGGGACATCGTCGCCCGCGGGGATTAAATCGATTCTCATGAGGCGGGTGTAGCAGACTATGCGCATCATTAAAGGGCTAGCCGTAACATCTGGGCCTATGTCCTCTCGGAACACGCTTGCCAATGTCCGGTAAGTTGGGGGGAGCTGACTGTCGGGTTTTCGGTCGTCAAGGCCGATAGCGGACGTTCATACGGTGACGTTGGCTACATCTGAACGGCTGCTTTATGGCGAAAAACTTGCCTTCCCTGAAAGCTTCGGTTTGATTGCTCTAGCCTTTCACCTTGACGAATCCATTGGCATAGACGACCTGTATCTTTGTATGGGAATGAAGAATGCCAGTTAGACAGCAGGTCGATCGTGCAAAGCTCAATAAGAAGGCAGTGCTGCCGCACCAACTGCGCCTAATCGACTTTGAAACAGCTATGCAGGATGTTTACGACTTTTTTTATGACGTCAATGTGTTGTTTCAGAAAAAGGGTCTGCCAAGATTTGATGACGAATTGCGTCCTGCGATCATGTCAGGGATGTTGAGCGACATGCTGACTGCAAGCCTCGCCAAGCACTCTCGGGCGTTAACGCCCAATCGTTACCACAACGGCCATCCTGATTTAATCGTAAAGGGCCGCTTCGCAAATGATTCGGTGAAATCTGGCGGCCTAGACGGCGTAGAGGTCAAGACGACGCAGAAGGCGGGCGGCGCGGTGGACACGCACGGCGCGCGTGAGCAGCACATGTGCGTCTTTGTATATGAAGTCGATAAGGTTACCCAACCGGCGCAGAACCGCCAGGCCCTTCGATTCACCGAAGTCTATGTTGGTCACGTCGTTCCCTCCGATTTTCGAGGGAACGACCGTGGTCAATTGGGAACCAGAACCGCCACACTGGATCGCCATGGAATTTTGAAATTATGAACCAATTGGATCTACAAGGCCTAGTTTGCTCAGACGCTCGATTGCATTGCCTGCCAATCGGACGAACTTAGGGTCGCTCTCCACACCGACACTGCAATAGCCAACAGCGTTCGCAGCCGCTAGCGTAGAAGCCGATCCTGCGAACGGATCAAGAACAATACCCTCACCAAGGGGCAGAGATGCGCGCACCACCTGCCGGAGAAAGTCCTGAGGCTTGAGCGAGGGATGCGGTGCGATTTCCTTCTCGACCTTGCTAGTTGGCCGCGACTTTATGACATCGCCAAATGGCTGATCCGCGTTCGGGCGCCGAAAGCCACCCGTTTTCCATTTCCTCAGATTGTCTTGCACACGGCCCTCTAGTGGCTTACGCAAAACAACCCAAGGTTCCCATTGACTTCTAGGCATCACCGACACGCCATCAAACTCTAGATGTGCGTTTTTAGGCCGATCACCGCCACGCATTGTCATGGTTAGGCGTGCTAGGTAACCGCGCAACTCAAGGCCAGCTTCGGCCATCGAACTGGCAACCAAATGGCACAGTAAGGGATTGGTCGCGACGACGATGTTAGCGCCAGGAACCGTGGCTCTCGCTAGTAGTACGCCGAGGCGACGGAAAAAAGCCGCAATGGTCACATGATCGGCATCGGTCAGCGTTGTGAAGCGCGGAAGCGGCGCGCGCTGATGCCCATCGAACGAAGGAGGGATACGCCACACTCCGCCTTTTCCCGCACGCAGCTTTGCGACTTCCCTTTCTGTGTATTCAACAATGCCGTATGGCGGGTCGGTGACCACGGCTTGGATGCTGTTGGGCTTCTGCTCGGCCAGCCATTCAAAACAATCTGCATGGTAGAGCTTGGCCCTACCAACCTCAGCAACGGGATCAAGGCCAACACGATGAACAATGTTGCTATGGCCAGTGAAAAGGCGATATCGGCCCTTGCTTGTGCGTTCGAACAGCTTCTGTGTATTAAGATTGAGATAGGATCGCACGCTTGAAGCCGGCACGTTACCCAGTTTTAGGGCAAGCGCGTCACCTATCTCGCTCAGACTCGCATCGCGGTTTAGAGCTTCCAAGTATCCGACGATGCCGTCGCGTATTGCTCCCGGAGCGTGTGTCATCTAGCCCTCGTATTTCTTGCTTCGTTCTTCTCTTTTGACGTCTAGACGTCAATTGGTCAATAGGCTTTGCGATGAGTAGAGTGTCGAAAATGCCGTGCTGGCTTTGTCTCCTCGCCACTACCCCTTTTGCAACGGCGCACCTATCGCCTCAGTGTGGACGCTTGTGGCAGATTACTGACTACAATTCTCGATTGGCTGCTTTGGTCTAACGACCAAAACGCGAAATTGAACGAATGGCGGCATTTGATGGACATGCCGAGTTGTCTAAACGACCGAAAACTTGTCGAAAGCCGTCATCCGCCGCGAAGCATGTTGGCAAGTGCTGTAATCGCAAATACAATGGACCTAACGTCATCAGGGCCTAAAGTCGCGGCTTCAAAAGCATATCAATCCCGCCCTCACCCGTCCCAATCTTTTCAAGCCGAGGGTAGCGCAGGCCATCATGCCAATGCAGCCCGACTTCCCGCACGCGGTCGCCCGATTTGACGATTAAGCGGATCGCGTCTTTGCCGCCCTTTGCAGCCGTCACCGCGTCTTTAATGCCGTCGTCGGTATAGGTTCGCCCGTCGACCGCGATGATTTCGGAACCAATTGTCAAGCCAGCGTTAAACGCAGGGCCATCCCAGATGATGTCGGTGATCTTCGCGCCTTTGCCAATCGACATTCCGAGCGAATAGGAGAGGCCAACGCTCTTTGCGCGTTTCTCGGCGTCTTTGGTGAAGGCGGTTGGTGTGTCGGAATAGACCAGTCTGTAGCCCGCGTCGGTCAGGCCGTTTAGCGGTGCGCCGCTCGCCTTTTCGGTGAGCCTAGTGGTCAAGAATGCTCCCCAGTCATAAGTCGTCACACCGTTAAGCGTGCTGACGATTTCAGCAAAGTCATAACCCTTCGCGCTATAATCGCCGTCCTTCGTGCCAAAGAATTTTTGCGCGAAATCATCAATGCCCTTCGCTCCAGCCGTCTGTTTGCGGATGATCGCGTCGGTTTCGAGCCAGATCAGCAGGCCTTCATTGTAATAATCCTCACTGCGCTGATAGCTCGTCCAGCCCTTGGGGCGGCGTGCGGAGATGACGGGATCATTGGTTGTATCATCAACACTGCGCCAATCGCGCCCGCGCCTTATGTCGAGGCCCGCCGCAATGCTCGCATAAGCATCCAGCGTATCCTGTTTGCTAAACAAGCCCGACCGCGCGCCGAGCACATAGCCCCAAAACTGTGTTTGCCCTTCATACACCCACATCAAATCGTTGATCAGCGGCGTTTTGAAATCACCCACCATCTGACCACCCGGGCGGCGGTGTTTGCCATCCCAACTATGCGTGAATTCGTGTGGAAGCAGATTGCGTCGCCCCGGCCCTGCCGCCCAGTCGGTGAAATAAGCGGGGTCCACGCTATTTTCAGACGAACGGTGATGCTCAAGCCCAATCCCACCCAACTTGTCAGTGAGCGCGAGGAGGAAATCATAATGATCAAACTGACGCGTGCCGAACAGCTTGATTGCTTGGGCGACGAGCGCTTTATGCGCATCAAGTTCGGCGGGCTTGATCACGAGGTTCTTCGCATCATCAGCGACGATGTTGAGCATCACGCCTGATCCTAAATCCTCAGCACGGAAATATTTGCCCGCAAAAATCGGTGAATCAACAAAGGTTTCATAATCGACCGTTTGATACTTAACAGTTGATCCCGTCGTCGCGGCGGGGCGGAGCGCAGTGCCTGCCTTCCATCCGGTGGGATAAGTGATGCTCGCCGAAACGGGTATCCGCGATGTTTTCCACCCTGCTGGATAAAGCGAAAGTGAATTGCCCTGAATGTTCATCATTTCAGGCGTCATCACAACACGGCCTTGATCCTCGGCCGTTGCAGAGAGAAATTCAAAACTGAGATCGAGTTTGGTTGCGCCAGCGGGCACATCAACGCTGAACGAAAACACATTGAGCGGATCGCGTTTCCACTGCAATGTTTTGCCTCCCGCCTTAATCGTCAACCCGCCGAGCTTTTCGATCTGCCCGCGCGGCGCATGATTGCCGGGAAGCCATTCGGGGAAACGCAACGTCATCGGCCCTGATGCGGTGACCGGAATGCTTTGCTTCACACGGAAAATGGCGCGGTCAATATCGGTCGCATCAATGTTTAGCATCATGGTGCCGGGGAAAGGCGAATCACGGAGCGGGGTTTGAGCAGCGGCGGCGTTCGATAAGCAGGCCGAGGCGAGCAAAGACAAGAGGACTAAATTTTTCATAATGATCTATCCTGAACCCAGTGTGTTAATCGTGAAAGCAAGGATTCCGATGTTGAATATAAATGACCCGATACACTGTGCAAGGGCAACGCGGCGGATCGTCTTTGATGAAATGGTCACGTCGGCTGTCTGGAACGTCATGCCGAGTGTGAAGGAAAAATAGAAGAAATCGAGATAGTCTGGCGTGACCGTTCCGGGAAAGTCCAGTCCGCCGGTATTTTGTTCACCGTAAAACAGGTGGGCATAATGAAGCGCATAGATTGTGTTTGCATAAAGCCAGGCCAGCGCCAGTGTGCCGATAATCAGCGCCACCTGTGATTTACCGGGCTGCGAGAGTTGCGCTGCAACGGTCACCAGAATGACGAGGCCAACCACAGCGGATATCGCGAGCATCAAAACGCGATTGGCATCGTTTTCACGCGCATGGCAGCGGATGGAATCGCTGTCTCCCTCACTCACCACGCGCACTAATGATCCGATGAAAAGAAGCGCTCCCGCGTCAAATCCCGCCATCAAGGCATAATGCCAATCATATCCTGCGATCCACAGCGAGGCGGCCCCAACCGTAAATATTATCAAAAAAATGATAAAGCGTGCCGGCGCTATGATATTGCCGATGTGGCGTGTGTTTTGCTTCATTATGCCGACGGTAGCGTTTTTGGAAGCGCTCGCCTAGAGACTGCGATCATGGCAAAAATCGAAACTCCTAGAGCGGTGCGTGGCACGCAAGATATGCTCGGCGAAACCGCTGATCGGTTCCATCACGTTGTCGAAACATTCGACCGTGTGCGGCGGCTTTACGGGTTCAAGCGGATTGAAGTGCCAGTTTTTGAAAGCACAGCGGTTTTCGCGCGCTCGCTCGGTGAAAGCACTGATGTGGTGTCAAAGGAAATGTATACGTTTGAGGATCGCGGGGGGGATAGCTTGACCTTGCGGCCTGAGTTTACTGCCGGGATTTGCCGCGCTTATTTGACCGAAGGCTGGCAGCAATACGTGCCCTTGAAAGTCGCGACGCACGGGGCATTGTTTCGCTATGAACGCCCGCAAAAGGGCCGCTTCCGTCAGTTTCATCAATTGGACGCTGAAGTGATTGGGGCGGCTGAACCGGCAGCGGATGTTGAACTTTTGTGCTTTGCCGATCAATTATTGAAGGAACTCGGCATCAATGACGGGGTGACGCTGCAATTGAACACGATGGGAGACCCTACATCGCGAACTGCTTGGAGTTCGGCAAACACCGCATATTTTTCCAGCAATTCGTCTCAACTTAGTTCTGACAGCCAATTGCGTCTCAATGTTAATCCACTGAGAATTTTGGACTCAAAAGATGCGCGTGATCGACAGCTAATCGAAAATGCACCCACAGTTGATGATTCCCTGACGTCCGAAGCCGCCGACTATTTTAGTGCAGTGACGGCCGGGCTTGATGCTGCGGGAGTAAATTGGAATCGGAACCGACGTTTGGTTCGTGGGTTGGATTATTACCGACACACTGTTTTTGAATTTGTGACAGACCGGCTCGGCGCGCAAGGGACGGTGCTTGGCGGTGGGCGCTATGACGGGCTGATGGAAAGCCTTGGCGGGCCGCCGACACCTGCTGTGGGATGGGCTGCGGGGATTGAGCGGTTGGGGATGTTGATTGATGCGCCTGATGTCACGCGGTCAAACTTTGCAGTGGTTCTTGAGGCCGACGAGCGCTTGAATGATGCGATATCAATCTCGGCTTCGTTGCGAGAGGCGGGTTACTCTTGCGAAATGACAACCGCTGGGTCGGTTAAAAAGCGCTACGATCGAGCCACTCGTTCACAAAACCCTGACTTCGTTTGCATCATTGATTTACTCGGGGTGCGTGTGCGTCCTTATGCAAAATATCCACGCATCCGGCCATCCGAGCTTGATATTCGACGTGCCCTTAATAGTTGGCCATTGATTGAGTCCAAATTTGAAGTTCATGAAACGTGGGCTGAAATGAAGGCACGCGACAACCGATCGGCGCGATTAGCATGACATCAATTTCCCCCCAACGCATCGCTGCCCTCCTTGCGCGGCGTGATGAGGTTCAGGCGCTGCTTGGATCAGGCACGCTTGCGGCGGAAAAATTCGTGGCGCTTTCGAAGGAATATGCTGAGCTTGACCCCGTCGCCATCGCTGCGACTGAGCTTCAACGCCAGCGTGCTGAATTGATCGACCTTGAGGCGATGCTCGACGATCCCGAA
>JAYUAU010000109.1:0-1294 GCA_043741135.1 Sphingomonadales bacterium | reverse complement strand
GACGACGAGGCCGACCCCGCTGCCGGGCTGATCTCGTTCACCGCTCCGTTGAGCCGGGCGCTCCTCGGAGCCGAAGTGGATGAGGTGCTCCCCTTCGGTGCCGTGGACGACGCAATCAGGATCGTCGAGATATCCGCGACCTGAGCGTGAGCAGGCCTCAGTCGGCAAACGCCCGCATCGTCTCGCGCATCGCGGCGAGCGCCTGCGCCTTGAGCTGGTGGACGCGCGGGACCGAGACTTCGAGCACCTGCGCGATTTCGGCGAGGTTGAGTTCCTCGAGGAAGTAGAGCTGGACGATCAGTTGCAGCCGTTCGGGCAGCGCGGCGAGCGCGTCGATCAGGCTCGCCCTCACTTGCGCGGCGGCGAGCGAGCCGAAGATGTCGCTCCCGTCGTCGAGGAACGCGGAGTCGTGCTCCGAAGTGACCTCGTCGAGCGGTTCGAAGCGGACTTCGATGCAATCGCTCTGCAACTGCCCGAGTTCGGCCAGCGTCAGGCGCATCGCTTCGGCCAACTCGGTCGCGGACGGCTCGCGCCCCAGCTGACCGCGCAGCGCCAGCGTGTGTCGCCCGAGCAGCTTGCGCCGTTCGACGACGTGGCGCGAGGCGGGGACGGTGCGGCGGATCAGGTCGATCATCGCCCCGCGCACACGCAGCTTGGCATAGGCGGCGAAGCCGTCCTCGCCCGGCCCGGCGTGGCGCTGTGCGGCCTCGGTGAGCGCGACGACCCCGGTCTGGAACAGGTCCTCGACATCGAGCCCGGCGCAGCCCCCGCCGTGGACGTGCCAGGCGAGGCGCTTGACCATCGGCAGGAAGCGCGAAATCCGCTCCGCGCTGTCGCCCGCATAGGCGCCGACAGCACGGGGGGCGGTGGCGGTGAAGTTGTGGCGATGGATGGTCATGCCGCGAGTGCTCCAATGGGTTCGGGTTCGGCGATTGGCGGAGAAGGCAGCGCGGGTGCCGCGGGCGCATCGCGCCCGATCACCGCGATGACCTCGATCGGTTGCGCGGGAGGCAGTTCGGAGATCGCGATCACGAGGCAACCGGGCGCACGCAGCCGCAGCAGCGCGTGGAGCGCGCGGCGGCCTTGTGGCTGGACCACCAGCGCGGGCAGCCCGGCACCCTCGCCGCGCTCGGCCAGGATCGCGGCAATCCGCTCACCGATCCCGCGCGCGAGATCGGGTTCGATCACCGGTTGACCGGTCAGCGGATCGTGGAGGCCCTGGAGGATCGCGTTTTCCAGCGTCGAATCGAGCGTGATCACCGGCAGTCGCGCGGCGGGCGCGCAGATCCGCCCC
>JAYUAU010000108.1:0-17442 GCA_043741135.1 Sphingomonadales bacterium | reverse complement strand
AACCGCATCTGGGGCCTCCCCTCGGAGGCAGATTACCCAGAACCCAAAATCGGACATATGACGCGTCAACTCATCGGACATATGTCGTGATGACGACAGTGCTTGCACATGGGGTTGACCGTGCAAGCACAAAGGCGTAAAATATGAAAATGCAAACGCGCCGATCTCAACCCGCCATCACAATCCGCTCTCAAAAGGCGGTTGACCGATTGAAAGTGCTTACCCGCGATGGGCGGAGTCAGACATCAGTGATTGAGGAAGCGTTGGAGAAATTGCCCGAAGCACCCGCGCTTGAAAGTATCGAGACACGGCGTGAACGCATGAACCGCATCATTGAGGCCATTCAAGCAAAAGCCGTCGACAATCCGTTTCGTTTTAAGTCGATGGCCGAATTTGACGCCTTTGAATATGATGAAAACGGCAATTGCCGTTGATCGTTGACACGTCGGCATTGGTCGCCGTTGCGCGCGCAGAGCCCGGCTGGGAACCTATTTGGGATGCGCTTAACTCAGAGCTTGGTTTCATTCCCGCGCCTGCGCTCGTTGAACTAAATCGTGTGACAAGCGACAAGAATAATCTTCCGCACGCGGGTGTGATGCAACTATTGGAAACACTTGCGTCATGTAAAATTGTTGTCGAATCATTCAATGCTCGCGATGCCCAAGCCGCTGTAGTCGCCAACGCACTTTACGGCTCAGGCAATGACAAAGGCGGTACGCTCAACATGCTAGACCTGATGGTTTACGCTATGGCGAAGACACGCGCGCTCCCCATCCTTTTCACCGGTAACGACTTCCCCACCACCGATGCGATGATCCACCCCGCCAGCCGTATCGGGTGATGACGCTACCTACGGTGCTGAACGATTGGTTCGCCGCCAAAGGCTGGTCGCTGCGCCGCCACCAGATCGAAATGCTCGGCGCTGCGAAGGATAACTGCCACGCCTTGCTCGTTGCGCCAACGGGGGCGGGGAAGACGCTCGCTGGATTTCTGCCGACGCTGGTTGATCTCATCAAAGCGCCGCGTGAGGGGCTGCACACGCTTTACGTCTCACCGCTCAAAGCGCTCGGCGTTGATGTGCGGCGCAATTTGCTCAGCCCCATTGAGGATATGGGCCTTGCCATCCGTGTTGAAACGCGCAGTGGTGATACGCCGTCTGACCGCAAGAAACGCCAGCGGATTGATCCGCCACATATCTTGCTTACCACGCCTGAATCGCTCAGCCTATTGCTGTCATATCCAGATGCCGCGTTGATGTTTGCAGGCCTCAAAACGGTGATCATCGATGAGGTTCACGCTTTTGCTTGTTCAAAGCGCGGCGATTTGCTCAGCCTGTCATTGTCACGGTTACAGGCCATTGCGCCCACTGTGCGCCGCGTCGCGCTCTCAGCCACCGTCGCTGAGCCCGCCGATTATCAAGCGTGGCTCTCGCCACAACCCGTTCGGCTGATCGTCGGCGAGGCAGGCGCTGATCCCAACATCTCGATCCTGCTGCCGAGCGGCGAAGTGCCGTGGGCGGGGCATTCAGGCAAATATGCGGTCGATCAAGTGATGGCTGAAATTGAGGCGCATGAAACGACGCTCATTTTTTGCAATACGCGCGGGCTGGCAGAGCTAATTTTTCAGGAATTGTGGAAGGTCAACGCGCTCAAGCTGCCGATTGCAATCCATCATGGCAGCCTTGATATCGAAGCGCGGCGCAAGGTTGAAAATGCGATGGCGGGCGGCAAATTGCGCGGGCTTGTTGCAACCTCAAGCCTTGATCTCGGGGTTGATTGGGGGAATGTTGATTGTGTGATCCAGATGGGCGCGCCTAAGGGCTCATCGCGTTTACTCCAACGAATTGGCCGCGCCAATCACAGGCTTGATGAGGCGAGTGAGGCGATCTTGGTGCCGGGGAACCGGTTTGAATATCTTGAAGCACAAGCCGCACTTGATGCGGTGAAGGCAGGCGAGCGAGACGGCGATAGCTTTCAACCGGGTGGCTTTGATGTGCTTGCGCAACATCTGATGGGCTGTGCTTGTGCGGCGCCGTTCGATGAAGATGTAATGTTCGCTGAGGTAACGACTGCACAGCCCTATGCCGAACTGCCGCGCGATACTTTCGGGCGAATCCTCGAACTGATTTCAACCGGCGGGTATAGCTTGCGCGCTTATGATAAATTTAAGCGCCTTGTTCGCGAGCCATCTGGCAAATGGCGCGTCAGTCATCCTAAATTTGCGGCGCAGCACCGGCTAAACGCGGGGATCATCGTCGATACGCCGATGCTGGGCGTGCGGTTTAAGAATGGCCGTAAGCTTGGCCAGCTTGATGAATATTTTGCGGCATCGCTAACGCCTGGCGATTGTTTTTATTTCTCAGGGATTGCGGTTGAAACTATCGGCGTCGATGCCACCGATTTGATTGTGCGCGCGACGACACGAAATGCGCGGTTCCCCAGTTATATGGGCGCGCGGATGCCGCTCTCAACGCGGCTGGCTGAGCGTGTACGTGGGTTTCTGCATGATCGGAGCAGTTGGATGCGCTTTCCGCCCGATGTACGTGAATGGCTGCAAATGCAGGAACGGCGATCCATTTTGCCAGCACCTGACCAATTGCTTGTCGAAACATTTCCGCGCGATGGTCTCAATTATATGGTGGTGTATAGTTTTGAAGGCTGGAACGCACACCAATCGCTCGCGATGTTGATCACTAAGCGGATGGACGCACGCGGCTTGGCTCCCATTGGTTTTGTCGCGAGTGATTATGGCTTTGTGATCTGGGGCCTGAAAGCAGTCGCCGACCCCGCTAGCTTGATGTCACCCGATATTCTTGCGGATGAATTTGTCGAGTGGATCGAGCAATCAGCACTGCTCAAACGCGCGTTTCGCGAGGTTGCGGTGATTTCCGGCTTGGTTGAACGTCAGATCCTTGGCACCAAAAAATCAGGCCGCCAAGTGACCTTCTCGACTGACCTGATTTATGACGTTTTGCGCCGCTATGAGCCTGAACACCTGTTGCTCGAAGCCGCATGGGCTGACGCGCGCGCGAAGATGACTGACGTGGGGCGGCTCGGCGCGTTGCTTGACCGCGCAGCGGCAACGCTCATCCACCGTGATCTTCCGCGAATTTCGCCGCTCGCGGTGCCGCTGTTGATGCTGATAGGGCGCGAACGTGTGGCGGGGCCCGATACTGATGACGCTATCCTGATTGAGGCTGAGGCGCTGGCGGTTGACGCGATGCGCGCTGATTGACCGCGGCTAGGTAAAGCTTATGATCGGTTACTCTAGGAGCCGCCACGATGAAGATTAGACCCAGTTTGAGCCTTATATTTGCAGCCTCGGTATTGCCTGTAGCTGCCTATGCTCAGGCCCCTGCGATTGATCCCGCTGGACAGACGATTGATGCTGAAATTGATAATTCGCTGCGGCTGACCGTGCCCGTGATGATCAATGGTCAGGGGCCGTTTGATTTTGTGATTGATACCGGCGCAGACCGGACGGTTGTCTCGCAAGAACTCGCCAAACGTCTCAATTTGCCAGAATCGGGGACGGCAGTGCTCCATTCGCTCGGCGGGAAAAGCCGCGTCCCGATGGTTGAGGTTGGCAGCGTGCAAGTCTCAACCAATGTGATCCGTAATGTGAGAGCAGCGGCTTTGCCTGAGCGCAATGTCGGCGCGGCGGGGCTTCTCGGCGTTGATGCGCTTAAGGGACAGCGAATCGTCATCGATTTTGAAGCCAAAACGATGAAAGTTGTGCCCTCAACTGAGCCTGAAGAAACGGCCCCCACAGATACTGATCTAATCATCGTCACGGCGCGCTCACGGCTTGGCCAATTGGTGATGGTTGATGCGGATGCCAATGGCAAGAAAATCTGGGTTGTCGTTGATACCGGCGCGCAAAACAGCATTGCCAATGGGCGGCTGCGCACGCTTTTGACGAAGGGGTCACGAGGTGAGGAGGTTAAGACGATTGAGATGGTCGATGTGCTGGGCAATCGCACGCCGGCTGATTATACCATCGTTACAAAAATGCGGATTGGCGGCATTGGGCTTGGCCGAGCCGCCGTTGCGTTTGTTGATGCGCATCCGTTCAAACTGTTCGGCTTAACAGGAAAGCCAGCGATGCTGCTCGGGATTGAGACGCTGCGAATATTCAGGCGGGTTTCAGTTGATTTTGCAAAACGCGAAGTGCGGTTTTTGCTTCCGCATGAATCTTAGAATTTAGGCCGCGCGCTGCGTGGTCGATTGAAGCCATGAACGCGCTTGGCGCTGCGCTTCAGCAATTTCACGCGCGGTCATATCATCAGCGATTTCGGCGCGACATTCTTGGCCGCGCTCGCAGCCGCTTACCGCCGCTAGGTTGAACCATTTATGCGCTTGCACCAGATCAACGTCGACGCCGCCTGACCCCGATGAATATGCAATGCCAAGCTCAAAATAAGCATCAGGATCACCCTGTGCTGCATCGGCCATCCGGCTATCGATCAAGAAATTTGCGCTTCGAAAACTGCTTGCCATCATCTTTGTCCCACCATCATTTGGTGAAACAGGTTTGGCAGCAAGGGCGTCAACAAATGGTTAACGCCGCGCTTACTTTTTTGGGGAAAGCCCGAGATTGTCGATTAACCGCGTGTTGCCCAGCTTTGCAGCACCGAGCAACCGCGCTTCGCGATCAAAAATCGTAAGTGGCTCAAGGCTGACCGCGTCAACGAGCGAAATATAGTCAACAGGCGAAAAGCCAGCGGCTTCCAGTCGGTCTTGCGCCTTGGCGAGCGCCTGACCAATATCTCCGCCGCCCTCAATCGCCGACGCCGCTGCCCCTAGCGCGCGCGGGAGCGACAACGCCGCTTGACGTTCCTCCGCGCTCAAATAAGCGTTGCGCGATGAAAGCGCGAGGCCATCATCTTCGCGCACAATCGGCACGCCGATAATATCGACGTGGCTATCAAGATCACGCGCCATTTGGCGAACAATCGCTAACTGTTGCCAGTCTTTTTGCCCGAAAATGGCAAAATCGGGTCGTACTTGAGCTAGCAATTTGGCAACGACAGTGGCGACACCGTCGAAATGGCCCGGCCGCGCGGCGCCGCATAGTCCGTCACCAAGCTTTGCCACTGAGACTGTTGTCGCAAATTCGGGCGGATACATGGCCTCAACAGTTGGTTGCCACAGAAGCTCAACGCCAGCGGGTTTCAGCAAGGCTGCGTCGCTCTCAACGCGGCGCGGGTAATGGGAAAAATCCTCGCGCGGCCCAAATTGCTTGGGGTTAACGAAGATTGAAACCACAACATGATTCGCGCGCGCCTTCGCCTCATTAACCAAAGCCATATGGCCTGCGTGGAGTGCCCCCATTGTCGGCACGAGCGCGATTGTGCCGCCACCTGCGCGCATTGACGTTATGGCCTCGCGAAGTTCAAAAACGTCATGGACTATTTGCACCGAGGGTCAGGCTCCGATAAGGCGGGAGCGCGCTCCTTGAAGCGCGGGTTGCACTTAATCAAGGGGGGATGAGCGAACTTCATGGTCAATGGCAAACCACATATCATCGTATTCGCCAATGAAAAGGGCGGAACGGGTAAATCGACGACAGCAATTCACACCGCAGTAGCGCTCGCCGCATCAGGCGCGCGGGTGGCAGCAATTGACCTCGATACGCGCCAAAAGACGCTGACACGCTATCTTGATAATCGGGCCGCCACCGCGCGGCGCGATCAGATTGATCTCGCTGGTCCGCGCCATGTCGCGCTCGGCCTGCTTACCGATACGGGGTTAGCCCATGAGATAGCGCGGATTGGGTCAGACGCTGATTTTGTCGTGATTGATACGCCCGGGCGCGATGATCCCATCTCACGCGCCGCGATCATGCGCGCTGATACTATTGTGACGCCAATCAATGATAGCTTTGTCGATCTCGATTTAATCGGAGAGGTTGATCCCAAAACCTTCAAAGTCAAGCGTCCGAGCTTTTATGCAGAACTCATCTGGGATTTGCGAAAGAGCCGCGCCAAGACTGATCAAGTCACCGTCGATTGGGTGATGCTGCGCAACCGGCTGCAACATCTTGACGCGCATAACATGCGCCGCGTTGGCAATGCGCTCGACGAACTCGCCAAGCGCGTTGGCTTTCGCGTGATCCCTGGGCTTCGTGAGCGAGTGATTTACCGTGAGCTGTTTCCCAAGGGTCTCACTTTGCTTGACGTCAAACATATCGGCGCAATTGGTGTGAGCCACATCGCAGCGCGGCAGGAATTGCGCGAAATGGTTGGCGGCCTTGCGCTTCCAGTGCATTCCAGCGCGCAAGCTGAATTGGCGTTTGCATGATCCGGTTGATTTTGATCATCGTTCTGCTCGGTGGGCTGTATCTTTTGCTCCGGCGTGCTTTGGCTGCACCCAAATCAATGAACGCCGCTGAGGCTGCTAAATTGCTCGACATTCCGCAAGATGCTTCGGCTGAGACGATCATCTCCGCGCATAAACGCCTGATCGCTAAGGTACATCCTGATGTCGGCGGCAGTGCTGAACTTGCATCACGCGTCAATCAAGCGCGCGATTGCCTCCTTCGTCTGCTGCCAAAATAAGGGTTTTCCATGTCACATATGTTTAACGCAACCGCGCTCCGTGAATATGATATTCGCGGGGTCTTCGGGAAAACGATTGATGATAGCGATGCCTACGCAATTGGACGCAGCTTTGGCACACTGATCATTCGCGATGGCCGCAAATGTGTTGCGGTTGGCCGCGATGGCCGGCTTTCATCGCCGTCGCTTGAAGCCAGTCTTGTGCGCGGGCTAGTTGAAAGCGGCGTTGATGTCATCCGCATTGGCTTAGGGCCAAGCCCAATGCTCTATTATGCTGAGGCCGTATTGGACGGCGTTGACGGCGGCATACAGATAACCGGCAGCCATAATCCCGCCGAGTATAATGGCTTCAAGATGGTATTCGCCCATGCGCCTTTTTACGGGGCTGACATCCAGCGACTGGGCGCGATGGCCGCTGCTGGCGATTGGGAGGCTGGCGCTGGCAGCGTCTCTGACGTTGACATTGAAGACGCTTACGTTGCCCGCCTTGTCGAAGGTTATGATGGTGGGGCGTTCCGCATCGGGTGGGACGGCGGCAACGGCGCTGCGGGGCGCGTCATCGAAAAGCTCACCGCTTTGCTGCCCGGCGAGCATCATCTTCTTTTTACCACCATCGACGGGACGTTTCCCAACCATCATCCAGATCCTACTGACGAAGCTAATCTAGCTGATCTAAAGGCACTCGTCGCGCGTGAAAAGCTCGATTTCGGTGTAGCGTTCGATGGCGACGGTGATCGGATTGGCGCGGTTGACGGGCAAGGTCGCGTGATCTGGGGTGATCAAATCCTCTCCATTCTGGCCGAACCTGTTTTGAAGCTGCTTCCGGGCGCGACTATCATTGCAGACGTCAAGGCCAGCCAAGCACTTTATGACCGGATTGCAGAACTTGGCGGCGTGCCGCTGATGTGGAAAACGGGACATAGCCTGATCAAGGTCAAGATGAAAGAAACGGGCAGTCCGCTCGCGGGGGAAATGAGCGGGCATATTTTCTATGCGCATGAATTTTACGGATTTGACGATGCGCAATATGTCGCGGTCCGTTTGATTCGTGCGATTCGTGAACTCGGCGGATCGCTGAGCGCGCTTAGAGATGCGATGCCCGCGATGATCAACACCCCCGAAATGCGGTTTCAAGTTGATGAAGCCCGCAAGTTCGCAGTGATTGATGAAGTTCTCGCGCGGCTTGAAGCCCAAGGCGCTGATATCAACCGTACAGACGGCGCGCGGGTGAACACAGCCGATGGCTGGTGGTTGCTCCGCGCGTCAAACACGCAAGATGTGCTCGTCGCGCGCGCTGAGGCGAAGGATCAGGCAGGGCTTGACCGGCTGATGGCCCAGATCGATGCGCAGCTTGCCGCGTCTGGTTTGGAGCGCGGTGAACAAGCGGGGCATTGATGGGGGTTTTGGAGTTAGATTGATACATTTCGTCTTTGCGAGCGAAGCGCGGCAATCCATACGGCGGTGCCGCGAGTGGATTGCCGCGTCGCTACGCTCCTCGCAAAGACGATTCTCGACCTGAAATAATGTCAGTCTAAAACGGAACGTCGTCGTCCAAGTCGCTATCAAAGGCCGATGGCGCGCTACGCCCGCCGCCTGACGATCCGCCGCCAGACGATCCGCCGAATTGATTATTGCCGCCTTGGCCGCCGCCACGATCTTGGTTGCCATAGCCGCCAGAGCGTTCACCGCCCCCTGATCCTCCAGAGTCACCGCGCCCGCCGAGCAACACTAGTTCACCGCGAAAGCGCTGGAGGACGACTTCAGTCGTATATTTATCCTGCCCGCTTTGATCAGTCCATTTGCGCGTTTGCATCGCGCCTTCAAGATAGCAGGTTGACCCCTTCTTAAGATAAGTCTTTGCAACCCGGCCGAGATTTTCGTTAAAAATAACGATATTATGCCACTCGGTTTTATCCTTGCGCTCATTGGTTTGCTTGTCAGTCCAGCTTTCAGATGTGGCAATGCTGAAACTTACAACCTCTCCACCATTGTTCATGGATCGGACCTCAGGGTCTTTGCCCAGATTGCCAATTAGAATGACTTTGTTCAGCCCCGCCACGATCGTAACTCCCTCATAACCCAAACCATGTTGCTAACCAGAAAGTGAGGCCAGCGGCAAGGTAGGCTGTGATAAAAAGATACGCCAGCATGAACAGCGGCCATTTCCAGCCGTTCGTTTCTCTTTTAATCACAGCGATTGTCGACACACATTGGGGCGCGAATACGAACCACGCAAGGAAAGCCAGCGCGGTTGGCAAAGACCATCGCCCGCTCAACCGCTCTGCAAGGCCCTTAGCTTGGGCATCCTCGTCAGCATCATCAACCGCATAGACTGTAGCGAGTGCTGCCACCGCAACCTCGCGCGCGGCCATGGCAGGGATCAGCGACAGTGCAATTTCCTTGTTAAACCCAATCGGCCGCACCACGGGCTCAAGCCCGCTCGCTATCCACCCCGCGACCGAATATTCAGCTTGCGTTCCCACCGCCCCAATCGGCTTTTGCGGAAAGCTTAACAGCACCCAAAGGATCATCGTCGAAATCGCAATGATCGTCCCCGCGCGCCGCAAAAATAGCCACGCGCGCTGCCACAGTCCAAGGCCAATATCGCGCAACGCCGGCCACTGATATTTTGGCATTTCCATGATGAAGCCGCTGCTCACCCCTTTTGCGACCGTCCGCCGCAGCACGAATGCAGCCACCATCGCACCGACTATGCCCGACAGATAAAGCCCAAACAGCACCAGCCCCTGCAACCCAATCCCCGGCCCAATGCTCCGCGCAGGAATGAACGCGGCAATAATCACCGCATAAACGGGCAGCCGCGCTGAACATGTCATCAGCGGCGCGATCAGGATTGTCGTCAGCCGGTCATTGGGATCATCGATTGTCCGCGTCGCCATGATGCCGGGAATCGCGCAGGCAAATGAGGAGAGCAAGGGGATGAACGCACGGCCCGATAAGCCAACGCTGGCCATCAGCCGGTCCATCAGGAACGCCGCGCGCACCATATATCCCGTCGCTTCAAGGACCAGGATGAAGGCGAAGAGGATGATGATCAGCGGCAAGAACACGACCACCGCGCCAACGCCCGCAATCAATCCATCATTGATTGCTGAGCGGATTAGCCCGTCAGGAAGCGTTGCAGTCACCCATGATTTCACCGCCATCAGCGCGGCCTCAATCAAATCAACAAAGGGCACCGCCCAGCTAAACACGCCTTGGAACATCGTGAAGAGGATAGCGGCCAAAATGAGCGGGCCGAGCAGCGGGTGAAGCACGATATTATCGATTGCCTGCGTCCATCGCCGCACCGGCGTTTCGCTGATTGTCGCGAGTTTGGATAATGCGCGCGCACGCGCTTGGCGGGCTGCAAAATCAAGATTGGGGAGCACGGGGCGTCTCGTGCCAATCACTGCGCCAATCGCCGTCGTCAATTCGGAAAGCCCCCGTTTGCGCACCGCGACGGTCTCAATCACCGGCACGCCAAGCTCAGCTGACAAAGCCGCCGCATCAAGGCTCAACCCATCGCGCACCGCCAGATCAATCATATTGAGCGCCACGACGCAGGGGATCTCAAGCGCCAATAGCTCAAGTGTGAAACGCAAATGATTATCGAGATTGGCCGCATCAACCACGATCACGATGGCATCGGGTTTGCGTTCGCCCACTTGGCTTCCCGTGACGACTGCGCGCGTCACCGCCTCATCAGGGCTGGCGGGATCAAGACTGTAGGTGCCCGGCAAATCGACCAGTTCAAGCGGGCGACCGTCAGCAAGTGTGATCCGTCCCGCATGGCGCTCAACGGTGACGCCGGGATAATTGCCCACCTTCTGCCGCGCACCGGTCAGCGCGTTAAACAACGCCGATTTGCCGGCGTTGGGGTTGCCAACGAGGGCGACAAGTGGGGCGGCATTCATGCCAGACTATAGTCGAACTGGGGATTGATTAGCTCGAATCGTCTTTGCGAGGAGCGAAGCGACGCGGCAATCCACTCGCCGCACCGATGTATGGATTGCCGCGCTTCGCTCGCAAAGACGAATTTACTCATCTGATCGATTCTAGATCTGATTGCGGCAGCGTTCACGGTAGCATAACCTCAATCGCGGCGGCATGGCTGCGCCTGATCGCGACGGTCATCCGCCCAATCCGGCACGCGAGCGGGCCACCACCGATCAACCTGGCAAACAATCCCCCGTGAAGCGCCTCAACCCCCATCCCCGCGGCAAAGCCAAGCTCACGCAAGCGCCGCCCCTCCTTATCGCTCACCGCGACCCAATCGATATGGCTGATCATAGCGGGGGTGTTGAGGGCAAGCATATCGAGGCGCAAGTGCGGGGCCTTTGAGTGAGGGGCAGAATTTGATGCGATTGATTATCATTAACGATGGACGAAAGCTAGTGGCTAGATTTCAGCGATCGTTAGCGTGCTACCGCTCCCTTGGTTCACGCAGAGGCGGGGAGTTCCGTTACAACTTAAGCTCAACCTCCTCTGCGATCTCTGCGTCTCTGCGGGCAAGAAAGTGTTTCGCGCAGAGGCGCAGAGGGCGCAGAGGAAGAGGGTAGGGAATTTGCTCTTGGAGCGTCGCGCTTAAAATGCACTTCGTCTTTGCGAGGAGCGATAGCGACGCGGCAATCCACTCGCCGCGCCGATGTATGGATTGCCGCGTCGTTGCACTCCTCGTGGGAGACGGTTCAATCTGATCGACTCTAGAACTGATTGCCGCGGCATTCCCTTGGTTCACGCGGAGGCGCGGAGGCGCGGAGTTCGCTTGCAACAAAAGCTCAACCTCCTCTGCGACCTCTGCGCCTCTGCGCGAAAACCCTTTCCCGCGCAGAGGCGCAGAGGTCGCAGAGCAAATAAAACACCTATATGGTAAATATATCTTGACATCGTCACGCTGTTCTGGCACATAAGTGAACGATGAAGAATTGCGAGTCGGGATCGACTGGCAGGCGGGCCGGGGCAGATATGCCTTTCGGCCCTTTTTAATGCGTGAAAGGAAAGCCCATGACAAAATCGAGCCGAGCAGGAAGGCGGGGTAAGGCGGCGGCTGGGGATGTGGCGACTGCTGGCCTCATTATAAGCGCCAAACGCGATGGAACAATCCGCCTGATTCGCGAAGGCAGATATACGCTGACTGACACAAAACGCGCAATTTTCCTTGATCATGTGGCGGCCACTTGTAACGTGCGCTACTCAGCAGAGAAGATCGGGGTCGCGACAACCGCGCTCTACGCCGCGCGTCGCCGTGATCCAGAATTCGCTGAACAATGGCGCTCTGCTATCCATATGGGTTATGATCGACTAGAGGCTTTGCTCGTGCAACGCGCGCTCTCGCCGCGCCTTTTGCCCTTAGGCGCGGGCAAAGTGGGTGTGCCACCGCCATCAGATACGCTCGACATTGATCCAGACCTCGCGCTCCGCTTACTCTCAATGCACCGCAAATATGTTATCAGCGGCACACGCCAAGTGGTGCCAAAATCAAAACAGGCGAGCGAGGCTGAGACCGATGCGGCGATCCTCAAGAAATTGCGCGTTCTGCGCATTCGTGTTGATAATGATGCGAGCGCCGATGACCGCGCCTAAGCTGAGCTTGATCGAGCAATTGGCGCGGCTTGATGATCGCCAGTTGCAAAGGATATTGGCGTCATTATCCGCGCCGCAACGACGCGAACTGAATGAGAGATGGCGGCAATGGGCGCATAGTGGTCAGTATCCCGATGATGGTGATTGGCGGATATGGCTGATCCAAGCAGGGCGTGGCTACGGCAAAACGCGCGCGGGGGCCGAATGGGTGAGCGCGCTTGCCCGGGGTGATGCTTCGCTGCGCATTGCCTTAGTGGGCGCGACGATTGACGATGTGCGCAAAGTGATGATCGAGGGCGAAAGCGGCCTCATTAACGTGGCGCGCGTTGGTGAAGCCGTGACGTGGCGGTCAGCGATAGGCGAAGTGCATTTTCCCGGCGGCGCGACTGCCCATGCCTATTCAGCCGAAGGATATGAAAAACTGCGCGGCCCCGAACATCATTATGCGTGGTGTGATGAAATTGCCAAATGGAATAATGGCGATAAAACGTGGGATAATTTGATGCTTGGTCTTCGGTTGGGCGACCATCCGCGTGTGCTTGTCACGACAACGCCCAAACCAGTGCCGCTGCTGCGCCGCTTGCTCACGCTTGACCGCATTGAAGTGCGCGGTGGCGCGACGCACGAAAACCATAATCTGCCGCCAGACTTTGTCGCAATGGTTGAAGGCATGTATCAGGGCACGCGGCTAGGCCGTCAGGAGCTTGACGGCGAATTGATCGACGATGTTGAAGGCGCATTGTGGAGCCGCGATTTGATCGAGGCACGGCGGGTAACGTCTGCACCAATGATGAAGCGTATTGTTATCGGTGTTGATCCGCCAGCGGGAACCAGCGGCGATGCGTGCGGGATCGTGGTTGTTGGCCTCGGGGCGGATGGCCATACTTATGTGCTCGCAGACGCAAGCGTATCAGGCAAATCGCCCGAGGGCTGGGCGCGCGCGGTGGCGGTGGCAGCGGACGTTTGGCAAGCAGACCGCGTCGTTGCGGAAGGCAATCAGGGCGGCGCGATGGTTGAAAGCACGTTGCGCGGCGCTAACGTCGCGATGCCGATTAAGCGGGTATTCGCGACGGTGGGAAAAGTCGCACGCGCTGAGCCAGTGTTGGCGCTCTATGAAAGCGGTCGCGCATGGCACGTCGGGGGCTTCCCAGCCTTAGAGGATGAACTCTGCGGATTGATCCGCGGCGGGGGGTATCAAGGGCCGGGGAGGTCGCCAGACCGTGCTGATGCGATGGTGTGGGCGGTGAGTGAATTGATGCTCGGCGGGGTTAGCGAGCCTCGGGTGCGGGGGGTTTGATAGGATTGTTCCTATTTCAAATTATTTATCCAGCAATTAGGAACAAACCGGCAGAAATTGTGTATCAGGCATCACCTTGATGTAGGACATCCGTCCTACATCAAGGTGATGCCTGATGTCAAATTGACAATCATTAGCGTAATCATATGGTTATCTTTTGACGCCATATAACGGCGGAACTGGAAGTTTACCATGACCCACAGCGAACGAAATATCGCGATAAAATCGCTTATTGCCGACCATACGCGTCGGGTGACGGTTAGCAAAGCTGCTGCGCGAGCGTCGCTTATTGCGTCAGGCATTTATACAAAAGCAGGTAATTTGGACCCCTCGCTTGGCGGCCCAATGCTGAAGGCTGCCAAAAGAGGGTGAGTCGCTTAGCGACGTCATTCGTTCTCGGATTTCATGGTTGCGATAGTAGCACCGCAACAGCAGTGGTGGCCGGAAACGCGCAGTTGCAAGCTAGTGACAAGGTCTTTGACTGGATTGGCCCCGGCGTTTATTTTTGGGAAGCTGATAAACACCGCGCATTAGAATGGGCACAACAGCACCGCGCTCGATATCCAAATCCAACCGTTATCGGCGCGGTGATTGACCTTCGAAATTGCCTTGACCTTACAAACCGATCTGATCTCGAACTGGTACGTGCAGCCCACGCATCCTATGCGGAAGCCCAGCAAATGGCCGGCCTACCTATTGCAGAAAATGAATCAGTTCCAGGTAAGCCAGATGAAGATCGGTTGTTGCGCTATCTAGATTGTGCAGTGATCAAGCATCTGCATTATATCATCGATAATCAGGTAGCGTCGACAGACCAGCTCGAGCGCTTCGATACGGTGCGCGGCATGTTCACCGAGGGTGGCGATCTCTACCCCGGTGCTGGGTTCAAAGAAAAAGCGCATACTCAAATTGCAGTCCTTAGCACAGATTGTATCAAGGGATTTTTCTTCCCTCGATGATATATCGACATTCGGTGTAACCTAACCAGAAAGACCCCAAAAAATGAATATCTTCGGCAGAAAATCTGCCGGGCGTGCCTTTGCGCGTCCGGCGCTTTCGCGTGGGCTTAGCGGTTTTGCGACTGGTGAGTGGCCGCGTGCCTATGAGCCTCAGGTGCGTGATGCTTATGTGAGTAATCCCGTGGCGCAGCGCGCGGTGCGGCTGGTGGCAGAGGGCGTGGCGGCGGCTCCGCTGATCGCATCCAATCCGGCCTCACTCGCCCTCGTTCAGGCGACATCAGGCGGCCAAGCGCTGATCGAAACGCTCAGCATTCATTTGCTGCTTCACGGCAATGCCTATGTTCAGCTGCTGAGCGGCGTGGACGGCACACCTTGCGAGCTTTACGCACTCCGCCCTGAACGGATGAGCGTTGAGGCCGATGCGCGCGGCTGGCCGGTGTCGTTTCTTTATAAAACGGGCGGCACTGCAACGCGGATTCTCAGCTGCGAAATCATCCACATCCGCAATCATCACCCGCTTGATGATCATTATGGGCTGGGATGCCTTGGTGCTGCCTCAGGCGCGGTGGCGATCCATAATGCCGCGACCAAGTGGAACAAGGCGCTGCTTGATAACGCCGCGCGGCCATCAGGGGCGCTCGTCTATGATCCTGGTGACGCGGGTGCGGTGCTCTCACGTGATCAGTTTGACCGGTTAAAGGCCGAAATGGACGCGAGCTTTTCAGGCGCTGCCAATGCAGGTCGCCCGATGTTGCTTGAAGGGGGGCTCAAATGGCAGGCGATGTCGCTCACGCCGGCTGATATGGATTTTATCGCGCTCAAATCAAACGCCGCGCGTGAAATTGCGCTCGCATTCGGTGTGCCGCCAATGCTGCTTGGTCTCCCGGGTGATGCGACTTATGCCAATTACCGTGAGGCAAATAAAGCGCTGTGGCGGCTCGCGATATTGCCGCTCGCGGGCAAAATTCTCGACGGGCTTGTGCAAGGGCTGCGGCCTTGGTTTGCTGACCTTTCACTCCGTGTTGATCTCGACCAAGTCGGTGCGCTTTCCGAAGACCGCGAGCGACTGTGGGCGCAAGTCACCGCTGCCGATTTTCTCACCGCGCCCGAAAAGCGCGCCATGTTGGGGATCATGCCATGACCAATACGACGATGTTAACCCAGCTCACCGCGCAGGCCGAAGCACGCGGCGCTGATCTGATCACGCTCCGCGCGCTGATTGAGGAAGCGTCTGAGCTGGGCGCGGCGCGTGCGCTTGCGCAATTGGGGCTTAATGATGCCGCTGCGCATAAGGATATGGCCGAATTGCGCGAACTGCTTTCGGCATGGCGCGATGCTAAATCATCGGCTTGGAAAGCGGTGATTGGCTGGGCGGTGCGCGGTTTGCTTGCCTTGTTGCTGATCGGGATTGCGGTCAAGCTTGGCCACGCCGGTTTGGTGAATTTATGAGGATCGCTGGTTATGCCGCAATCTTTGATAGCGTTGACCACGGCGGAGATATCGTTCGCAAGGGCGCGTTTGCGCGAGGCCCGACGAAGCTTCCGCTCCTCCGCCAACATGATAGCAGGCGACGAATTGGCACCGTTGAACATGCGGAGGAAGATGATCGAGGCCTGCGTGTCATCGCGACACTCTCAGGCGGCGAAGTCGTGCCCGAAGGCGCAGGCCTGTCATTTGGATACCGCGTTAGGAGAGCACGAAACGGAACATACCGTGAACTGTTTGACCTCGACCTCATCGAAATCAGCGTTGTCGAAACGCCGATGCAGCCGCTCGCGCGGGTGCTCAAAACTGAATTGACCCCCAAGGAGACTGACTATGAATGACCAAATTATAGCCCCTGAAACTGTTGATTACGAAGTGAAGGCCGACCCGCTCGATGCGGCATTTGAAGCGCCTTTGCCAACAACGCCCATTGCACGGCCTTTGCTTTCGGGCGGCACCGCGATCAACCCCGCACGCGCGGCGTTCGTTGATGGCTATTTGCGTAAAGGCAGCGAAGTTGAACTCAAAAGCTTCGTCGGCACCACCGGCGGCGAAGGCGGCTTTGCGATCCCACGCGAAATTGATGAAGTGATTGATGCAACGCTCAAAGCCATTTCGCCGATCCGCGCGATTGCCAATGTCGTTCGCGTTGGCTCATCGGGCTACCGAAAGCTTGTCACCAGCGGTGGCACACCCTCGGGCTGGGCATCTGAGGTTGATCCGCGTCCGATTACGGGCACATCAACGTTCCAGGAAATCGTGCCGAGCTTTGGTGATCTTTATGCCAATCCGGCGGCCAGCCAAGCGATGCTTGATGACGCTGCGTTTGACGTTGAGGCGTGGCTCGCAGGCGAAATTGCGGCTGAATTCGCCAAGGCCGAGGGAACCGCATTTGTTAGTGGAAATGGCACGAACAAACCACGTGGGTTTCTAAGCGCGCCTAGTGCTGCCACGACGGATGCGCTCCGTCCGTTTGGCACGCTCCAATATGTGCCCACCGGCGTTGCGGGTGCGTTTGCGGCAACCAACCCCGCTGAAAAGCTGATTGATCTGGTGCACACATTGCGTGCGCCTTATCGTCAGGGAGCGGTGTGGGTAATGAACGCGACCACATTGGCCGCGATCCGCAAGTTCAGAACGAGCGACGGCGCATTCCTGTTGCAACCATCGCTGAGTGCAGGCGTTGCCGATACTCTGCTTGGCTATCCCGTGGTTGAAGCTGAGGACATGCCCGATATTGCTGCGAACGCGCTGTCAATTGCGTTTGGCAATTTCAAGGCGGGCTATTTGATTGCCGAACGCGCTGAAACCGCAATCCTGCGCGATCCGTTCAGCAACAAGCCGTTCGTTCACTTTTACGCCAGCAAACGCGTTGGCGGCGTCGTGTCGAACAGCGAAGCGATCAAATTGCTTAAGTTCTCCGCCACTTAGAGTATGATGACATTAGCTTGACCCGCTTCGTCTTTGCGAGCGAAGCGCGGCAATCCATACTATGGTGCCGCGAGTGGATTGCCGCGTCGCTGGGGCATATGCCCCAGCCTGTCCAGAGCGGCTGG
>JAYUAU010000107.1:0-1301 GCA_043741135.1 Sphingomonadales bacterium | reverse complement strand
ATCAACACGCCAACAAAGCCAGCCAGAACCGCGCCCCAGCGGTGCCAACCCGTCGGCTCACGCAAGATCAGCGCTGCCAATATCGTCGCGAAGATCGGTACAGTGAAACCTAATGTGGTCGCTTCAGCGAGCGGCAACATGATATAGCTCGAAAACGTCAGCGCCATCGCGATCAGACCGAAGATTGCGCGTGACGCGTGAAGACCAAATTTGTCAGTGCGCAGTGACGAAAACCCCGCCGTTACAGCGACGAAGGTTGCCACCACTGGCACAGCGAAGGCTTGCCGCCAAAACATCATTTCAGGCGTCGCAATCCCCCGGTCACTCGCAAGCTTGATCAGGACGGTCATGATCGACAGACATGAAACGCCAAACAGCCGAAGCGCCAAGGCATACAGTCGGCGTTCGGGGCGAATGGCGGCGGGTGTCATCACACTGCCTTAAGCGAAGTGCGGGCGTGATCAACCTTGTCGCCGTCAGTCTGAGCAGTTAGGACGATTTTCATGAAACACGCCCTCTCTGTCACGCGCGCGCAGAATTTTGCCGAATGGTATCAACAAGTCATTTCGGAGGCGGATCTTGCGGAAGAGAGCGGCGTGCGCGGGTGTATGGTGATCAAGCCTTGGGGCTATGGTATTTGGGAGCGCATCCAGAAATTGATGGACGCTGAAATCAAGCTGGCGGGGGTTGAGAATTGCTATTTCCCCTTGTTCATTCCGCTGTCTTACTTTGAGAAGGAGGCCGATCATGTTGAAGGCTTTGCTAAGGAAATGGCGGTGGTCACGCATCACCGGCTGATCGCGCAGGACGGTAAACTTGTTCCCGATCCGTCGGCCAAACTCGAAGAGCCATTGGTTGTCCGCCCCACATCGGAAACCGTGATTGGTGCTGCAATGAGCCGGTGGATTCAGTCGTGGCGTGATTTGCCAATGCTCACCAACCAATGGGCCAATGTCGTGCGCTGGGAAATGCGGACGCGGATGTTTTTGCGCACCTCAGAGTTTCTCTGGCAAGAAGGGCATACCGCGCACGCTGACAAGGCCGACGCGATGGCCGAAACACTCCGCGCGCTTGAAATGTACCGTGCGTTTGCGCAAGGGCCGCTCGCGATGCCCGTGATTGCGGGTGAAAAGCCCGAACATGAGCGCTTTCCCGGCGCGGTTTCCACTTACAGCATTGAAGCAATGATGCAGGATGGGAAAGCGCTGCAAGCGGGCACGTCACATTATCTTGGCACCGGTTTTGCTGAGAGCATGGGCATCCGTTATCAGGATAAAGACGGTAATCATGCGCTGTGCCAT
>JAYUAU010000106.1:0-7549 GCA_043741135.1 Sphingomonadales bacterium | reverse complement strand
TCTTCCGAAAGCTCCTTGGCTTCGGACTCGACCATCATCACCGCGTCATACGTCGCTGCTACAACCAGATCGAGTTCGCCCTCAGCAACCTGTTCGTCGGTTGGGTTGAGGATATATTCGCCGTTCAAATAACCAACGCGGGCACAGCCGATTGGGCCCATGAAGGGCACACCCGAAAGCGTCATAGCAGCCGAAGCCGCAACCATCGCGAGCACATCAGGCTCATTCTCGCCGTCATAGCTCAGCACCTGCGCAATGCAGTTGATCTCGTTATAAAAACCCTCAGGAAACAGCGGACGCAGCGGACGGTCAATCAGACGCGAAACCAGCGTTTCTTTTTCGGTTGCACCGCGTTCACGCTTAAAAAAGCCGCCGGGAATGCGCCCTGATGAGAAATATTTCTCTTGATAATTAACAGTGAGCGGGAAGAAATCCTGGCCCTCTTTCACTTTCTTTGCAGCGGTGACCGCGCAAAGCACGACAGTTTCACCAAGCGTCGCGATGACCGCGCCGTCGGCTTGACGGGCAACCTTGCCCGTTTCGAGGGTCAGCGTCGCGCCGCCCCACTCGATTGTTACAGTTTTCGTATTAAACATCTTATTTCCTTCAAACCCGCCGCCCTATGCGTACAGGCTTCCTTCATTGTGCGGACGGTTCGTCCGCCGCGCCGGTCAAATGCCGAATTGCCTTTGCCGGATAAACAAACGGCCCCCGTTTTTCGGAGGCCGTCTGGTGTTATTTACGAAGACCAAGCTTCGCAATGAGTGCCGCGTAACGCGCATTATCGATCTTCTTAAGATAATCGAGCAGCGAACGACGGTTGTTAACAAGCATCAAAAGACCGCGACGTGAATGATTATCCTTGCCGTGGATTTTGAAATGCTCGGTCAGGTTCACGATACGCTCGGTGAGGATCGAAACCTGAACTTCGGGGGAGCCTGTGTCACCTTCGTGACGGGCATGTTCTTTGATAAGCTCTTGCTTGCGCGTGGCGGTAATCGTCATTTATGTTTCCTTCGACATCGAAGCTATAGATTAAATCGCCGCAATGACCGGACGTTGCCGCCCAAAACCTCTACCAGCGCGAGTGGAATGTCTCCGCTCAGGGCAAGTTGAAGTCCGTCGCTTGCTGCGATCCCGGTCAAGACCTGTCCGTGATGGATCAGCTCTGCCTGTTCCGGGGTAAGGGCGAGTGCCGGGATGTCGTCCAGCGCTGTCCTTATCGGCAAAGTAATGTCTTCTAACGCTGCGCGCTTAGACTTTTCAAAGAGAATGTCCAGCGAAATTGCTTGGGGCAAGCTGAACGGCCCCGCCTTGGTTCGCCTGAGCATGGTGACATGGCCAACGGTTCCGAGCGCAAGCGCAATATCGCGGGCGAGGCTGCGAATATAAGTGCCTTTTGAGACGTGAGCGGTAAGGGTGATGAAAGGAACGCCTTCCTTTGCGCCTTTGCGCCTTTGCGTGATGCCCCCTTTTTCTTTTTGATCACGCAAAGGCGCAAAGGCGCAAAGGGAAAATATCGTCACGCAGCGGGGGGGCAGCTCAATGCTTTGCCCCGCCCGCGCCAAATCATAGGCACGTTTTCCGTCGACTTTAAGCGCCGAAAAGGCAGGCGGCACTTGGCTAATCGGCCCGGTGAAGCGCGGCAGGATAGCCTCAATTTGTGCCAAAGTCGGCCGCACATCGCTCGTCGCAATCACGCTGCCTTCAAGGTCAAGGCTATCCGTCTGCGCGCCAAAACCAATCGTGAAGTCATAAATCTTTGACGCATCAAGCATCCGCCCCGCGAGCTTGGTCGCCTCGCCCAGCGCAATCGGAAGCACCCCCGTCGCGAGCGGATCAAGCGTGCCGCCGTGGCCAACCTTGACCTTCGCATAGCCCCCTTCACGAAGCGCACGCTTAACCGCCCCCACGCCCTGCGTCGATCCCATGCCGAGCGGTTTATCAAGGATGATCCAGCCGTTTAGCATCACCTTTTGCGATACCGCGCCCGAAAACTCCCCGCAAACGCCCCCAACTCCCCCGCCGCAATCGCCCCCCGCAATCCCGCCATCAATTGCTGATAAAACCACAGATTATGCTCAGTCATCAGCATCGCCCCCAATATCTCGCCCGATTTAATGAGGTGGTGGATATAGGCTTTTGACCAATTGGCAGTGGGCGATGCGGGATCGAGCGGGGTCAGGTCCTCGGCATATTTCGCGTTGCGCAGGTTGAGCGGGCCATCCCATGTGAACGCTTGACCATTGCGGCCTGAGCGCGTTGGCAACACACAGTCAAACATATCGATCCCGCGTTCCACTGCGCCGACAATGTCATCGGGTTTACCAACCCCCATCAGGTAGCGCGGTTTATCAGCGGGCAATTGACCCGGGGCATAGTCAAGCACGCTAAACATCGCCTCCTGCCCCTCACCAACCGCAAGCCCGCCGACCGCATAGCCATCAAAACCAATCTCGATCAAAGCTTGGGCAGACCGAAGCCGCAAATCCTCATCAAGTGATCCTTGTTGAATCCCAAACAGCCCCGAACGTGCCGCATGATCTTCTCCAGCGTCAAACCCGTCGCGTGACCGCTTTGCCCAGCGCATTGACCGTTCCATACTCGCCGCCGCCTCGCTCTGTGTCGCACCGTTCTTGGTGCATTCGTCAAACGCCATGACAATGTCCGATCCAAGCAACCGCTGAATCTCCATTGACCGTTCAGGCGTAATCATATGTTTTGAGCCATCAAGGTGCGATGCGAAGGCCACGCCCTCCTCGGTCAGCTTGGTAAGCGCAGAAAGGCTCATCACCTGATACCCGCCACTGTCAGTCAATATCGGACGGTGCCAATCCATGAATTTGTGCAAGCCGCCCAGCCGCGCCATCCGCTCAGCGCTGGGGCGCAGCATGAGGTGATAGGTATTGCCAAGGATGATATCCGCACCAATAGCCCGAACGTCCGCTGGCTTCATCGCCTTCACAGTGGCGGCGGTGCCCACAGGCATGAACGCAGGCGTGGCAATATCACCGCGCACCATTGATATAGTGCCGGTGCGTGCCTTGCCGTCGGTGGCCGTGATGGTGAAGGAGAAACGATTTGTCATAGGTTTGGCTGGCTATAGTCGTGACTTGATGCGAAAACCAAGTGTGCCAATTGGATCAAAGCGTGTGAGAGTGAAATGAGCAAGACCCTTTTCCCCGAACTGGGAATTATCGAGGCGTATTTCGGGCGGTGCTGGGATTGGCAGGCGCGCGCTGATGTTGTCACTCGGCTTGCGCCCGCTGGCTATCGCTTCTTTCACTATGCGCCCAAAATTGATGCGAAATTGCGACGGGATTGGCAGACGCTTTATGACACTGCCGAAGCCGCATCGATCAATGATTTTGCACGCCACTGCCAATCAAATGCTGTGCGTTTCGGTATTGGCCTGACGCCCTACGCCGCACATCTGGAGTGGAACAAGGCGACGCGCAAGGCGCTGAAAGCTAAACTCGCGCAATTGGATAAGATCGGCATTGATGATCTCGCGATCCTGTTTGATGATATGCGCGGCGATCTGGATGATTTGGCCAGCCGCCAAGCTGATATCGTCGCATTCTGTCTCGATCATAGCAAGGCCACGCGTTTCTTCATGTGCCCGAGCTATTATTCAAATGACCACGTGCTTGACCGCGTATTTGGGCCGCGCCCGCCTCATTATCTCGAAACTCTGGGACGCCTGATTGATCCCGCAGTTGCGATTTACTGGACGGGCGAAGAAGTCTGTTCGGCAGAATATTCAAACGGCCACCTCGGCGACATCTCAGCGCAGCTTGGGCGAAAACTCGCGCTTTGGGATAATTATCCGGTCAACGATGGCCCGCGCATGTCTCAATCGCTTCATTTGCGCGGGTTTACGGGGAGGTCGGCAAATTTGGGACAGCACGTCAGCCACCACGCAATCAATCCCGCATCGCAGCCGATATTGGGCTGCATCCCTGCGCTTACCTTGCCGCAATGCTATGCGCAGGGCGATGAGTATCGCTACGGCGCAGCGTTTTTTGAAGCGGCGGTTGAAACGGTCGGGGCCGAACTCGCCGCGATGCTCCAAGCCGATTTGCTCAGCTTTCAGGATAGCGGGCTTGACCGGATGATTGAAAAGCGGCTGGCGAAGCTAACCGCCAAATATCAATCGGTCGATCACCCCGCCGCGCGCGAAGTGGTCGATTGGCTTGGCGGTGGGTATGAGATTACGGGCGAAATGCTTGAGACGCAGTAGCGCGGGCGCCCCCTTGTCATCAAGGCGAACACAGTCGATACGCGGCTAATGATTGAAACCGCTGTTCTCTGCAACGATTGGGGCGATGCCAACGATTGGGAAAGCCTCGCCATCCGCGCGGTTGACGAAGCGATCAAGGGGTCGGCCTATGCTGATCTAGCAACAAGTGAGCCGCTAATCGAAGTTTCCGTCAAGTTCACCAACGATAGCGAAGTGCAAATCCTCAACCGCGATTACCGGCAAAAGGATAAGCCAACCAACGTTCTATCCTTCCCCATGGTCGCCCCTGATATGATCGGCACGCTGTCAAACGGTGATGATGGTGAAGTGTTGCTCGGTGATATTGTGCTCGCGCGCGGGGTTTGTCAGCGCGAGGCGGGTGAGCGCGGGATCAGCATATCATCACACGCCACACATCTGATTGTGCACGGCGTGCTTCATTTGCTAGGGATGGATCATATCAACGAAAGGGAGGCCGAAGCGATGGAGTCGCTTGAACAAAATATCATGGCGTCACTGGGCTTACACAACCCTTACAGCGCGATTGAGGACTGAACACTAGCATGCCCGATGACCAGAGTAGTACCGGCCCGAATAGTAACGGGCGATTATGGCAGGGGCTTCGCAATTTCTTCTTTGGCGAACGTGAAGCCTCGCTGCGTGATCAGATTGAAGATGCGATTGATGATCATGAAGAAGATGGAACAAGCACTAAGGGTGATCTAACCCCCATCGAGCGCCAGATGGTGCGCAATTTGTTGCACTTTGGCGAACGAACCGCAGGCGATGTCGCCGTGCCGCGCGGCGATATTATTGCGGTGCCTGAAGGCATTGATTTTACTGTCCTCGTCGCTGCCTTTGCTGAAGCGGGGCATAGCCGTTTGCCCGTCTACCGCGATAGCCTTGATACGATCACGGGGATGATCCACATCAAGGATGTCTTCGAAATTCTGAGCCGCAAGGAAACGCCGCCCACAACGATTAAAGCGCTCATTCGTCAGCCACTTTATGTGCCTGAATCAATGGGTGTGCTTGATCTTCTTGCCGATATGCGCGCGCACCAGACCCATTTGGCCATCGTGATTGACGAATATTCGGGCACTGATGGGCTGATCACGATCGAGGATTTAGTCGAAGAAATCGTCGGTGAAATTGAAGACGAACATGATGACGTGCCGACGCCAATGTTGGTTGATCTAGGCAATGGAACTTATGATGTCGACGCGCGTTTTGAGCTTGAGGATGTTGCGGCGCAAATTGATCCGCGGCTTGGCAAGGTTGATGAAGATGTTGATACGCTTGGCGGGCTTGCGTTCGTGCTGGCCGGGCATGTGCCGCAGATTGGCGAAATCGTTGAACATCCTAGCGGATGGCGGATTGAAGTCACCGACGGCGATGCAAGGCGGGCCACACGACTGAAGCTTCACCCGCCAAAACAGGGGGATGGGCTTGAACCAAATGCCTGACGCGCTTAGTTAAAGTTTACATGTATTTTTGTTTATTGGTTTCGGAGGTTTCGTCTTTGCGAGCGAAGCGCGGCAATCCATAATATGGTGCCGCGCGTGGATTGCCGCGTCGTTTCACTCCTCGCAAAGACGAAACAGATAATATGCTTCTCACGCTAAAAGGATCGCCATGACCAGACGTCAGCATATTCGCAATATCGGGATCATCATCCTTATCCTCGCAGCGGCGGGCGGTTGGTGGGCGACGCGCCCTGACGTGGCACAGCTGCCGATCACTGAAATGCAGGGCCGCGGCCCCAATATCATCGCAGCTCGGCCTCAATCAGTGCCGACGATCAATGTCGCCAAGATTATAGGCTGGAATGGTGCCGAGGCCCCAACGGCTGCCCCCGGCCTTGCGGTGAAGGCTTTTGCTGACGGGTTAGATCACCCCCGCTGGCTGCATGAGCTTCCTAACGGCGATATACTTGTTGCCGAAAGCACGCAGCCTGATCGCCCCGTTATGGGGATTGAGGATTGGGTCGCGCGCAATCTGATCTCAAGTGCGAACGGATCGGAAAAATCTGCAAACCGGATCACCTTACTGCGAGATACCAATGCAGACGGCGTTGCTGATCAACGCTCGGTCTTCTTGAGCGGGCTAAACTCACCCTTTGGCATGGCGCTGATTAAGAACCAGCTTTACGTGGCGAACACTGATTCTGTGATGGTGTTTCCGTATAAGGACGGCGACCTAAAAATCAGCGCGCCGGGGCAAAAGCTGATGGAATTACCCGCCCAAGCCCCCAACAATCACTGGGCGCGCAACATTATCGCCGCGCTTGATGGTTCATCATTGTTTGTCACGGTCGGATCAAATTCGAACATAGGTGAAAACGGCATGGCATCCGAAAAAGACCGCGCGCAGATCAAGCAATATCAATTCGCAAACAAGCAAGTGCGGATTTATGCCTACGGGATGCGCAATCCCAACGGCCTTGCGTTCAATCCGATTTCAAAGACGCTTTGGACGACGGTGAATGAACGCGACATGCTTGGCAGTGATGGCCCGCCTGATTATCTGACAACGGTTGATTTCGGGACGTTCTACGGCTGGCCCTATTATTATTTCGGCGTGATCGAGGATTACCGTGTCAAGCAATCACGCCCTGATTTGCGCCAATATAGCAAGCGCCCCGATTACGCGCTCGGCCCTCATGTCGCAGCTCTTGGGCTTGCGTTTAGCAAAAGCGCGGCACTCGGCAAAAACTTTGCCAACGGCGCGTTTGTTGCGATGCACGGATCGTGGAATCGCGTGCCTGCATCGGGCTATAAGGTGGCCTATATCGCGTTTAACGAACGCGGTTTTCCGCTTGATGGTGCCAAGCCGGTTGACGTGTTGACTGGGTTTTTGAACAAGGACGGTAAGGCGCATGGGCGGCCCGCAGGCGTGATCATTAATAAATCAGGGGCGCTATTGGTCGCGGACGATTCGGGCAACCGGATCTGGCACGTTGCCGCTGCGAAATAGCCTGATGCTAATGTGCGGCGCGTGAACTGCCCTCCGTTCCCCTGCGTAGGCAGGGGGGTGGAGTCACGTTTGAAGTGCAACAGTTTGTCCTTTTATGTTGGTGTCGAAGACCTGGTTGGGTGTCAAGAAGCCGAGGCATTTTCTGGGCAGGTTGTTGTGCTTTTGGATGATGGCGTTGATGTCGCTCTGGGAGAGGGCGCTTAGGTCGGTTTTGCGTGGCAAGTTCCGTCTTAATCGTCCGGCTCGGCTTTGGGATGATGCCCCGCATCATCCGCCGCCTGCGCCATTTTCGATTCCGCCTTTTTCCCACGGGCTATGGGTGTGGCAGAA
>JAYUAU010000105.1:0-7580 GCA_043741135.1 Sphingomonadales bacterium | reverse complement strand
ATTGTCCAATATTCCCCACTGCTGCCTCCCGTAGGAGTCTGGGCCGTGTCTCAGTCCCAGTGTGGCTGATCATCCTCTCAGACCAGCTAAAGATCGTCGGCTTGGTAGGCCTTTACCCCACCAACTACCTAATCTTACGCGGGCTCATCCCTTGGCGATAAATCTTTGGACTTTCGTCATCATCCGGTATTAGCACAAATTTCTCTGAGTTATTCCGAACCAAGGGGCAGATTCCCACGCGTTACGCACCCGTGCGCCACTAACTTATTAACCGAAGTCAATAAATCCGTTCGACTTGCATGTGTTAGGCATGCCGCCAGCGTTCGTTCTGAGCCAGGATCAAACTCTCAAGTTTGATGTTCCGAATAGTCTCAGGTGGAATTCCCGAAGACTAATCAGCTCATATCAAGGAGCCGTTCCTGCACAATCTTAAATTACGTATGGATACGTGATAAAGGACTATATGGAACGACTTATTGCTTAACCCATTTCCGACGCCTTAATACCGCCGGAATGGGAGCCGCCGCCCACATGTCCCTTCATCTAAATTCAACAATGTCAAAGAGCGCAAAACGCAGACGCTCCGACTTCCCCCGTTTTACCGGGGTGACCGGGCATCAGCGATGTTGCGGAAGCGGGTGAACCAGAAGGCTCAACGCCGCGACAAAAGTGTCCCTAGGGGTGACCTTGATTCGGGTCAACAGTCTTTTTGCATTTTTGTGACGGCTTGGTGCACAATGACGTAAAACCGTGACTATTCGTTAATAGCAGGTAATTGTTACGGCTTCTGGTCACATTGCTACACCCGCCAGCCACCCCCACAAGCTTGCAAAGGCGGCTTTTGCAGTGCCATCGCGATTCGTAAGGCGTTGTTCACCCCTCTATGCTAGGCGCACATCTTGAGGTGTGCAGGCAAAATGAATGTCTGCCCGTTTGTAACAGTAAAGATCGTCAAAGCTTATGTCCGTCCCTTCGCTTTCCGTCGCTATGAGCGTTTACAATGGTGCCTCGCACCTTGCGTTGGCAATCGAGAGTATCCTCACTCAGACTTTCATTGATTTTGAATTTTTAATCCTCAATGATGGATCATCGGATGCATCAGCAGGGATTATTGATAGCTATGCTGCGCGCGACAATCGAATCCGCGCCATCCACCGCGAGAACCGCGGATTGATCGCAAGCCTCAATCAGTTGATGCAAGAATCAAAGGCACCGCTGATCGCCCGCATGGACGCTGACGACATTTGCCTGCCCGAACGCTTTGCCAAACAGATGGCGTTTATGGCCGCTAACCCCGATTACGGCGTTGTTGGCACATGGACATCGGACATTGATGAATTTGGCGCGCCGTTCGCGGTGTCAGGAGCCGATCATCCAACTGATCATGATGCCTTCCTCGCGTCAATCGGACATATATCGATGCTGTGCCACCCTTCTGTAATGATGCGACGCGATCTGGTGCGCGCAGTTGGTGGCTATCACAATGCCTTCAAACATTGTGAGGATTATGATTTATGGCTGCGATTGGCGAGCGAGACCAAGCTTTGCAGCCTGCCTGAACGATTGGTGCTCTATCGCCATTGGTCAAATCAAGTCAGCAATCGTTTTGCTTACACCCAACAAATCGGCGCGGCGGTCGCGTATCTAGCTTACAAGGAGCGCGTGGCGGGCCGTGATGATCCGACGGCATCGCTCGATGAGTTACCCGCTGTCAGCGAACTCGACGCCCTGTTTGGACGCCCGGGCTTTGCCGAGGCTGTCCGCAATCGCGTCGCGCCGTCGATTATCTATTCACAAGCTGCCTTAGCGGGCGAGGGTTTCCCGCTGTTGCTTGACTATGTTCGTGCGGGTTACGCGTCACCGCTGCTCTGGCGGACAGTGGCGCGGCTGATACGGTTTGGCGAACCTCGCAAGGCAATCACGCTATTGCGAACGCTGGCAACCAGCTAATATGTCAGTCAAAATCGCCGCCTTATGGTCGATGGGATCGCAGTATCTTGGATTTGCCATCCAGTTCATCGTCAGCGTGCTCATATCGCGTTATTATCTCTCTCCCGCTGAAGTCGGAGTTTTTTCAATCGCGCTTTCCGCAGCGATGCTCGTTGGCGTGCTCCAAGATTTCGGCATAACGCGTTATGTATCGGGCGAACCCAATCTGAGCGCTGAACAGATTCGCACATGTTTTTCGGTCTCGATCATCTTTGCCTTCAGCATCGGGCTCTGTGTGCTGCTCCTTGCAGGGCCGGTGGCGCGTTTTTACAACGAGCCGACTTTGTTCATGTTGCTCGCGATTATTGCTGGCTCCTACCTAGTTATCCCATTCGGCATCGTGCCAACGGCTTTGCTCACAAGGCAAATGGATTTTCGCAGCTTATTTTTTGTGAATGTCGGTGGGTCGATGATTAACGGGGCCGTCGCGCTTGGGTTGGCGGCTTCGGGCTATGCCGCGCTGTCGCTTGCATGGGCGCTTGTCGCACAAGCCCTAACGCGGGCAATCCTTGCGCAATGGCTGAGCAAAACACCGCTCCCGTTTCCGCTCACCCTAAAAGGCGCGCGCCCCATCATGCACTTTGGATCAGCATCATCCGCGCTTTATATTAGCGGCTCAATCGGCACCCGTATGCCTGAACTGATCATTGGCCGTTTGTTAACAATGTCCGCAGTCGGGCTTTATGGCCGCGCAGTCGGTTTAGCTGGCCAGCTGCGCATGCTCGTCGGTGGCGCGATTGGCGGGGTATTTTATCCCGCATTTGCTCGGATAAGAGACCGTGGTGATGCGCTCGGCCCGCCCTATCTGCGCGTTGTTGCAGGATACACTGCGGTTCTATGGCCTGCCATGGCGGGGCTTGCTGTGGCAGCTGTTCCGCTAGTCAATTTGCTCTACGGTGAAAAATGGATTGAAGTCGCGCCGCTGTTAATGTGGATTGCGTTGGGCGAGATTTTCATCATCGCTGTGCCGCTTCATGTCGATATCCCGGTGTTGCTCGGCAAAATTGGCCCGCTGGTAAAGTACAATATCTTTGATACGCTGGGTTCAATCGTCTTTCTCACAATTGGAACATTATGGGGGATTGAGGAAGCGGCGGCATCACGCATTGCCTACGGCATATTGTGGGTGGCGCTTTACGCTCGCTTCATCAAAACACTTGTCGGATTTGAATGGACCGAGATTATATGGATTTACGCCAAGAGCATGGTCGCAACGGTCGCTGCCATCACGCCCCTTTTGATGGGATATTGGTTATGGACAACGCCAATCGAAATGTCGTTTCTCCAGCTATTGGCGCTGACGCTCGCCGGGATCGCCTGCTGGCTTAGCGCACTGTTCGCAGTCAAACATCCAGCAGCGGACGAGATCGCATCAATTATCCATAGCCTTTGGCGAGCGGTTATCGCACGCGTCAATCTGCGGTGACTGTTCAGATAAGTGGATCAAACTCTTGTGTGGCAATTTGGCAACATTACATCCTTGGTGAAAGGATGTCCCGCCCATGAACCTTGAGATATTCACAGACCGCGCCAAAGGCTTTTTGCAATCGGCACAAACCGTTGCGATCCGGATGAACCATCAGCGGATTGCGCCCGAACATCTTTTGAAGGCATTGCTCGAAGATAGTGAGGGCATGTGCGCGGGATTGATTACCGCGAGCGGTGCTGATCCCAAAGTCGCACTGCGCGAAACTGATGCCGCGCTCGGCAAACATCCCGCAGTTTCAGGCGGTGGCGCACAGGCAACACCCGGACTCGATAATGATCTTGTCCGCATTTTAGACGGCGCTGAGCAAGTCGCTACCAAAGGCGGTGATTCTTATGTGACAGTCGAAAGGTTGTTGCTCGCACTCACGCTGGCAACCACGACGCCGCCGGGCAAAGCGCTGGCCAAAGCAGGTGTAACGCCCGAAGCGCTCAACAGCGCGATCAACAAATTGCGCGGCGGTAAGACAGCGGACAGTGCTTCAGCTGAAAATGGCTATGACGCACTCAAGAAATATGCGCGCGATTTGACGCAAGCCGCACGCGACGGGAAGCTGGATCCGGTGATTGGGCGTGATGATGAAATCCGCCGCACGATCCAAATCCTCGCGCGGCGAACCAAGAATAATCCTGTGCTGATCGGCGAGCCTGGCGTTGGCAAAACCGCAATTGCTGAGGGGCTGGCGCTGCGGATTGCGAACGGTGATGTGCCCGATGGCCTCAAAGATCGCCAGCTCATGTCGCTCGATATGGGTTCGCTGATCGCAGGCGCAAAGTATCGCGGTGAGTTTGAGGAAAGACTAAAAGCGGTGCTTGACGAGGTGCGCGGGGCTGAGGGGCATATCGTTGTGTTCATCGATGAAATGCACACGCTCATCGGGGCGGGCAAAGGCGAAGGCGCGATGGATGCCTCTAATTTGCTTAAGCCCGCACTCGCGCGCGGTGAGCTTCATTGCATCGGCGCAACCACGCTTGATGAATACCGCAAGCATGTTGAAAAAGACGCGGCCCTCCAGCGGCGGTTTCAACCCGTGTTCATTGGTGAACCCACGGTTGAAGACAGCATTTCGATTTTGCGCGGGTTGAAGGAGAAATATGAACTTCACCACGGCGTTCGCATCACTGACGCTGCGCTGGTAGCGGCGGCGACGCTTTCAAACCGCTATATTTCTGACCGGTTTCTGCCTGATAAAGCTATCGATTTGATGGACGAAGCAGCTTCGAAACTGCGGATGGAAGTCGAATCAAAGCCCGAGGAGATTGAAACGCTTGATCGCAAAATCATCCAGATGAAAATCGAAGCCTTAGCGCTTGCGAAAGAGACCGACAATGCATCGCAAGATCGGCTCGCTACTTTGAACAGCGAACTTGCTAATCTTGAAGAGGAATCGGCATCGCTGACCACGCGCTGGCTCGCCGAAAAGGATAAAATACACGCTGAGGCTAAGGTGAAAGAAGCGCTTGATACCGCGCGGCTCCAGCTCGATCAGGCGCAGCGGCAAGGCGATTTGGCACGTGCCGGGGAATTGCAATATGGCACGATCCCCGGGCTTGAAAAACAGCTTGCCGATGCCGCAGGGGCAGCGGCGGGCGCGATGCTGCGCGAAGAAGTGACTGCTGACGATATCGCCTCAGTTGTTGCCAAATGGACAGGCATTCCGATTGAGCGGATGATGACCGGCGAGCGCGAGAAATTGCTCGCGATGGAAGAGACGATTGGCAAACGCGTGATCGGGCAAGCGGCGGCGGTGAAGGCAGTCTCAACCGCCGTTCGTCGCGCCCGTGCTGGCCTGCAAGATCCTAATCGCCCGCTCGGCAGCTTCTTGTTCCTTGGCCCCACGGGCGTTGGGAAAACCGAGCTGACGAAGGCGCTTGCTGGATTTCTGTTCGATGATGATGCCGCAATGGTGCGGATCGACATGAGCGAATATATGGAAAAACACAGCGTCGCGCGGTTAATCGGCGCGCCTCCAGGCTATGTCGGCTATGAAGAAGGCGGGGTTCTCACCGAAGCTGTCCGCCGTCGCCCTTATCAGGTTGTTCTCTTTGATGAAGTCGAAAAGGCGCATAGCGATGTGTTCAACATTCTGTTGCAGGTGCTTGATGATGGACGCTTGACCGACGGCCAAGGAAGGACGGTTGATTTTACCAACACGATCATCATCCTGACGAGTAATCTAGGGTCACAGTTCATCGCGAGCCTCGCCGACGGCGAGGATGTTGACCGTGTGGAAAATCAAGTGATGGACGTCGTGCGCGGCCATTTCCGCCCCGAATTCCTCAACCGGCTTGATGAGATCATCCTGTTCCACCGGCTTGCCGCCGATCATATGGGGCCGATTGTCGATATCCAAGTCGCGCGAGTGGCTAAATTACTCGCTGACCGCAAAGTCACGCTCGCGCTCACCGACGCCGCGCGTAGCTGGCTCGGACGGATCGGCTATGATCCGGTCTACGGCGCACGCCCGCTTAAACGCGCAGTGCAAAAATATCTCCAAGACCCGCTGGCTGATATGATTTTGCGCGGGGATGTGCCTGACGGGGTGAGTGTGACGGTTGATGAGGGTGATGGGCGATTGATACTCTCCACCTTGCATTGAGGACTAGCCCTAGCCATGATGGGCCATGTCAAAAGATGAAATTGTAGCTTTGGAAGCAGCTGCCGACGCTGCCATGAGATCGGGTAATCGTGATGGGGCAGTGGCCCATTGGCAAGAATTGATTGCGTTGCAGCCTCATCACCCGCGCTCTTTGAATGGTATCGGAAATTGGCTGTTATCAAAAGGCAAACCCGCTGAAGCTTGCCAATATTTGACGCGTGCAGTTGCCGCTGACCCGGGGCAACCTGCCTTGCTATTCAATCTCGCGATGGCTGAGCGGGGGGCTGGTACGCATTCCGGCGCAATCGAAAGTTTGAACAAAGCTCTCGCGATTGATCCCTATTTTGTGCAAGCGACGTTTCAATTAGCTATTCTCTATCAAGAAATTGGCGAGCCGCGCAGTGCGGCCCAAGTTTACCGCAACTTTATCGATACTGCCCCGCCCGAAATTATGGATGCACCGCAGTTTTCGGAACAAATCAAGCGCGCACGCGCTGCGATTACCGCTGATAATGATGCGCTTGAAAGTGTCATCGCGAGCCGAGGAACCCCGCCAGGACGACGCGCGCAAGAGGCGCTTGATATCTTGCTTGGTCGCGCGCCCGCCTATTTGTCAGAGCCGACGTTCCTCACCGTGCCTCGATTGCCAGCGATCCCTTTCCTTGATCAGTCCCTATTTCCGTGGATTGAAACGCTTGAGGCCGCAACGCCCTTGATCATTGACGAGGCGCGTCATGTGTTGGCGATGCCAAACGAAGCCGCGTTTGAACCCTATGTGGCAAACCCAGCGGGAACACCGGCCAATCAGTGGCAAGAGCTTGATCACAAGACCGACTGGGGCGCATTTTTCTTGTGGAAACATGGCAAGCGGATCGACGTAAATTGCACAGCCTGCCCCAATACGGCGTTAGCGCTTGAACAAGCCCCACTCGTGTCGCTTGATGGCCGCGCGCCCAACGCCTTCTTTTCACTATTAAAACCGTACACAAAGATACCCGCGCACACCGGTGTTACGAATGCGCGGCTGACGGTGCATTTGCCGCTAATCGTACCCAAAGGTTGTGGATTTCGCGTGGGAGGTGAAACGCGTGAGTGGGTGCCCGGCGAGGCATGGGTGTTTGACGATACGATCAATCATGAAGCGTGGAACGATAGCGATGAGCCGCGCGTCATTTTGATCTTCGATATCTGGCATCCTCTGCTTGATGCCGAGGAGCGCGCGTTCTTCACGCATTTGCTCAGCGCGTATGACGCGCATTATGGCCGACGTCAGGGATTAACCGACACTCTATAGGCACAAAAAAGGGGCGGCTGAATGAACAGCCGCCCCTACATTTGAAACCAGTGTTTCGTTAAAAGCGGAACGAACCACCAATAAAGAAGCTACGGCCCAATGGATCGTAAGTAGCTGGGAATGTGTTACCACTTGCCGATGCACCGTAATCGTTACCTACCAACGGTGGCGCCTTATCGAGCAGATTGTTGATACCGCCACGAAGCGACACG
>JAYUAU010000104.1:0-7582 GCA_043741135.1 Sphingomonadales bacterium | reverse complement strand
CGCCATCATGCGAAAGCTCGTCGTCATGGCAAATGCCCTGCTCAAAGCGAACCGATTGTGGAAGGAATCTATCGCTTGACCATCACGGATACTCTAATGATGCGGGCGGCGCATCCGTCGATACGCCGCCCCATCCTATGATGCACGCTGGCCGCGCGTGGATCACAGCCGAATGAGGCATAAAGCCTGACCCGCCGCTTCGTTCGGAGCAACAACCGTGCCAACCACGCTTTTACCGCAATAGGTTACGAAATGCCGCAGTCCGGACGTCCCAATATGGCACGTGTGGGTCAACGCAGCTGGCTCTTGAGGCACCATATGTCTCGAAACCGGACAGCTGTTGCATCGCGTGCCGCGACGCTTTCGAACAAGCCAAAACAAGTCGCGCCTGATCCCGACATACGCGCAAACGTTAGGCCGGGCTGTTCGGAAAGCGTAGCAAGAATGTCGGCAATCTGTGGCACGAGCGCTGTGGCGGAGGCACTGAGGTCATTACGCGCGCTGGCATAATTATGCGGATCAAGTGAACCCCGATCAATTTGATCCCACCCTGCAAATACCGGCCTAGTTGCCAGCGGAACAAGCGGATTGATGAGGAGCATCGGTGTGCCTGTTATGCCCTCAATCTCAACCTCGCGCAGGTCATCACCGCGCCCCTCGCCCCAAATCGTCACGCTCTTAAGGCACGCCGGCACATCAGCCCCAAGGCTGCGCGCAATCTCAAATAATTGGGGATGAAGCAGATCAATACCCCACATCCGTGCAAGCAGCCGGAGCGTGGCAGCGGCATCGGCTGACCCGCCGCCAATTCCTGAAGCTACCGGCAATCGCTTATCGAGATGAAGTGCGACACCATCTTTAACCCCAAACGCAACGCGCAAAGCCAGTGCCGCGCGCATCACCAGATTATCATTACCCGCTGATAGGCCTTCGCTAAACCGCCCCTCAATCGTGAGAGTAAGGCGCTCAGAAGGTGCCGCGCTCAGCTCATCACCGTGCGCCGCAAAGGCAAATAAGCTTTCAAGATCATGATAGCCGTCGGCGCGCCGCGCCCGAACATGCAGCGCAAGATTGATCTTGGCATAAGCAGTTTCACAAATCATTGCGACGAGAGCTTCAGCCCATTGGCGATTTTGCTCTCAAGCCGCGCGGCATCGCTTGGCTCTGCCTGGATGAGCGCCGCACCCCAGGCATAGCGCGCGTCGACGCGGCGTCCGCTCGCCCAATAAGCATCGCCCAGATGCTCACCAATTGCCGCCTCACGCGGCTCCTTCACAACCGCGCGCTCAAGCAATCCAATCGCTTCAGAAAGCTGATTTTGCTTGAACAAAGCCCATCCGAGCGAGTCTGTAATTTGCGCGTCATCGGGCCTAAGTGCACTAGCTTTAGCAATCAGTGTGGTTGCGGTCGGAAGATCATCTCCGCGCTCAAGCATCGCATAGCCCAAATGATTGAGCGCAGACACTTGGTTCGGCGCGAGCGCAACGGCGCGTTCAAGCGCTGGTTTTGCGCGCTTCCAATCGCCCGCACGGTCAAGCGCACCCCCCAAACGAAGCCATAGGCCCCATAAGGCTTGGTCACCGGCGGGGCTGACAATCGCAAGCGCAATCGCGCGTTCATAGGCAGCGACAGCCTGCTTATCGTCATTAGCGCCTGAATATATTTCGCCCAGCAACAAAAAATCAGCATAATCAGCGTCCGGGGAAATACTCGCGATTTGTGCTGCCTCAAGTGCATCCTTGGTTCGGTTAGCTGCGACCAACGTGTTGATCTTCACGTTGCGAACGATAGAGGCAATCGGGCTTTTCTCATCGATCGTCGCCAGGACAGTCAGAGCCTCATCCTCGCGGTTCACGGCTGCCAGCGCTTCGCCAAGCGCGAGCTTACTCTCTGCGCGTTCGGGTGCGGCAAAGACTGCCAGACGCGCAAGGGTAAGCGCGGGCGCGGGCGCACCATCCTTGACTAAGTCCGCCGAAATCCGCGCGAACAAGACGCCGCTGGCTTGAGTGATATTAGCAACCCTGTCAGGCAAAGCTTCGCCGCGCGCGGTGCGCTCTCTCGCCGCAATCAGCACTGCATTAGGCGCGCTGAGCGCAGTGATTGCCGAAGATTGATCTTTGTTCGCAATCATTTGCGCGGCAACCGCCAATCGCAACGATATCCCCCGCTGATCATTGCCTGCGACTGCGTCAATAGCGGCGACGGCCTGCTGGTTCAGCTTCAACGCCGCCATCAGCAAGACGCGGTGTTCGCGTGAATAAATCTCGGTCAGATTGCTTTTTGATCTTGCTGCAAGCGGTGCCAGAGCATCGCCGTCTCGCGCGGCGTAAGTGACCCACGCACGCAGCGTAGGCACCAGAAAATCAAAACTCGCTTGTTCTTCTATCGCATCAATCACCAGCCGTGCACCACGCCAATCACTGCGGTCAATCGCGTCAAGATAGAGAAAAATGCGCGCGTCAGCGGTCAGGGCGCCGCCTGCCTCAAGCACACGAGCAGCACGAAGCACGAGTGCGCGATTTCCCGCTGACATCGCTTGCCGATACGCGCGCACCGCCAGCGCCGCATTTTTGGGCTCAACACTCAGCGCATTGGCATAAGCCAGTGCGGCAATATTGGGTTTGCCCTCGGCTTCGGCGGCGCGGCCTTGAACATAAGCGGAGAGCGGCGTTGAAACGCTTTTTTGCGCAGACACCGGCGTGATGACCAATGCCGCCGCCAACGATATGCTACATATTCGGATAATTAGGCCCACCGCCGCCCTCCGGTGTTACCCAATTGATATTCTGCGTCGGGTCTTTGATGTCGCAACTTTTGCAGTGGACGCAGTTTTGCGCGTTGATCTGGAGGCGCGGCTTATTCTCCTCCTGCCCCACAATCTCATAAACCCCCGCAGGGCAATAACGTGATTCGGGTGAATCATAGAGTTTAAGATTGACCTCAATCGGAACCGCCGCGTCCTTAAGCTTCAGGTGACAAGGTTGATCTTCTTCATGGTTGGTGTTTGATAGAAACACTGATGAAAGCCGATCAAAACTGAACACGCCGTCGGGTTTTGGATAGTCTATCTTGGGATAGATATCCTTGCGGCCAAGCGTCGTGTGATCGGCGTGATGCTTCATCGCAATCGGCAAACCGATTTTGAGCGTGCGCATCCACATGTCCGCAGCCGCGATTATTGTGCCATAATCATCGCCAAACTTCGCCATCGAAGGTTCGGCATTTTGAACAAGTTTCAACTCTTTGGCGATCCAGCTCTCGTTCACCGATGGCTGATACGTCGTGAGTTCATCGTGCATCCGACCAGCGATCAGTGCGTCTGCAACGCTCTGTGCCGCCAGCATCCCTGATTTCATCGCGGTGTGACTGCCCTTGATGCGCGGCACATTCACAAATCCAGCTGAACAGCCGATGAGCGCGCCGCCTGCAAACGCCAGCTTTGGCACTGATTGCCAACCGCCTTCATTGATCGCCCGCGCGCCGTAAGACACGCGTTTGCCGCCTTCAAGGATTTTGCGAATTTCAGGATGCTGTTTCCAACGCTGAAATTCCTCAAAAGGAAAAAGATGCGGATTTTTATAGTCAAGCGCGACGACAAAGCCGAGCGCAACTTGGTTATTTGCTTGATGATAGAGAAAGGCCCCGCCCCATTCCTCGTTAAGCGGCCAGCCTTGCGTATGGATCACCCGACCGAGAACGTGGTTCTCAGGCTTGATATCCCAAAGTTCTTTCATGCCAAGCCCATAAACCTGCGGCTGGCAATTCGCCTCAAGATCATATTTGGCTTTGACTTGCTTGGTCAGATGACCGCGCGCGCCTTCAGCAAAGAAAGTGTATTTGGCGTGCAATTCCATGCCCGGCTGATAGTCGCTTTTGTGACTGCCATCCTTAGCAACGCCCATATCACCCGTGGCAACACCGCGCACTGACCCATCTTCGTTATACAGCACTTCGGCTGCTGCAAATCCTGGGAAAATCTCTACGCCAAGCGCTTCGGCCTGTTCACCAAGCCAGCGGCACAAATTACCAAGCGATCCGGTGAAGCAGCCGTGATTGCTCATCAGCGGCGGCATGAGCAGGTGGGGCAACGAATATTTCCGATTGGCTGAAAGAACCCAGTGCCAATTGTCAGTGACTTGAACGTCTGCCATCGAGCATCCGCTAGTCCGCCACTCTGGCAACAATTCATCAAGCGCCTTAGGATCAACGACCGCGCCTGAAAGGATATGCGCGCCAATCTCTGATCCTTTTTCAAGGATACATACTGAAATATCAGGAGAAATCTGCTTCAATCTGATCGCCGCGCCAAGCCCCGCAGGCCCGCCGCCGACGATGACGACATCATATTCCATCGATTCCCGCTCGGTCATTTTGATCTCCGTTCGCTTATCACGTAGCGATAAGCCCTCATTCGTCCCGTGTTGCTAACGACTTGTCAGAAAGGTACAATTTGCACGTTGACGCAGACGTTTCAACACCCCCTATCGGCTGCAATGGATGTTATCGCAACACAGATTTCAGCGCGTGATGGTGCAAGCCTCATGAGATGGTGGAGCGAGATGGGTGTTGATACGCTCATCGATGAAGCCCCCACCGCGTGGCTAGACCGCGCTGCCGTAAAGGCGGTTGCGAAATCAGCGGGCGTTCAACCGATTGAAGTGGCACCAGTTGCTCAGGCAATGCCCTCAACATTAGCAGAATTTAAGCATTGGTTTATGACCATTGAGACTGTTGCCGAACTGGGTAGGGCAGCGAGCCGCATCTCCCCCTCTGGCGATGAACATGCGGGTACGATGGTGCTGATCGACATGCCCGAAGCGAGCGATCAAGCGACATTGCTAAGCGGCGATGCGGGTGCCTTGTTTGACAAAATGCTCGCTGCAATTGGTCTAAATCGTGCGTCTATCTATCTGGCAAGCATCGCCCCTGCGCGCCCACCAAGCGGCATGATTGATGAAACAGCAATGCCTAAGCTCAACGAAATTGCGCTTCATCATGTCAAACTTGTCGCGCCGAAATCGCTGTGGCTTCTCGGTCGTGCGCCAAGTTGTGCAATCATAGGGGTAAGTGAGATCGAAGCGCGCGGACGTTTATACAAAATTAACCACGATGGCGGCACTATCAACGCCATGGCGAGCTTGCATCCCCGCAATCTTCTCCTGAACCCCGGGCGCAAAGCAAGCGTCTGGGCCGATATGCTCATGCTGTTCAAGGGATGACTTTGTGACTGTCCGATACCTAATAGCCACTGCCTTTCTTATGTCTGCGAACCAGCCAGTTTTCGCCGGGACGGAGAGCGTTCAAACGTTCACTGCCCAGCGCGCCATCGTGCCGCAGCTCGGCCCCAATGCGCGCGAGCGTTACCGTGATGTCTTTACCGCGATAAAGTCGCATGACTGGGCGGGGGCCGCAGCAAAGCTCGCAGCCATGCCCGAAGGCCCGCTCCATAATGTCGCGCGTGCAGAGCTTTATTTGGCGAAGGGTTCACCCGCGATTGACGGTGCCGCACTCGCCGCACTTGCTGAAAAAGCCCCTGATTTGCCGCAAGCGCAGTCGCTTGTCCGTCTTGCCAAAGCGCGCGGGGTTGAAGCACTGCCCGCGCTCCCTTCAACCCAAGAGCTTAACTGGCTTGGCTCAGCCCCGCGGCGCGGCAAAGTCGCGCGCGCTGATGATGCGCTGAGCAGCACAATGGCGGCGCGCATCCTGCCGCTGATCAAAGATAATCAACCCAATGAAGCCGAAGCCGTCCTAGACGCAAAAGCCGTCGAACTTGGCAGCGAAAGCCGCACTGAGTGGCAACAGCGCGTGGCATGGTCTTATTATATTACCGGCGATGACGTTGCGGCGCGCCGCCTTGCGGCCAAAGCGCAAGTTGGTCTTGGCGAATGGGCAGCGCAAGCTGATTGGGTGCAGGGTCTCGCCGCGTGGCGTCAGCGTGATTACCAAGCGGCGTCAGCTGCTTTTGCGTCAGTCGCTAGGCGTGCTTCAGATAGTGAGCTTGTAGCGGCTGGCCATTTCTGGGCAGCGCGCGCTGATATGGCGGCGGGCACGCCCACGATGATTGCATCGCGGCTCCGGTCTGCCGCGCGCAACCCTGAGACATTTTACGGCTTGCTCGCCCTCCAGCGACTTGGCCTCAAAGCCATCCCCGATGATCCAACGCTTGATGGCAATGCTGAAAAACTTCCCAATGTTCGCGCAGCACTTGCGCTCGCTGAAATTGGAGAACGCGACCTTGCCGATGAACTGATCCGTTATCAGGCCCGCATTGGTAATGCACGCGACCACGTGGCACTTGCCGTATTGGCAGGACGGATGGATTTGCCCGCAACACAGCTTTTCCTCGCACATAACGGACCATCAGGCGCGCAGTCGCAAGCCAGCGCGCGTTACCCCGCTCCCAAAGGATGGGTGCCAACGGGCGGCTGGCGCGTTGATAAAGCATTGGTGTTTGCGCACACACTTGAGGAATCACGCTTTCGCACTGATGTGACAAGTCAAGCAGGCGCTCGCGGGCTGATGCAAGTCCGCCCTGGAACCGCCGCTGACATTGCGCGCCGCAGAGGCCAGACTGTCGGATCGCTCGCTAACCCTGCGATCAATATGGAATTTGGCCAAAGCTATATCGAACAAATTCGTGACATGAGCGAAACCGGTGGTTTCCTGCCAAAGGTAATCGCAGCCTATAATGCCGGGCCAACGCCAGTGGGGGTTTGGAACGCCCGGACGCGCGATAATAATGATCCTTTGCTTTATATTGAGTCGATCCCTTACTGGGAAACGCGCGCTTATGTCGCCACGGTAATGCGCAATTATTGGATGTATGAGCAGCAAGCAGGGCAGCCTGCCAGCAGTTTAGCAGCGCTCAGCCAAGGCATGTGGCCTCGTTTCCCCGGCCTACCCGGCCCAAGTGCGGTGCGGCTTGACCGAATAGCTGGCGTTCAAAGTGCCAATTGATGAGAGCAGGCCCTTCACCCCCGTCCGCATCGCTATTTTGACGGTGTCAGACAGCCGCGCGTTGGCACAAGATACATCTGGCGACATTTTAGTTGAACGAGTTAAGGCAGCGGGTCACATAATCGCGGAACGCGTGCTGTTGCGCGATGATGCTGACGATATTGTCGCGCTCCTCCACCGCTGGTGCGAGGATGCGAGCGTTGATGTGGTGATCACAACCGGCGGCACCGGCCTGACCGGCCGTGATGTAACGCCTGAAGCGCTCGCGCGGCTTGGTGGCAAGGATATTCCGGGCTTTGGCGAACTATTCCGCTGGCAAAGCTATGCAAAAATCGGCACATCAACAATCCAAAGCCGCGCTTGTGCGGTCATGGCGCACGGCACCTATATCTTCGCGCTGCCGGGATCGACGGGCGCGGTGAAGGACGGGTGGGACGGAATATTAGTCCACCAGCTCGACAGCCGCTTCCGCCCGTGTAATTTCGTTGAACTGATGCCAAGGTTGCGCGAAGTTTAGCGCTTCTCACGATAAATCTGCAACACTCGTCTTTGCGAGCGAAGCGCGGCAATCCATACTATGGTGCCGCGAGTGGATTGCCGCGTCGCTGCGCTCCTCGCAAAGACG
>JAYUAU010000103.1:0-7589 GCA_043741135.1 Sphingomonadales bacterium | reverse complement strand
GGCAGGGGTCCAGTCCCAGACAAAAAGAGTCTTTGTTAAGGTCTGGACCCCTGCCTCCGCAGGGGAACGATTCAACTAATCCTCATCCCGCTCTAGCGCAACTTGTGTAAAATGTGAATCGTCTCCCACGAGGAGCCCTTCGACTGGCTGGCAAGGCAGCCGCTCTGGACAGGCTGGGGCATATGCCCCAGCGACGCGGCAATCCACTCGCCGAACCACCCAATGGATTGCCGCGCTTCGCTCGCAAAGACGATTCAATCTGATCGATTTTGGGTCTAATTAAGCGGCAACTTTCGCTTTCTTGGCGATATCGCGCTTGAGGCGGCGTGCGGTCAGGCTGAGTTTTTCAGCGCTGGTTTTCGCGAGCCAATTATCAAGCCCGCCAACATGTTCAACCGAACGAAGCCCGTGCGTTGAAACGCGCAACTTCACACTTTGGCCAAGTGTTTCGGACATCAATGTAACATTCTGCAAATTTGGCAGAAAGGTGCGCTTTGTCTTGTTATTGGCGTGGGAAACATTGTGGCCCACCTGACGGCCCTTGCCGGTCAGTTCGCAAATCCGCGCCATGTCATTCGTCCTAATCTAAACTCAAAGTGATCTTGAAAGATAGCGCGCGTAACGGGGTTGTAGAGATTCGTCAACGTCGGAATTGACTTATACCGGCGCATTGGCGCTATGAGCTCGTGGCAAACCATCACTATATCATCGCGCTGGGATCGAACAGCCTGCATTACCGGCACGGCTCGCCTGCGCGCATCCTTGCCGCAGCGATTGAGCGGTTACCAGTTGTCGCCAAGTCGAAAACTATATTTAGCCGACCCTTGGGGCCAAGCGCGCGGCTATTCGCCAATGCCGTCGCGCTGATTGAAAGTGATCTTGATCCCCCACGGTTGCTCGCAGCGCTTAAGGCCATCGAACAGGATTTCGGGCGGCGACCAACGCGGCGCTGGGGACCGCGTGTGCTTGATCTTGATATCATCCTCTGGTCGGGCGGGATTTGGTCAAGCAAGGGGCTTGGCATTCCCCATGGTGATTTCAGGACGCGCAGTTTCGTTCTCAACCCTCTGATCGAAATTGCGCCGCAGTGGAGAGATCCGGTAACGAACTTAAATATCTGTCATCTAAAAGCACGTATTGACCGCACCCGCTCACCCGCCTAGTGGCGAGCTTCCCTTTGCGGGGCCCTTAGCTCAGTCGGTAGAGCAACTGACTTTTAATCAGTAGGTCGCTGGTTCGAATCCAGCAGGGCTCACCACTTTTATGGTGAGTGCATGCTTCACCCAATCTGCAATTCGATATAGGGTGCGCCTTCAAATGGCGCGCCTGTGCCGCGTTTCAACGTAATATCTTTGATCGATCCGCTTTTCTTGATCGCAATGTCTTCGCCCGCTTTTTGTATCCAATCAGCATCAGATTGGATCACGCGGCCGCCCGTTTTTTGCTTCAGCCGGTCAAGCAGTTTAACGGCGGGAATATCTGACCAACCGACCTTCTTCGCCATCACTTCGTCGGTGGGAATGAACGCGCTGAGATCGGGGCTGTTCATCAGCTCAAGCCCATTTTCAGAAAGCGTCGCGTTGCGGCTGCCGTGATGGCCAACTTTATAGAAAATTGTCCGCTTGAGCAGATCAGCGCCTTTGGTGCCGTCAGCGGCAAAATCGACACCTGCCCAGCTTTGCCAATTGCCCACTTGCGCGTCGGCGGCGAAGATTAGCACCTTTTTAGTTGCGACAATTTCAATCGCAAGAACAAGGCTGGTATTATTGGTGCGCGCGTCAAGCTGGAGCGCAAGGTCTGATCCCGCCCCCAGCCAATCGCTGTCAATCCGTCGCCATTGCTGATCAGCCTTGGGAGCCTCTGCATATTTGTCGTTCGGATCAACGAGCGCTGGCCCGGCATAATGTTCAGATAGGAATGCGCGGGCAAGTTTTACGCGCTCTTTGTCGCTTGTTTTGCCATTGAAGACTTCGGTAAGCAGGGTGCCGGCAACCTCCTCAAACGGAGCCAGCGGATCATCCTTGATCCGCATTGTGCCCGCTTCAAGCGCCATGCTGTTCTGCAGCGATTTGGCAAGCGGTGATGCCCCGCCTGCCGCACTATAAGTTTGCGTTTTGCTATCATTGATCCCGAGCAATGCCTCATTACGAGGCGGCGCAAGGACATAGACGTTGATCGCCTTTGCTTTGGCAGGCAGCGGCACAATGGTTCCGGGTTCAAGATGGCGGACGATGTTTGAAAGCCCGCGCAATTTCTCACGCGCATCGCGAACGCGCTCCCCCTTCAAGCCGAAGACAAAGCCCATCATCGAATCGATTTGCGCAGCATCAGCACCGTAGCGCGCATCACCGTCGAGCCGCAGCGCTGTATTCACCAACGCCGCCAACGCATCGCCCTTAAACTTGTCAAGCTTGCGCGCCATCGCATCAGCGGGGTTTTCAGTCCAGCCGAACCAGATTTCACCAATATCGAATTTTCCAAATAGATCGTCGGCTTGCAGGAAGCCCGATATATGATCCCAATGCTCGTGCGTGCCCACCACAACATCAAGCCGCGGCGTGAGCGCAAATATATCATCAACGACTGAGCGTATCCGCTCAGTCCCACCGCTAGCCGACGTATGAATGCCGCAATCAATCAATATCCAGAAGGTGCCACCCTCACTATCGGGCACACCGATCAAGTTGCAATCGCCTAGGCCGTGGCAATAGAGGCGCAGCTGGAGCGTATTTTTGGGCTTTGTTTTCGCTTTTGGCATGGCTCAATCCTCCTCGCGGTGAAGCGCTGCAAAGGGCTCACGGCTCGCAAGCCCTTTATCGCCAAAATACAATGCACGCTGGCCAGACGTTGGCGGGTTCGTGCGAAACTCTCGCTCAGCGTCAAGCCTTTCAGGCCGCGTCATTGATTTACTGATCACATATTTGAGCTCAGCATCACCGTCTCGGTTATTGGGGTTGATGATCACAGTTGATCCACCGCGAAACCAAAAGTAGCCGCTCGCCGGATTGCCGGGATCATAGAAAATTGGCTTGCGCTGGGTGAGCGTGATGATGATTTCCTCGATGATTTTACCTTCGGGCGATATCCGCACAGCACCGCGCACATTATCAACCTTGAAGCCTGTTATGGGAGAATCAGCGCGCTCACCGCCGTTGCTATCATAGAGTTTGAGATCGGGCTGCAAGCCAAGCGCTTTGCAAATCGCATTGCGCGCCTCATCGTCTTTTTCCATGGCTTTGGTCAGATGCAAATGGAAAACACCGCAACGCAGGCTGCTAAGCTCGTAAACAGCCTTGCGGTCAATCATTCCTCGCCACTGCATATCAAGCGCTTTGACCGCGTTTTGCAACCAACCAAGCTCATCACTTACAGCTGGTTTTTGCCAGCAGAGCGATTCAACTGAGACCGTGCGTAAATTGGTCGGGAGCAAATCGCGTCGCCTGAATTTCTCAAGGAAGGCGGTGCGGCTGCCATAACGGTCACTCGGTACGGCCTCAACGTCTGCAGTGATTACGCCGCGCAGGAACGCGCCGAAAGTAATATCGTTTGGCGGACAATAATCGAGCGCGCGGATGCACATCCGCAGCACTTGCGCGGCGGTTGAACAAGCTTCGTCGGTTAACCGCTCAACCAAATCGGGATGGATGGCTCCGTCCCCTAGCAAACCACTGCCCCCTGTTGCGAGCCGGATCAGATCGCCTACGCGGCGTTCAAAAATAGCGCGAAACGCTTCATATACGGTGACGACAAGCAAGCTGCCGCGCGCATGCGATTCAAAACTGCTTTTATATTCGATCCCGTCAAGCTGAGAGAGATAATTGCGCAGCGCGCCACTTTTTCCCGATCCTTCGCCAAATTGTTTGGCGAGGCCACCAAGCAGCGATGCCGCGCCCAAATTGCCACGCGCTTTGGCGATTTCACGCCGCACCAGATCACGGTATTGGAAATGCTGGAACAGCGCGACAATATCGGAAAAGCCTTCATGGAATGCGCCAACATCGGGGTTCGATGGCTCGCGATATCCTTTGGTATAGCCGTCAAGCAAAGCATGTGTCATTTCATGCGCGATTATGTCGGCAGACAGGCAACTGAACACTAATGTGCCCGGCGCGGTCGCATCATCATTTCGTGATTCAGCGGGGAAATAGCCCAGCAAAAGCGCAACACGATCAGGGCTGTAATAAGCATTCTTCGCGCGCAAGGCATGCGGATAGATCCGCAAACGCGGCACATATTCATATTTCTGCGTTTCCTCGCTCTTGTGCGCGGCCCATAAAGCGACGCGACCAAGCGCATTTTCAAAACTATCAATCGTCCGCATCGCAATCGCGTAAACCATTTGCTGATGAAATTGCGGATTGCCTTCCGATGGTTCGTGACCGTCTTGAACAAGCAAATGCGGATCATCGAGATCGACCGCTGGATAAAATTGATTGGAGGCAGGGTCGACATCAACAACTTCAAGATAATCGCCGACGGGGCCGGGGCGCAGAATCGATTGGCCGTGTTTGTCAGTTTCGTAGCGGACATCAACCGTGGCCATTTGTTCAGCGTAGGATTCGAGGTTTCCGCCTAAACTTGGATCAAGCGCAAATACACGAAGACGGCGGCGCTTGGGGGCTTTGGGGCGCGGTGCGGCGGTGGTGTGGGTTGATGTTGTAGCCGCAGCTCTTCGCGGGTTCCTTGGCAAGGTCGGCGGCCCGCTGTTCCCCGTTCCCAGCGCGCGTTCAATCGCATGTTTAAGCGCTTTTGACGCATCCTTGCTGTCGCGGATGGCCTCAAGATAGCGCTTGCGATCAGCCGCACTTGGCGGCCCGCTATCGGGGTCAGGAATAATGCTCTCAAGGCTTGGATCAAGCTGAGCCAGTTGCACCATTTCAAGCTCAAGCATCGCCGCGCGCGGGGCCGCAGCTGCGCTGGCAAGGCCAACGCCGGTTCCCGTGAGTAGCTTGAACCAATCGAAAGAGGCTGAAGCAATCGGCGCACGGATAAGGCTGTTTGCCGCCGCTGGTTGCATAGCAAGTGCGGCCACCGCATTGAGGCTCCCGCGTCCGAGAAGCTCGCGCACTTGTGCGGCACTCAGCAAATCAGTGCTGCTGCGGCCTGACCCGAACAATGCCTGACGCACAGCCTCGCCGCGTTGCCAGGCGTGCGGATAAGCAGCAAGCTTTGCACGGTTCTTGGCGATCCACAGCGCCGCTGTTGCCGCGATTTGCGGAGTGGCAGATGATGTGCCCGATCCATCTTGATCGACGTTGGTGAGGCAGCCAAGTTCAGCCCAGGGCGTATTGGGTGTCCATCCGCCTAGTGCGGTATCCATTTTGCTGTCAGGCCCGTGGCAGCCCTGCATCGTGCCGTTGGCGAGGCCGAAATAAGCGCCCCCGTTCGCCATCACGCCCGTTGCGGCAATCACGCGGCGCATCCGGGCAGGATATACAATCGAGCGTGGGCTGGGAATGCCGCCGACGAAGTTCCCCGCTGCGGTGACCATCACCATGCCCGCTTCATAACATTGATTGACCACGTCAGCGACCGCCGCCGAGGCCAGCCCGCCCATACTCATTGACAGCACGTCAGCCTTGTTCGCGAGAGCATGCGCAAAGCCTTGCACCATCGTGCTTGTCGTCAGCCGCACGACGAAATCGGCGATCCTGATCGGGATGATCGATGCGCCCGGCGCGCCGCCAATCGCGCCGACGAAGCCGTTCGGAAGTCCGCCGGGGTCAGCCCCTGCTAACAATGCCATCGTCGCCATGCCGTGGCCGCGACTTTTGGCAAAGCCTGCGGGGGTCACATCTTGCGCGCTGTTGGGTGCGCCTTCTTTCGTGAAATTACGTTCAAGTGCGGTCAGGATATTGGCGGGGCGCGCCTTGTGGTTGTGATCATATCCCGTATCGAGATGCGCGATAATTACTGCGGCTTGATCGCCTACCGATACGCTTGCGCGCGCTGATTTGAGACCTGAAAAGTGATCGTCAAGGTGCCACGCAAAATGCGGGCCGATGGCCATGCCGCCCTTGCCGCTCGGCGGTTGCGTCACACATTTCACCTTGTTTGGCGAAGGTGGCATTTCCCACGTCTGCGCCATATCAGGCTCTGCTGCGATGGCGCCGCTTCCTGCCGCTGAAAAACCGTCTGACATCAAAGCATGCGCGCGGTCCCACGGATTATCGCCCGCATCAATCTTCACCCAGCTTGTGTGTTCAGCAGCGTCAAGCCCCATCGCGCCGGTGCTGCCCGGGGGCACCTCAAGGATCGTAGTCCCCTTACCCAATATGTCATTATTCGCGGCAGAAAACGCCGCGCCTGAACGGACTTTGACGAGCAGACCATCAACTTCAAACGGCATGGGAAACGTCCTTGGTCAGAGTGTCTTCAAATATTCGATCAACGCCGCGCGCTCAGCGGGGGCGAGTTCAGTGCCCCACCGGTGGCCCGCCGATGAATTGCCCGGAAGGCTGGTGTCAAAGGTTGTGCCTTTGTCGGTCGCAAAGCCGACGTTTTGCGGATCATATTTAGCCGAACCGCGAGCAAAGCGAACGGGTCGTGCTGCGGGCGGGGTAAGCAACGCGCTAAGATTTGGCACTGATCCATTGTGTAAATAAGGAGCGCGCGCCCACAGGCCGTCGAGTGGCGCGGCAACATAGCCACCCGTCTTGCGAAACTTGGTGTAGCGCCATTTGTAGGCGGATATCGCGCGGAAGCCTTGCGCAGTTTCGGGCGTGAACGAATCGCTGCGGTTGCGGTCAGTGCCGATCATTCGCAGCGGGATAACTTGGCCCGCGCGTGCACCATTTGCAGTGTGGCATTCAGCGCAAGTTGAAGTGAATATCGCTTTGCCCGATGCAGCAAGCGCGGCGTTGATCGCAAAGGGATAGCGGGCACGGGGCAATGTGCGCACCCATTTTTCAACGCGATCAAGGTTGGGGAGGTTGATTGAACTGGCACTCGCGCCGTTGCCAATCCCTGAACTCAGCACGACTTCATGAAGCGATGTATTGACACCGTCCCAGTGCAACCCGCCGCCATCGCGCCGCGCCATCGCCCAGAGCGGCGGCGTATCAACAATATCGAGCGTGCCATCAAAGGGGAGCCCAAGCACTTGCACCTTTGCGGGTTGGAACCCCGCCGCACGTCCCGGCCCCCATTTGGTTTGATCGCTCATAAACGATAATTGACGCGCTTGTTCGGCCACCACACCTTTAACTTGGGGAATGATCATATAGCGGTAGAGCAAGCGCTGAACCGTCGATAAATCGCCGCCAAGCCGGTCATTTTCGGCAAGCACCGCGTCGGCGGTAAAGCGCTTGTCGCCAACGCAGCCAAACATGAATTGCAAATAGGATTGGAGATCAAGGCTGGTATTGGGCGCGCCGATCAGGGTTTGCGATTGGCCAGCTGACGTTTCGACGCGCCCGACATGGCACAAAGCGCAATTGATTCCCACGCGCGGGACGATTGCGGTCTCCAAGGGCATGCCAATCGGTGTCGCGCGGTTCGGCTCCCACAAGAAACCAAAGCGCCGATATCCGGCTTTGGCATCGTCGGGCGACATGCAAATGCCGGGCAATGTCCGCCAGATTTCATAA
>JAYUAU010000102.1:0-7626 GCA_043741135.1 Sphingomonadales bacterium | reverse complement strand
CAGAACCGCGCGTTGCTCACCCCCGCCGTCTCAAGCCGGATCGCCAAATCGGCACTGATCCCAGCGCGACCATTGACGACGCGCGAGAGGGCAACACGCGACATCCCCAGCTTCTGCGCCGCTTGGGTAATGCCAAGGCCAAGTGGCACGAAGACATCCTCCAGCAGTGTTTCGCCGGGATGGGGTGGATTTTTCATCATACTCATTGCCTCATTCAGTGATAATCTTGATAATCAACCAACTCGACATCAGAAGCGACAAAGCGGAACGTCAACCGCCAATTGCCGTTGATCCAGATCGACCAATGCCCCTTCATATCTCCCTTCAATTGGTGAAGGCGGTAGGAATCGATAGCCAAATCATCAAGGTCGATAGCCGAATCAAGGGCCGCCAGAACACGCTTCAGTTTGGGCGCGTGCTGAGCATTCACCCCGCGCGTCGAACCCGTCCGATACTACGTTCCAACCCCTTATGCCTGAAGCTGACAATCATAATGGCATAGTATCGTGTAACGATACGCGATGCAAGTGGATCACTCAACTATGGTTTCGCGACCTCTGGCGTCGCTTGGTTTAAAGCAACTCGCAATAAATCTGCATCATCCGTCTTTGCGAGCGAAGCGCGGCAATCCATACTATGGTGACGCGAATGGATTGCTTCGTCGCTGGGGCATTTGTCGCAGCGACTGGATAATGACATGCCAATCGTCATACATCAGGTGCAGAAAGCACTTGTGCGCAGAGGTCGTGTAGCCCGAGCGCCTGAAGAACGACCAACCCCTCGACCGTCGCGATCAGCCGCGCGGCATCGCGTTCGAGATTGTCGCTTTCCAATTGTGCTTTGCCCCATTCGAAATAGAGCCGCCCCAATTGTTCGCCCACGCGCGCGTAAAACGGATCGCCCGTTGCCGCCCGCGCCGCGATATCAAGGAACAGCCGCATATAGGGCGTGAAAATCGCATCATTAAAGATCGCCATCATGCGCCTTAAACACGCCTCATAAGGTAGGGGAGCCTGCGTGTCGCGTTCGAGGATCAGGCCTGTCATGCGGGCCGCAATCGCCTCCAAGATCGCGGTGAGCAATCCTGCTTTATCATCAAAATAATAAATCAACATGCGGTCGCTCGTGCCCGCCGCTTTGGCCAAGGGGCGCAGGCTCGCGCCGTTCAGGCCATGTGCCAGAATATGGTCGCCCATTCTTTCAATCCATAATGCGCGCTGGTCTTGCATGATGTTCATTTATCTCTTGTAGCGGTCGCTACAATGTTGTAGCAAGTGCTTCATGTTTTTGCGAAGGAGACGTAACATGAGCGATTTTTGGAAAAACTGGCTAATTATCTGGGCCTGGGGTGTGATTGTATTTGGCGCGATCCTAGCACTTTTCGCATTTCCCGCAACCGAAGGCGCATCGCGGCTCTTCTATGATCTCATCCAAAACCCCGTGCCTGCGCAGCCCGATCGCCATTTCCGTTTTGCCATGGGGTTGATGGGCTGCATTTCGATGGGTTGGGGGCTTACCATGCTCACTTGCTTTAAGGCAGCGGCCTTGCTCGACCATGATCAAGCGCGCGGCATCTGGCGCGATTTCACCTTCGCCGCTTTATTCTGGTTCGTGACTGACAGCTTTGCATCAATCTACACCGGCTTTCCCTTGAACGCAGTTTCTAACGCCGTGCTTATTGGGCTATATCTGATCCCAGTTTGGAAAAGCGGTGTTCTGCGCAGCAAGTGAGGGGGCAGTGGTTCGTCTCGATCAGCAATGGCAATAACAGTCCCACGCCCCCCGCTCACAAAATATACTTACTCAAATCGGTGTTGCGCGCGATGCTGGATAGCTGCGCGTTGACATAGGCCCCGTCGATGACGAGCGTTTCGCCGCTGCGGTCTTCGGCATTGAAACTTACATCCTCAAGCAGCTTTTCCATCATCGTTGACAGCCGCCGTGCGCCGATATTCTCAATCGACTCGTTCACTTCAGCCGCGGTGCGCGCGATGGCTTCGATGCCGTCGTCGGTGAAGCTGATCGTGACGCCTTCGGTGCCGAGCAAGGCCACATATTGATCGGCGAGGCTCGCGCGCGTGTCCTTCAAAATGCGGACGAAATCTTCCTGCGTCAGCGCCTTGAGTTCAACGCGGATGGGGAGGCGGCCCTGGAGTTCGGGGAGCAGGTCGCTTGGTTTGGCTACGTGGAAAGCGCCGCTCGCGATGAACAATATATGGTCGGTTTTCATCGGGCCGTATTTGGTGGCGACGGTTGTTCCCTCGATCAACGGGAGCAAATCGCGCTGCACGCCTTCACGGCTGACCGATCCGCCGCGCACATCGGAGACTGCAATCTTGTCGATCTCATCAAGGAAGACGATGCCATTGGCTTCGGCATCGGCAAGGGCTGAGCGGCTGAGTTCGTCCTGGTCAAGCCGCTTATCAGCTTCTTCTTCAACCAGCTTGATCCATGCGGCGCGCACATTGATCTTGCGCCGCTTCATCTGGCCCTGGCCAAACGCCTTGCCCATCATTTCCGATAAGTTGATCATCCCCATCCCGCCGCCGCCGGGCACTTCAAATTGCGTTTGCGGCGCGGCCTCAAGCTCGATCTCGATTTCGGTATCGTCAAGATGACCATCGGCAAAGCGTTGTTTAAAGGCTGACCGCGTTGCTTGGGAAGCGCCTTTGCCGGTGAGCACATCGAGCAAACGCGCCATCGCGGCTTCCTCGGCCTTGTCCTTTACCGCGACACGGCGGCGCTCCTTTTCAAGACGGATCGCTTCCTCAACCAAATCACGCGCAATCTGTTCAACATCGCGGCCGACATAGCCGACTTCGGTGAACTTAGTCGCCTCAACCTTGACGAAGGGCGCGTCGGCCAGTTTGGCGAGGCGCCGCGAGATTTCAGTTTTGCCACAGCCCGTGGGGCCGATCATCAGGATATTTTTGGGGGTCACCTCATCGCGCAGGTCAGCGCCGAGTTGTTGACGCCGCCAGCGGTTACGCAGCGCTACGGCGACGGCCCGCTTCGCGTCAGTCTGGCCAATGATATGCGCGTCAAGGGCGGCGACGATGGCTTTGGGGGTCAGTGAGTTTTGCATGTTGGCTTCCGAAAGAAAGCCCCTCCCCTTCAGGGGAGGGGTTGGGGTGGGGAGTGTCAAAGGATGGATTGAAGTTGGGGACAGTCCCCACCCCCTGCCCCTCCCCTGAAGGGGAGGGGTTAGCTTGCCGTAAGCGTTTCAATCGTCAATTGGTCATTGGTAAATACGCACAGATCAGCCGCGACCTTCATCGCCTTGCGCGCGAGCACTTCAGCATCGGCCTCATAGCCTTGGAGAGCGCGCGCGGCGGAGAGCGCGAAATTGCCGCCCGATCCAATCGCGGCAATCCCGTCAACGGGCTCAAGCACATCGCCGTTGCCTGTGAGGATCAAAGTGATATCCTTATCCGCGACGATCATCATCGCTTCAAGGTTGCGCAGATATTTGTCAGTCCGCCAATCCTTGGCAAGCTCAACCGCCGCGCGCATTAACTGCCCGTTGAACTGCTCTAACTTGCGCTCCAGCCGCTCAAACAATGTGAACGCATCCGCCGTCGCGCCGGCAAATCCCGCAATCACATCGCCTTTACCCAGCGGGCGGACTTTTTTCGCGTTAGGTTTCATGACGGTATTCCCCATCGAAACCTGACCATCGCCCGCAATCACGACTTTACCCGAGGATCGCACCGAAAGGATGGTGGTGCCGTGCCATTTGATTGTTTCACTCATGATGGGGATATGGGGCATGGGCAGCGAGAGTTTCAAGGGACAGGGTTGAATAGTCTCCTGCGCGAGAGCAATATCGGCAGATGAAGCCACTTCACATCCAGCGATTGATCGCGCTGCCCTATCTCATTCTCGGGGCGTGGTGCCTGATTGCGCCCGCCATGGTTGAACGGATGATGATCAATCCAGCCTATCAACACCTTAGTGTCACGAGCGCGCTGATGTTGGGCTGTTTTGGCGCACAGGCTGTGCTTGGCGGGCTGTTTGTCTGGTTCAGCATCTTTACCCGCCGCATGTTCTTGATTTACGCCATCGCACTGGTGCCATTTTTTTGGTTCAACTATTGGTTTGTTTTCGTTGTGCCCGTTTTCAACATCTGGATGGCGCTTGATTTTATTTCGAACGCCGCAATGCTGGGCCTGAGCATATGGGGATGGCGGATCAGCGATCCACACCCTTAACCTTTCCCCATTGGCGCGCAGCGGTATATCCCAGATATCCCGTGCCAAATAGCCCCCACAGCGAATCTGGAATCCCCGCGAGATAGCCATTCATCCCGTCAGCGATTCCCTTGGCGAGGCTTGGTTGCACCGACGCAATAAGGCCCATCGGGATCGCCCACAGGATGATCGCATACATGACATAGAGGAAGCTTGGCCGCGCACGGCTTGTCCACGGGTCTACGCTCTGTGCCTCAGCAAGGATCGCGGCCATTTGAGTTTTGAGCGCCTCCATTTCCTGCCCGCCCTGCATTTTGAGCAGCTCAAGCTTCGCGGCGTCGCGTGCGCGGGGATCGGGGATGATCTTATCAATCAGCCCCGCAATCGGGCCAATCAATGCTTCTAATATTGCCATATATATTCTCCTTCGATTCGCGCATATAACCGATATGGTTATCTGTAGGACAGCAAAATCAGCGCTACTCATCACCGCGTTTTCACGCTAACGTTAACGTCAATTGAAATTAGGAGACTCACTATGACCACCGGCCTGCAACTCCATTCGCTTGTTAAAAGCAGCGGCGAACTCATACTGTCGCTCGTCAGTGTTGATGTGGGTGAGCCCGGTGCTGATCAAGTTGTGATCGAAATGCACGCTGCGCCAATCAATCCCTCTGATCTCGGCCTGCTGGTCGGGGCGGCCGATATGTCCACCGCGCAGGCGAGCGGAACTGCCGCCAATCCAGTGATCACCGCGTCAATCCCTGCGAATTATATGCGCGCGATGGCGGGGCGGATCGACGAATCGATGCCCGTGGGCAATGAAGGTGCTGGCGTTGTAGTAAAGGCAGGCAGCTCGCCCGAAGCCCAAGCGCTGATGGGCAAATTGGTCACCGTGATTGGCGGCGCGACTTATGCGCAGTTTAAGACCGCGCGCGTTTCGGAATGCATGGTACTTCCTGAGGGAGCAACTGCGGCGCAAGGAGCATCATGCTTTGTCAATCCGCTTACCTCGCTTGCGATGACCGAGGTGATGCGCGCTGAGGGGCATACAGCGCTTGTCCATACCGCCGCTGCGTCGAACCTTGGGCAGATGCTCAACAAAATTTGCATCAAGGACGGGATCGCACTGGTCAATATCGTTCGCAGTGCGGAACAGGCTGATTTGTTGCGCGGGATTGGTGCAACATATATTTGCGATTCGAGCGCGCCCAGCTTCATGGATGATTTGACTGAGGCACTCGTCGCGACCGGTGCAACGATTGCGTTTGATGCGATTGGCGGGGGTAAGCTTGCAGGCCAGATACTCTCATGCATGGAAGTCGCGGCGAACCGGACCGCCAAGGTTTACAGCCGCTACGGATCATCGGTGAACAAGCAAGTCTATATTTACGGCGGGCTTGATACGGGGCCGACGGTGCTTAATCGCAGCTTTGGATTGACGTGGAGCGTTGCTGGATTCTTGCTAACGCCGTTCCTGATGAAGGCCGGTGCTGAAACGAATGCCGCGATGCGCGCGCGGGTGATGGCTGAATTAACGACGACCTTCGCGAGCCATTACACTCAGGAAATTAGCCTAGCTGAAGCGCTCGACCCCACCGTGCTCGCGGCGTATAACAAGCGCGCGACTGGCGAAAAATTCCTTATCAATCCCACCAAAGCATGACCCCCCAGATCAGGAGAGACACGATGGACAGCTATTTGAAAAACTATATCAACGGCGCATGGGTCGCCTCAAACGGTGGAACACGCCACGAAGTCATCTCTCCGTCAACCGAGGAGGCGTGCACAGAAATCACGATGAGCACCAAGGCCGATGTTGACGCCGCAGTTGCCGCCGCGAAAGAGGCATTCAAGAGCTTTAGCCAGACAACACGCGAAGAACGGCTCGAATTGCTCGGCCGCATCGTTGAGGAATATAAAAAGCGCATTCCCGATTTCGCCAAATCAATGGCGGCTGAAATGGGCGCGCCGGTAAGCTTTGCGATGGCGGCACAAGCGCCTGCTGGCATGGGCGGATTCCTTGGTACCATCGCCGCGCTTAAAGATTTTCAATTTAGCGAGCGGCAGGGCGCGAACCTAATCGTTTACGAACCCATCGGCGTTGTCGGCATGATCACGCCTTGGAATTGGCCGCTTAACCAGATTGCCTTGAAAGTCGCGCCAGCGATTGCGGGCGGCAACACGATGGTGCTCAAACCATCCGAAGAATGCCCTGGAAACGCTGCGATTCTGGCCGAAGTGATGCACGCAGCGGGCGTTCCCGCAGGCGTTTTCAATCTGGTTATGGGAGACGGCCCAACGGTTGGTGGGGCGATTTCAGCGCACCCCGACATTGACATGGTGAGCTTCACAGGATCAACCCGCGCAGGCGTTCTCGTCGCGAAGGCCGCTGCTGATACAGTGAAACGCGTTCATCAGGAACTCGGCGGAAAATCCCCCAATATCGTTTTGCCAGACTCCGATTTGCCCAAGGTTCTTCCGCCAACGGTATCAGGCGTTCTTGTCAATACGGGGCAAAGCTGCATCGCCCCAACGCGCGTTCTTGTCCAAAAGGATCAGCAGCCCGCTGCGGTTTCGTTCATCAAGGCAATGTTTGATGGCACTATGGTTGGCGATCCGTTGACCGAAGGCGCGCATATCGGCCCCGTTGTGAACAAGACTCAATATGATAAAATCCAAGGGTTGATCCAATCGGCAATCGACGAAGGCGCAACGCTTGAAACCGGCGGCACTGGGCTGCCAACCAATGTCAATCGCGGCTATTATATCAAGCCAACGGTGTTCAGCGGCGTGACCCCCGATATGCGGATTGCGCGTGAGGAAGTGTTCGGCCCGGTCGCGACAGTGATGACATATGACAATCTGGAGGATGCCATCGCGATTGCCAATGATACCGAATACGGCCTGTCCGCAGTGATCTCAGGCGATCCAACTGCGGCGGCTGTCGTCGCGCCGCGTCTGCGTGCGGGCATGGTCGTGGTCAACGGTTGGGGCCCAGCGCCGGGTGCACCCTTTGGCGGTTACAAACAATCTGGCAATGGCCGTGAAGGCGGGGTGTACGGGTTGCGCGATTTCATGGAAGTTAAATCGATTAGCGGTATTCCTGCTTGATGGGCTGAGCTCAAAATGTGTCAAATACAGCTCGTTTCCCACGAGGAGCGAAGCGACGCGGTAATCCACTCGTTGCACTATAGTATGGATTGCTTCGCTTCGCTCGCAAAGACGACTCAGGTAAATTTCATTACGTTGCCCCCTGACATAACGAACCATATTGGTTGTATGCCGCACTGCCTGTGAGGGGAAACTCGCATGGGACGCTCGCCGGTTTTGGGCGGGGATGAGGGCAAGTGCGAACTTTGGTGGTTGGACTCATGATCCAATACATGACCAAAGAAACCGACTTTGCGACTGTTTGCGTTGTTTTAGGGGAGGT
>JAYUAU010000101.1:0-7631 GCA_043741135.1 Sphingomonadales bacterium | reverse complement strand
TGCGAGCGTAGCGAAGCAATCCAGAAGGTTGCGGAAATGTGAGACTTTCTGGATTGCCGCGTCGCCTTTGGCTCCTCGCAATGACGGTTAATGGAGGTGCCCAGCTCAGGGATGCGGGGGCACGACCACCCCAATCTCACCGCGTCGTTGCATATCGCCCCGGTGCATTTTCGATCACCGCAAGCGCCCCCTGCCCCGGCAGTCTCGCGCCCGTTGCGGGAACATTTGTCCCATCTTGCACGCGGAGCCATTCGATCCAATGCGGCCACCAACTGCCCTTGGTCTCGGTCGCACCCGCAATGAAATCATCGAGCGACGTCGCCTTATTATCGCCAAGCCAATATTGATATTTCTCCGCAGCGGGCGGATTGACGACGCCCGCGATATGTCCGCTCCCTGCGAGAACGAACGTCAAATCGCCCGCCAAATTATCCATGATCTTCCACACACTCTGCGCAGGCGCGATATGATCTTCGCGGCCTGCCTGAATATAGCTAGGCGTTTTCACCGTGCGCAGATCAATCGACACGCCGTCGACTGATAGTGATCCGGGCTTAACCAGACGGTTATCACGGTAAAGATCCTCAAGATATGAACGATGCCATTTGGCGGGCAAATTGGTAGTGTCCCCGTTCCAATGGAGCAAATCGAATGCGGGATAATCATTACCGATAAGATAGTTATTCGCGACATAGTTCCAGATCAAATCGCGCCCGCGCAGCATGTTAAACGTCAGCGCCATCACCCGCCCATCGAGATAGCCATCGGTGATCAGGCTATCGATCATCGAAAACTGCTGATCATCAATGAAAGTGAGCAATTCACCGCCTTCGCTGAAATCGACTTGGGCAGTGAAAAAAGTTGCGCTCTTCACTTTGCCAGCTTCACCACGCGCGGTGAGCAATGCGAGTGTCGCGGCCAATGTCGTTCCTGCCACACAGTAGCCAATCACATGAACCGCAGGCACATCAAGAAGCGCGCGCACGCTATCAATCGCGTCAATCTGCCCGCGCAGGATATAATCATCCCACATCACATCCGCCATCGACGCATCAGCCGATTTCCACGACACGATGAACACTGACAGCCCTTGCGCGACTGCCCAAGCGATGAAGCTTTTCTGCGGGTTTAGATCAAGAATGTAGTAGCGGTTGATCCACGGTGGGAAAATCACCAATGGCACCGCGAGCACATCCGGCGTGGTCGGTGCGTAGTGGATAAGCTGATAAAGAGGCGTTTCCTTAATCACCTTGCCCGGCGTGATTGCGATATTGCGGCCGACTTCAAAAGCAGCGGGATCAGTGTGCGTTAGCTGCCCGCGTTCAAGATCAGCGACAAGATGGCCAAAGCCCGCCATCAAACTCTGCCCCTGTGTTTCAACCGCACGATTGAGCGCTTGCGGGTTAGTGAAGGGAGAATTGGCGGGACTCATCGCGTCAACAATCGTGCGCATCGCAAATGCCATTTTGGCCTTTTGCGCGGGGTCACTTCCAGGCAGCGCCTCAACTGACGCCATCATTGTCTCTGACATTTGGGCATAGCCTTGGCGGATCAGATCAAAGACGGGGTGATCCCATTCAGCGCCCGCAAAACGTTTATCGCTGCGATCAACTTTATCATGACCTGCGGCGGCGAGCGGCGCAAACATCGTGGCCCATGTGTCGAGCGTCTGTTGCCAGATGTGGGCGGGATCAAAGGGAGGTGATGACGGTGAGTCGGGCATTCACATTACCTAGGCTCAGGATGAAGCGCCGTCGAGCGTAGTTGATGCTGATAGTGTTTCAAACCAAGCCACCGTTACCGCGCTGGCTTGGTCTCAAAGGCCAGAACCGATTGCCCATTGGCGGGCACTGTCTCGCGCCATAGCCAGCCGCCATTTTTGCGTTTCAATCCGCTTGGTTTTTTTGATAGCTCAGATGGTAACAGCATTTCGCTCGTTATCGGAACTGGCCTGGCATTGGTGATGGTGACACGGAATGAAGCCGCGCCCCTTGTCCGCGCTGGACTGACCACTTCGTAATGGACGTCGGGGCTCTGGCCAACCTTGAATTCGACATCATCGCCTATCGCGCGGTCAGACACATTGTCTTCACCCGCAAGCAATATCTGGCCTTGCACCTCTTCGAACAGCGCAACGCCGCCTGCGGGCAGCGGCACGCCAAGCCCATCAGCTTTGAGATTTTTCATCCGCAACAGGAACGCCATCGGTTGCGGCTCACGCATATCTTCTTGAAAGTTTGCGGTGTAAATCCGTTCATATTTGACGCCCGATTTCTGGATCATCGCGACTTGCTTCTGGCTTTGCGCGGCAATGGTGACGGGTTCGGGAATGCGGTAAAGCTTCAGATCGCCGAGTTCCTCTTGAACCGCCGTAATCGCCACAGCAACGTCTTGCAGCGCTTCGCTGCGCCGCATCCCGGTTACGATAATCTCGCTGCTCATCGCCGATATTGGTAATGGTGCCTTTTCAAAATCAACCGAACTGCGGGCATTCCCCCAAATATCATGCGTGCTCGTGATATCCTGCGGCCAGCATTGCAGGTGAAGTTCGGGCGGCGCATCTTTAGGCGGTTCGGCATTGTCCTCCTTATTGGGTTGCCCTGCCACCGCCTGCGTATTCGCGCGCACAAAGCTTTGCGCGCCGCCATTGGCAATCGTCGCCCACGCAAAAAGCGAGAGCGTTTTTCCGTCGGCTGCAACATTGGCAACATAATTGGCTGACCAGTCAAACCCCTGCGCAAGGTAACTGAGCTGCACTGTAGCCGTCACCGCGCGTTCGCTCGTCGTCAGCACTGACAGCGTCGGTTTTGCAGACAGTCCCTCAGGGATACCGTCATAAAGCATCCGTTCAGGAAGTCCTGAACAGCCGAGCGCCTCAATCCCTTCGCTGGTTTGGAGGATCACACCACCGTCGGGGCCTGCGCGCAATATCGCGTCTTGTTCAACGACCTTGCCCGTCGCGCGGCTCGTGCGGCGTAGATGAACCGAGCGCGAGAGATACGCATCAACCAAGCCCGCAGGTGAAATCAGCCGCGCATCACGGTTTTTCTCACGCACACCGCTTGGCAATCCCGTGACAATCGCGGTTTCAGGGAACATGCCTTCAGACACACCTTCAAAGCGGATCACGCTTTCGCCCGCTGGAATCGTGATCGTGCGCGTCTCAGTGATCAGCGCATAACCGCCGGGATTTTTCGCATCGATCGCGCCCTCAGTCCGCCCCGGATCGCGGTAAAGCGTCACTGAGACCGCATCAGGCGCGGACGAAACCACTGGTCCCGCAAGCGCTGACACCGGCAGCATGATCGTCAGAAAAAAGGCACGCGCCCGCACGGTTCAATACCGCGAATCGAATGTCGCAGTAAGATCAACTTTGCCATTGGCGGGCACGAGCACGCTCCATTCAATTCGGTCTGCCGAAATACGCTCACCAACGATGCTTTGTTCAGTCACGCGCACATCGCCGTAAAGCCCATCCTGCGCGAGATCGACCGTAACGGGCCCGGGCCTTGCATTGGTGACCGTATAGCGCATTGTCGTGCGCCAGCGCCGGTTGGAGAGCTTTTCACGCTTTTCGACGAGGGGCTTGACCTTCACATCGAACGCTTCACCCGTACGGATCGCCATGCGTGACCCCATCGGCGTATGCTCAATCCGGTTCTCGCCAATGAATTGCGGATCGCCGCGTTGATCGCGCATATAAATGCGGATTGTGCCCGATGGCAGCTGATCACCCAAACCACCGCCCTTTGACGTTGAAAATTTGAGCACGGTGGCCGCGCTTTGCGGTTCGGCCTGAGACGATAGCCAGCCATTCACATATTGATAGGTTTTGCGCGCGGGTGCGCCCTTGACATCAAGGAAACTGACTTGTTTTTGCTGCGCATTGGCAATCGTCGTGCGTTCCTTGAGCGGATAAAGATAATAATCGCCCAGCCGTTCGCGCGTGCCGCTTTCGGTGCCTGCTTCCTCAATCGTTGCGGGCTGAATACTCGAATAATTGCCGTCACCGCCGCGCCCAAACGGATTGCCCGCGACGAGCAACGTATCGGCATTTTTGAATGTTGTGCCGGTATTGTTGGTAAGCGTGATCCAACCCTGAACGTCAATTGTTTCCTTGGCCTCATCGAAAAGCGTTACGTAATCGGCAGTCCAGCCAAAGCCCGGCGTCAGATAGGAAAGCCGCGTGGGCACCGTGCCCGCTTTCGCGCTTTCAATCGTCACCGAGAGCGTCGGCCGCGCGCGTAGATTATCGGGCACCTTATCAAAAACAACGCGCACGGGCAGGCCGTCATCGCGGAGAACTTCAATCCGCTGGCCAATTTGAAGGACGATCCCGCCATTCGCTGCCAGCACTTTTGCTTGTTCACGCGTCTCAACGCCGGTCGCGGGGTTGGTGCGCACAATCGTTACAACCTGCCCCACAGCCTTTTCCATCAATTTATCAGGGCTGAGCAAATCATAATCGAAATTCTGTTCAACAATCGCAATGCCAGGGCCAGAAAGCGTTACAGTCTCCGCCCTGATCTGCGCTGATACATCAGGGAATTCCTGTTTCGAACGGCCAATCGGCACGGTCAGCGTGCGCGCATCCTGAACAAGTGCGAGATTATTGTTATAGATCGTGACCGCGACATCACCCTGCGCGCTTTGCGCCAACAGGATAGCGGGAGCAGCAATCGCTGCGATCAAAAGGCCGTAACGCAACATGGGGCACCCTTTCGTTATGTGATGGGAAGAGTGCCCCATGTTGAGCAGAATGGCTAGGGTGAAAAACTAACTTTCAGCACTTGCCTCAGTCACCGCACGCTTAGCGCGAGTGCGTGGCTTGGGCGCTGGTTTTTCTTCCGGTTCGGATAGAGAAATTGCCGGTGGCAGGATCGAGGCATCAAAACCGTTGCTTTCGGACTCAGTTCGTGGCGCGCGCGCACGACGTGGGCGTGGTATTGAGCCACCTTGATTGAGGGCAACTTGGCGCTGCACTGATTGAGCACTCACCTCGGCTTGATCAACCATTTCGAAACGGGGTTCGCGTGGCTCGACTGAGCGCGGCGCAGCACCGCCTTCATCGCGGCGATAATCGTTGCGACGCGGCGCTTCTCTATTTTGAGCATCTCGGTTTTGAGGTGCGCGACTTTGATCACCGCGATCACGCTGTGGACGCGCCTGCTGCTGACGATCATTGTTTTGATACCGGTCTTGGCCCACGTCAGCTTCGGCGCGCTCTTCTTTGTCAGAGCCGTCACCGTCTTCAGTCTGCCAATCGTCGCGGCCATTGTCAGCGCGGTTGCCGTCTTCACGGTAGCCATCTTCACGCCCCCCCTCATCGCGAGGAGGCCGAGCCTCTTCCATCCGTGCACGATTATCGGCGACGACACGGAAATAATGATCGGCGAATTGCAGATAATATTCGGCCATTACGCGATCACCCTGTTGCTGGGCATCACGCGCGAGCGTTGAATATTTTTCGAGCATTTGCGGCGCATTGCCGCGTGCCCTGTTATCGATGCGATTGCCTTGTTCAGCACCGCGTCCGCCATTATTGCCTTGCGGGCGCTGGTTACCCCGACCGCGACGGCGGCCGACTTGACGATTGTTTAGCAAAAGGTGCGTCCCTTACTCATTGGGGTGAAAGCGTGATCCATTTCATATTCGAAGTCACTGGCCCCCATTCACCATGTGCGAACCCAGACACGCGCTCATCGCATCCGCCGCTTGGCCAAAGCTTCCGATAAACCCGAAGCTTCAGATGGTGGGGGTAAGGGTGGGAAGAAAATACCTGTCCGCGCCTTAGCAGGCAGTATTACGCAAGTTATTCGCTAAAACCAAGCGCAAAATGCAACACCGCGCGTTCACGACCGCCAAGGTCTTTGCGGCACGATGTCTCCATTCCCGACCCTGCGAACAAAGCGCTGACCTCTTGGGCTTGCAAATGCCCAATTTCCATCGCAATCAGGCCACGCGGCGCAATGAGGGCAGGCAGCTGAGGGATGATAATCTGATAATCATCAAGACCGTCAGCACCTGCAAAAAGCGCGCTGTGTGGTTCGTTCATCACCTCTGGCGATAAAGTTGCCGCGCTCTCGACATAGGGCGGATTACACAGAATAAGGTCAAATTGACCCGCCAAACCAACTGCCCAATCTCCCTTTTGGAAGCTAGCGCGGTCTGTCATCCCCAACGATTCTGCGTTTTCACACGCCACTATCAGTGCACCATCTGACGCATCAATCCCCAGCCCAAGCGCTTCTGGCCACTGTGCCAAAGCCGCGAGCAACAGCGCGCCCGAGCCTGTGCCAAGATCAAGCACAGTGCGCGGCCCCACTGTGCCAAAATGATCGACTGCGGCGTCGATCAAAGTCTCACTATCGGGGCGAGGGATCAGCACGCCGGGTGCAACGGCAAGGGTGATCGTCCAGAAATCACGGGTTCCGATGATGTAAGCGAGCGGTTCGTGCGCGAGCCTGCGGGCCAAGAACGGCGCAAAAGCATCCGGCGCTGCCGCATCAAGATGCCGCATCAGCAATTTATCGCGACTGACCCCCAGAGCCAGCGCCATCAATAATTCAGCATCAAGCCGAGGGGTGTCGCTTACCGTGATCAGTGCCGCAGCGGCATGCGCCAGCTCGTGACGGATAATCAGCGACACCTTCTCAAATCTCCTCAAATCGACCCATTCCGTCTTTGCGAGCAAAGCGCGGCAATCCATACTCTTTTGCGGCGGGTGGATTGCCGCGTCGCTAACGCTCCTCGCAAAGACGATTCTGAGCAAAACCGAAGCGCGCTAGGAAGCCCACCACGCAACGATAAACTGATTTGGCTACCTTGATCTACAAACCAACCAAATAGGTTCTCCACGATGCCTCTAAAGCGCTTATTCATCCGCCGCCGCCAACCGCGAAGCTTCATCTTCACTGATCAACGCGCTGATGAGCTCTTCCATTTGACCCTCAAGAATTTCAGGCAGGCGGTGGAGCGTGAGATTGATTCGGTGATCAGTCACGCGGCCCTGCGGGAAATTATACGTGCGAATGCGTTCGCTGCGGTCGCCTGAACCCACCATCGATTTGCGCGCGCCTGCGCGTTCATCATGGAGCCGGTTACGTTCAAGCTCATAAAGCCGTGTGCGGAGCACTTGGAGCGCCTTCGCCTTATTCTTATGCTGCGATTTTTCATCCTGCTGGATCACGACAAGCCCTGAGGGGAGATGCGTAATCCGCACCGCTGAGTCAGTCGTATTGACTGATTGCCCGCCCGGCCCTGATGATCGGTAAACATCAATCCGCAAATCATTGTCGTTGATTTGGACGTCAACTTCCTCAGCCTCAGGAAGCACCGCAACTGTCGCTGCTGAAGTATGGATACGCCCGCCGCTTTCGGTAACGGGAACACGTTGGACACGGTGAACGCCGCTTTCAAACTTCAACCGCGCAAACACGCCCTTGCCAGTGACGCTCGCGACAACTTCCTTGTAACCACCCATATCAGCCGCACTGCCCGAAATCAGTTCAACCTTCCATCCGCGCTCTTCGGCATAGCGCCCATACATGCGAAACAAATCGCCTGCGAACAAAGCGGCCTCATCGCCGCCTGTGCCTGCGCGGACTTCAAGCATTGCCGAGCGTTCATCA
>JAYUAU010000100.1:0-7645 GCA_043741135.1 Sphingomonadales bacterium | reverse complement strand
CGCCGTCGCCAGAAAGCTCCTCATCATCCTCAACTCTATTGCAAAACAAATCGTCATCGCCGCTTGACCCAAACACAATCGCTGTCGAAGGGTTGTCCTTCTCTTCAAAGGTAAGGACAGCCCTTCGACAGGCTCAGGGTAAGCGGAACATCCCGCACCCATATCCCGTTTCACTCATGCGCCAAAATCCAATCCTCAACCACCGGCGCAATTTTATCGCGCCATTTGCTGCCGTTGAAAATGCCGTAATGCCCTGCCCCTTGCGCCATATAATATTTCTTGTGAGCATCATCGAGCGAGGTCGCTATCGTTAGCGCCGCCTTGGTTTGGCCAAGCCCTGAAATATCATCGTTTTCACCCTCAATCGCGAGCAAGCCAACTGAGGTGATCGCCGCTGAATTAACGCGGCGTCCGCGGTGCATCATCTCACCCTTGGGCAGGCTGTGATCTTGGAAAACCACTGATATCGTTTGGAGATAATATTCAGCGGTCATATCGCAAACTGAGCGATATTCATCGTAAAAGTCTTTGGTCGCGTCGGCGGCTTCATCATCGCCGGCCACAAGATGTTTGAACATCTCCCAGTGGCTTATCATATGATTGCCAAGGTTCATCGACATAAAGCCGGAGAGCTGAAGGAAGCCCGGGTAAACGCGACGTCCTGCCCCCGGATAAGTATAGGGAACTGTGGCTATGACATTGTTTTCAAACCAGCTGCGTGGACGTTCGGTCGCGAGCGTGTTGACAGCGGTTGGTGCTTCACGCGTATCAACCGGCCCGCCCATCATCGTAAGGCTGCGCACAAGGCAGGAATGCTGATCCTCTGACATCAGCGCTACTGCCGCATAGCAAGGCACCGACGGCTGACACACCGCCAGCATGTGCGCGCCGGGGCCAATGCTCTCAAGAAACTCAACCAGATAATCGATATAATCATCAAGATCAAAGCGCCCAGCGGCGATTGGCACACTGCGCGCATCACGCCAATCGGTGATGTAAACATCGTGGCCGGGCAGCATCCTCTCAACGGTGCCGCGCAGTAAGGTGGCGAAATGGCCCGACATTGGGGCGACGATCAGCAGTTTGGGATCACCTTCGCGGCGCACGCCATTTTCAGTGCGCACGAAGCGCTTGAGCTGACCGAAAGGCTTTTGAAGCACGATCTCTTCGTTAATCGCAACCGATTTGCCGTCAATCACCGTCGTCGCGAATCCAAACGCAGGTTTTCCGCGCGGCGCAGAGGCATGCGCGAAGACATCAAGTGCAGAGGCAAGCACATCGCCGCCACCAAGGTAAGCGAATGGATTTGCGCTGCTCTGGAGCATATGCGCGCTCATCGACGCGAGGCTACTTACACCAGAAAGCCAAGTGCGTTGCATCTCATAAACATCATATAACATCGGAATTTCCCTACTTGTGGAAGGTGATGCGGCATTTGAGTTTATGTTGCAATGCACAATCGTATCAGTCTTTGATTGAGACTGGTCACTTGTCCTGCTAGGCGCTTTCAAATGACTGAGAAACCCCCTGAATATTCCAACCGTAAAATTGGCAATCTCCGCCTGATTTGGAGCTTTGCAGCGCGCTATCCGCTCCAGATTTTTTTAGCGGCTGTATTTTTATTGATTTCGGCAGCAGCAACGCTTGGCGTACCCTACAGTTTCAAACTGATTATCGATAAGGGGTTTTCGACAAGCGGCGGCGATATTGCGCGCTGGTTCCAATATCTTCTCGTACTGGTGGTTGTCATGGCGATTGCCACCGCGTTCCGATTCTACTTCGTTTCGTGGATGGGAGAACGCGTCGTTGCCGATATCCGCATTGGGGTTCAGCAAAACCTCTTGCGGCTTTCACCGAGCTTTTTTGAAGAAAACCGCCCGTCCGAAATCGCATCGCGATTAACCGCAGATACGACGGTGATTGAACAAGTTGTTGGCACAACAATTTCGATGGCGCTGCGCAATACCGTGATGGGCATAGGTGGCATCTGCGTGCTGTTTGTGCTTTCGCCAAAACTCACTGGCCTGCTGTTAATCGCCATCCCTGCGATCATGATCCCCGTGATCATCCTTGGCCGCCAAGTCCGCAATGTGTCGCGCAATAGCCAAGACCGCGTTGCAGATGTTGGCGCGATGGTTGATGAAGTTCTCGGCGCGATGAAAATTGTTCAGGCTTTTGGTCAGCAAGGTCGCGAGGCGCAGCGCTTTGAAGGTGCTGTTGATAATGTCTTTAGCACCGCAAAACGTCGCATCAGGTTGCGTGCCGTGATGACCGCAATCATCATAGGCATTGTTTTTTCCGCAATAACCGCAGTGATTTGGCAAGGCGCGATTGACGTCACCGCAGGCACAATGTCTGGCGGCACGATTGCTGCGTTCGTGCTCTACGGCGGGCTTGTCGCAGGGGCGTTCGGTTCGCTGGCTGAAGTTTACGGCGATTTACTGCGCGGCGCGGGCGCTGCGGGTCGTTTGGGCGAGTTATTGACTGAAGAACCAAATATAGCAGCGCCTGCCAATCCAATTGCGCTCCCCTTGCCAGCGCGGGGCCATGTGCAGTTTGATCATGTCAAATTCCGTTATCCGACGCGCCAGGATGTGAGTGCGCTGGCTGATTTCACACTCGATATCGCGCCGGGGGAAACCGTTGCGGTGGTTGGCCCATCGGGCGCTGGCAAGACGACCTTGTTCCAATTGATCCAGCGCTTTTACGATCCTGAAAGCGGTACGATCCGCATTGACGGCGTCGCATTGCCTGATGCAGACCCTTCCGACGTCCGCAGTTGCATCGCCATGGTGCCGCAAGAGACGGTCATCTTTGCCTCTTCAGCGCGCGATAATTTGCGCTACGGGCGGTGGGATGCCGATGACGATGCGCTGTGGGCCGCCGCCGAAGCCGCCAACGCCGCTGAATTTTTGCGCAAGCTGCCTGAAGGGCTTGATACCTATATGGGCGAAGGAGGCGCGCGACTTTCAGGCGGGCAGCGTCAGCGGCTGGCGATTGCGCGCGCAATCCTGCGCGATGCCCCGATCCTGTTGCTTGATGAAGCAACATCAGCGCTCGACGCTGAATCAGAGCGGTTGGTGCAAGATGCGCTTGAGCGGCTGATGGTCAACCGCACGACGATTGTGATCGCCCACCGCCTCGCCACCGTGCGCGCTGCAAACCGGATCATCGTGATGAGCGAAGGGATGATTGTCGAAAGCGGCACTCATGCAAGCTTGATCGAAGAAGATGGCCTTTACGCGCGGCTGGCGCGGTTGCAATTTGACGGCGCACCGAGCGCGGAGGCTGTTTTGGCGAAGTGATGGTTCAGATAGACTCGAATCCGATCAGATTTGCACATTCGTCTTTGCGAGGAGCGCAGCGACGCGGCAATCCACTCGCGGCACCATAGTATGGATTGCCTCGCTTCGCTCGCAAAGACGATTCAATCTGATCGATTTTGAGTCTAGTGGCTCAAAGAAAACTCGCCTTCAGCCCATCAATCACAAATTGTGCGGCGAGCGCTGCCAGCAACACGCCCAATATCCGCGTGATCATCGCCTCAATCCGGTGGCCAAGAAATTTCATCAGCGGCCCCGCCATCAACAGCATCGCAAGCGTCAGGATGAGGATTAACGCCAGCGCGCCAAGTACGATCAGGCTTTGCTCAATTCCCTCGCTCCGCGCCATCAACAGCATCACCGATGCGATTGACCCCGGCCCTGCTATCATCGGAATGGCCATCGGAAAGATCGAGATATCGTCCTGCTCTGGGCGGGATTTGACATCCTCTGCGCGGTTTTCTCTTCGCTCAGTGCGTTTTTCAAACACCATTTCAAGCGCGATTAAAAACAGCATGATGCCGCCCGCAATGCGAAAAGCATCAAGGCTGATCCCAAGGCTGCGGAGCAAATCTTCGCCAAATATTGCAAAGACCAGAAGGATTATCGTCGCAACGAAGACTGATCGGATCGCCATGGCGCGCTTGTGTGCGGCCTCTGCGCCTGCGGTCAGGCTCGCGAAAATCGGCGCGCAGCCCGGCGGGTCAATCACGACAAAGAAGGTTGCCAGCGCTGAGATGAAAAGCTCAATCAAAACCGTTTATCCACTTCGAGACCGCGCCGCATTCGGGCGGCTTGCAAGGCATTGTGCAAAAGGCACGCAATCGTCATTGGCCCAACGCCGCCGGGCACGGGTGTAATCGATCCCGCAACGCGCGCAACACCCGCGAAATCAACATCGCCGACAAGCCTCGTTTTCCCCGCCTCTTCCGCCGCCACGCGGTTGATGCCTACATCAATAACGCACGCGCCGGGCTTGATCCAATCAGCCTTGACCATTTCTGCGCGGCCGACAGCCGCCACGACAATATCAGCGCGGCGAACAATATCGGGTAAGTCCACCGAGCGGCTATGCGCGATTGTCACGGTGCAATTTGCCGCGAGCAACAATTGCGCCACTGGTTTCCCGACAAGGATTGAGCGTCCAATCACTACTGCATTTTTGCCGATGAGTGTATCCCCCAGAGTATCGCGGATCAGCATCATACAGCCCAGCGGCGTGCAGCTGACATGCCCGGGAAGCCCCGCGACAAGTCGCCCCGCGCTCACCACATGGAGGCCGTCAACATCCTTATCGGGATCAATCGCACCAATCACCGCGAGTTCATCAAGAGGCTTTGGCAACGGCAATTGCACCAATATGCCGTCTACATTGTCGTCTGCGTTGAGCGTTTCAACGAGCGCCATGAGCGCGGCTTGGCTGGTATCAGCGGGCAGGCGGTGCGCAAAACTGCGCATACCAACCTCGACCGTCAGCCGCTCTTTTGATTTCACATAGACAGCTGAGGCAGGATCATCACCGACGAGAACAACCGCAAGCCCGGGAATGTCGCTGGTCTCAGCATGAAACGCGGACACCCCCTCGGCAATCTGTTTCCGAAGCTTAGCCGCAAAGGCTTTTCCGTCAATCAAGGTGGCAGTCATTTATCTGTCTCGCAGAAGGGGCGACGGGATATCGGAAGTCTCAAAACTTTTGATTGGCCCAACCACCGCTTACCCTGAGCCTGTCGAAGGGCTGTCCTCCTCACTAGAGAAAGGGCAGCCCTTCGACAAGCTCAGGGAGGCGGAGAGGGGAATGCAGGGTCAACCAAACGTTCGTCATAGCCTCAGAATTTAAGTTCAGGCAGGATGAAGTTCTGCACAATCGTGATCAGGATCAACACCACCATCGGCGTAAAATCGATCTGACCGAGGTCTGGCATAAATCGCCGGATCGGGCGATAAATTGGGGCGGTCAACCGGTCGAGAGCCTCAAGCAATCCGCGTACAAAATCATTGTAAGTGTTGATCACGTTGAAGCTCACCAAGATCGACATGATAAAGTGGACGATGATGATGAACCGCAAAATCGAGAGCAGATAATCGGCAATATTAACGAGCATATTCATAAGTCATCAGCCTTCAAACGTCATTTGTGAACGAGCGTGCCAGCGCCGCTCTTTGTGAAAATTTCGACAAGCATAGCGTGTGGAACGCGGCCATCAAGGATGACGGCAGCCTCAACCCCGCCCTTAACCGCCGCAATGCATGTTTCAAGCTTGGGGATCATCCCCCCGCTCACCGTGCCATCAGCGCGTAACTCAGCAATCTTGGTGGGATCAAGGTCAGATAGCAACGCGCCAGCTTTATCGAGCACGCCAGCAACGTCTGTGAGCAGAAACAAGCGATCAGCGCCAATCGCGGCGGCAATCGCACCAGCCATCGTATCAGCGTTGATATTATAGGTATGCCCGTCCACCCCCGCGCCAATCGGCGCGACGACGGGGATCATCCCAGCGGCAGAAAGCGTATCAAGGATCGTGCGGTCAATCGCTTTGGGTTCGCCAACAAAGCCAAGATCAACCGCGCGTTCGATATTACTATCAGGATCACGCGAGGTGCGTTCAACCTTTTCAGCGGTAACAAAACCTCCGTCCTTGCCCGAGATGCCCACCGCCTTGCCGCCCGCATCGGCAATCCAGGCGACGAGTTCCTTGTTGATTGCGCCCGACAGCACCATTTCGGCAATCTTTGCGGTTTCAGCGTCAGTCACGCGAAGCCCGTCGATGAACGAGCTTTCAACGCCCAGTTTCTTGAGCATTGCGCCAATTTGCGGGCCACCGCCGTGAACAACAATCGGGTTAATCCCAACCGCTTTCATCAGGACAACATCTTCAGCAAAATCGCGCGCGGCCTTGGCATCGCCCATCGCGTGGCCGCCGTATTTGATCACAAACGTCGCGCCCGCATAGCGCTGCATATAAGGCAAAGCTTCGGCAAGCACCTCGGCCTTGGCAAGCGCTGAGATTTGGGACGATGGCATGTTCATCCGTCGCGCTATGGCGCGAGCGGCCCTTCACGGTCAAGCCATTTGCCAAGCGCGACAGCGAGCGAAATTATCACTGGCACCATGACAATCGACAACACAACCTTTGCGGTGATCGCACTAATTAGCAGTGGCATGATCGGGAACACGCCCAGAAAGGCAATCGTGATGAATAATCCCGTATCAACAATCTGGCTTGCCACCGCCGCAATTGCGCCGCGCAGCCATACCATAGTGCCCGTGCCGCTGCGGAGCTTATCAAACAGATAGACGTTGAGCGTCTGCGAAATGCCGTAGGAAATGACCCCGGCAAACATCAACCGCGATCCTTGACCTAGGATGCTGGTAAATGCCTCTTGCTGTTTCCAAAATTCCGCTGCGGGGAGTGCAATCACGAGCTGGATAAGCAACGCCGAGAGGATGAGCGGGATGAAACCATAGCGCACGAGACGGTTTGCGGTCGCACTGCCGTGAAGTTCGGACACCGCGCTCGACAGCACCACAAGCTGCAAAAACGCAATAATCCCCGCCTCAACAGTCAACGGCCCAATCGCGACAATCTTGGTGCCAAGCACCCCCGCCATACACACAAGGCCGCCGTAGATGAGCGAGAAGATGAATAGTGAGCGTGGCATGTGGCGGTTCCCCTGTTTCGCGCGACTGTGGCGGAATGCCGAATTAAATCAAGCTTTGCGCGCCGAAACTTTAATCCTAGGGCCGACTTTTCCGAAATATCCGCCGCCTATTGATTCTTCAAATTCTAGGACACTCCACTCACCGGCGGCGCGATAATAGGCTTCGGCGTCACTGCGTGAGAGATAATTATAGTATCGACCGTGGTCATCGCGCCCCTCGGCCCCGCCGCCTTTGTAACTCGCCATATGCCAACCACCCGGTTTCAAAGCACACCAGACTTTGCCCAGAATCGTAGCGAGACCTTCGCGAGGCACATGGAGTAATGATGCATTGGCAACGACGGCATCATATTTTTCGGTGTCGGCCAAATCTTCAAAACGCATGACGCGGACGGGCGTGCTCAATCGCGCCTGCGCCTGCTCAACAATTTCGGCAACACCATCGGTTGGATCAACGGCAAAACCGCGCGCAATCATATGCGCCGCATCGATTCCACCTCCACAGCCCAATTCGAGGATTGAGCCACCGATTGGCAGGCGTTCCAAAAAACCGGTGAGGTGGCGGCTAGAGCATGATGAGTTTAGGTAGAGCAAATGTGTTCCCCTGCGTAGGCAGGGGTCCAGTCCCAGACAAAAAGAGTCTTTGTTAAGGTCTGGACCCC
>JAYUAU010000099.1:0-17900 GCA_043741135.1 Sphingomonadales bacterium | reverse complement strand
GCCATCATGCGAAAGCTCGTCGTCATGGCAAATGCCCTGCTCAAAGCGAACCGATTGTGGAAGGAATCTATCGCTTGACCATCACGGATACTCTAAACGCGTGGATTGAGGATCAAATGGCACTGGTGGTCGAACGCGAGGGACGGGCGAAAGTTGATGCAAAGGCAATCGCCTTTTTGCTGTTCAGCGCGTCGGTAGGGATTGCGAACCACGCGCAATCCACCGAACAATCAAGGGCCGCGATCACGCGCCTGTGTCAGGCTATGCTGGGTGCGGGTTAGATTCATAACCAGAAGATCGTAGGTTAAAATCTGGTCACTTTCACAACAACTTAACCCAACCAGTCGGGCACGACCTCCGCTGCGATCAGTTCCTCGATCGGCACGCGCGCGCGGACGACCGCCCATTTATCGCCTGACACCATCACTTCAGGCGTGAGCGCGCGGCTGTTGTAGGTGCTTGCCATTGTCGCCGCATAAGCGCCTGCGGTGGCAAGGATGACGAGATCGCCCGCTTCGACCACATCAATCGCGCGCGCGGTTGCAAAAGTATCGCCGCTTTCACAGACGGGGCCTACAATGGTCGCTTGAATTTGTTCGCCGCGCGGCACCACGCTGCGGATATCGTGCCATGCGTCATAAAGGCTTGGGCGGAGGAGATCGTTCATCGCGGCGTCGACAATCACAAAGGGTGTATTGGTGACGCTTGGTTTGACACGGATCACGCGAGTGAGCAGCACACCAGCGTTCGCCACGATCAACCGGCCAGGCTCAAACGCCAACCGCACGTTCCAATCCTTCGTTACGGCGCGCACCATATCGCCGTAGGCTTGCGGGCTTGGGGGCAATGGCTGGCTGAGATCATAAGGCACACCGAGACCACCGCCGAGATCAGCGTGCGTGATGATATGCCCGTCAGCGCGGAGATCAGTGATCAGCGCGCCAACCTTCGCAAATGCGGTTTGAAGCGGGGTAAGATCAGTCAACTGGCTACCAATGTGCACCGCGACACCCTGCACATGAAGGCCCGCGAGCGATGCCGCGAGACCATAAGCCGCACGTGCGCGATCATAAGCGATACCGAATTTATTCTCAGATTTCCCTGTTGAGATTTTGGCATGCGTGCGCGCATCAACATCGGGATTGATCCGGATTGCGATTCTGGCAATCTGCCCCGCAGCGACAGCGACGGCGGACAGCATTTCAAGCTCAGGCTCTGATTCAACATTAAATTGGCCAACGCCTGCAGAAAGCGCAAATTCCATCTCGCTCGCGGTTTTGCCAACGCCTGAAAAGATGATTTTCTCAGGCAGCATCCCTGCCGCCAGCGCGCGCTTTAATTCACCCACTGACACAACATCAGCGCCAAGCCCTGCCCGAGCAAGTGTTGTCAGCACCGCGCCGTTGGGATTAGCTTTGACCGCAAAAGCAACGAGCGGTGGCGCGTTACCGCATCCTGCTACAGCTTCGATAAAAACCTTCGCATGGCGTTCAATCGTTGTCGCTGAATAGACATAGACGGGGGTTTCCACCGCATCAGCAATCACGTTAAGCGGAACGTCTTCGGCGTGCATTGCGCCGTTTTTTATCTCAAAATAATCCATGGTTTCACTTCGTTGGCGGCAGATCGAACTTGTCTTCCTGACGTTTTTCAGAGCGGCGCAATTGTTCGTCGCTGCGTTCAGGGCGTGCTTGGGTGTCAGCGGTGATCAGTTGATCGGCTGTCGGCACAACGGCTGCCATTGCGGGTTTCTGAGGCAAACTTGCGCCTGCTTGCGGCGTGAGCGCCACCCGCGCGCCGCATCCACCAAGCGCGAGCAGCGACATCGCGATGATCAATTTGATTTTCATAAACCAGCCTTTGCTTGCTCGATCCGCTTGCTTACCTCAGATGGCGCGGTGCCGCCATAGCTGGTTCGACTGGCGACTGAGGCATCGACTGATAGGACATCGAACACGCCAGCGGTGATCCGCGCATCTATCCCAACAAGCGCTTCAATCGGCAGGTCAGCCAAGCCGCACCCGCGTTCTTCAGCCAGCTTCACCGCGCGCCCTGTAATATGATGCGCCTCGCGGAACGGCACGTCGCCCACGCGAACGAGCCAATCGGCAAGATCCGTTGCGGTGGCAAAGCCACTCTCCGCCAGAGCACGCATCCGGTCGGTGCGGAAGGTCACGCTTTCCACCATCCCGCTCATCGCAGCGATACTGAGCGCGACCAGGTCAAACGCTTCGAATACGGGCGGCTTATCGTCCTGCATATCTTTTGAATAAGCGAGTGGAAGGCCCTTCATCGTCACCATCAACGCGGTCATACAGCCGATGATCCGCCCGCTATGCCCGCGCACGAGTTCGGCCGCATCGGGGTTTCGCTTTTGCGGCATGATCGAACTGCCCGTTGACCACGCATCAGGCAACGCGATGAAGCCGAATGGCTGGCTTGCCCAGATCACAAATTCCTCAGCGAGGCGTGACAGGTGGAGCGAGCACCCAACGCAGGCAGTGAGGAACTCAATCGCGAAATCACGGTCTGATACGCTATCAAGCGAATTAGCAGTAGGCGCGTCAAAACCGAGTGCCGCCGCTGTCATTGCACGGTCAATCGGAAAGCCCGTTCCCGCGAGCGCCGCTGCGCCCAAGGGGCAGAGGTTAAGCCGAGCACGGGCATCGGCAAACCGCCCTCGATCGCGCGCGATCATCTCATAATAGGCCATCAGATGGTGACCAAGCGTTACGGGCTGTGCGCTTTGGAGATGAGTGAAGCCCGGCATTACTGCATCCACATGATCTTCAGCGCGCACGATAAGTGCGGCTTGCAGGCCCGCTAAGCCAGCGTCAATCGCATCAATGCTACCCCGCACCCACAGTTTGAAATCAGTCGCGACCTGATCATTGCGAGAGCGCGCAGTGTGGAGCCGACCCGCAACAGGGCCAATCAATTCAGCAAGACGACTCTCAACCGCCATGTGAATATCTTCCAGTGCGAGATCAACCGGCACGCCATTTGCAGCAAATTCAGCGGCCACAGTGTCAAGCCCAGCATCAATTGTTGCGGCATCATCAGCACCGATAATCGCGCAACCAGCCAGCATCGCGACATGCGCTTTCGATCCCGCAATATCTTCGCGCCACAAACGCTTGTCGAATGGGATTGATGCATTTATCTCAGCCATCACCGACGCGGGTCCTTCACCAAAGCGCCCGCCCCACATCGAATTGGAATTGCCCGTGCGCTCGTTAATCTTACCGTTCCTTTTGGTCACGTTGTTGCTTGCCGGATGCGATAAGCAATCTCCGACTTTACCGCAAGCGCAGGAGAGTGCCGATACTGCGACTGAGGCAAGCGATGAGCCAGAAAATACCGGCACGCTTGATATCAGCCACAAAGGCGAAACGATGCCCATCGTCGTTTTCGAAGCGCCAAACGGCGATAAAGTAACGCTCGGCGACTTTCGTGGTCGTCCCATCCTTGTTAATATCTGGGCGACGTGGTGTGGGCCGTGCGTTGCTGAAATGCCCACGCTCGATGCGCTCGCCAAAAACGAGGCTGAGCGCTTACAAGTGATGGTCGTCAGCCAAGACAGTCAAGGCCGCGCGATTGTTGATGATTATTGGGATAAACAGAATTTTGCGCTGCTCCAGCCCTATCTCGATCAAAAGTCTGATCTCGGATTCGCTTTTGCCACCGGGATGGTGCCAACCACGGTGCTGTATGACAAGGACGGCAAGGAAGTGTGGCGGATGATCGGCGGCATGAACTGGGATGGCCCGCGCGCGAATACCTTGCTCGCCGAGACGCTGGGGGCGTGAGCGAAAGCGACGAAAGGCCAATTGCATCTTGATGAACGCCGCGCCACACTGAGCGATCAAAAGAATTCAGATGGAGATTATATGTTCGGCGGCATGCAGGATTGGAAATTACGCGTAACGCATTTGATTGATCATGCGGCGCGCGAACATGGTCAGCGTGAGATCGTATCGCACTGGGCCGATGGCACCCAAACGCGCACCAATTGGGCGGGCATTCGCCGCAATGCTCTGCGGATGACGCAGGCACTGCGCGCGGCGGGTATACAGCCTGGTGACCGGATCGCGACCTTTGCGATGAACCACAGCCGCCATCTGGTCAGCTGGTACGGCGCGGTGGGCGTTGGCGGCGTGCTTCATACGATCAACCCGCGACTGTTTGACGAACAATTGGTCTATATCGCCAATCATGCCGAGGATCAGGTTCTGCTTTATGACGCGGCGTTCCAGCCGATCATCGACCGGCTGAAACCGCAATGGACAAGCATCAAACATTATATCTGTTATGATGCGCCCGGCGGGTTTGAAGATTGGATCGCGCCCTATGATGGCGATACTGATTGGCATGACGGCGATGAACGCGATCCGTGCATGCTCTGCTATACCAGCGGGACGACGGGCAATCCCAAGGGCGTGCTATATGAACACCGATCAACAATGCTCCATGCTTGGGCGGGCCTTCAACCCGCCGCGTTTGATTTCTCAACGCAGTCTGTGATGCTCCCCATCGTGCCGATGTTCCACGCCGCCAGTTGGGGATTGCCGTGGGCGGGGGCGGCGGCGGGCGCCAAATTTGTTTATTCTGCCGTCAATGATCCCGTCGTTCTTCATAAACTCATGATTGATGAAGGCGTGACACATTCCGCAGGCGTGCCCACCGTCTGGCTCGCGATGTTTGCGCATATGGATTCGACAGGCGCTGATCTGGGGAAGCTTCGGCTTGCGATCATCGGCGGTTCAGCAGCGCCGCGCGCGATGGTTGAGCGGCTGATGAAAGCGGGCGTTCGTGTTGGCCATGCGTGGGGGATGACTGAAACCTCGCCGATTGGCACGATGGGTGCGCCGACCCCGAACTGGGACGCTATGAGCTTCGATGAGCAAGTCGATATGGTGTGCAAACAAGGCCGTCCGCCATTCGGGGTTGAACTGCGGACGGTCGATGATGAAGGCAATATCCTCCCGCGTGACGGCATCGCATCGGGCAAGCTCTATATTCGCGGGCCGTGGGTGATCAAACGCTATTTCAAGGCCGAGGCCGACGCGACTGAAGATGAGCAATGGTTTGATACCGGCGACGTCGCGATCCTTCATCCAGACGGAACGCTTCAAATCACTGATCGATCGAAGGACGTAATCAAATCAGGCGGCGAATGGATCAGCTCGGTTGAGCTTGAAAATACCGCCGTTGGTTGCCCAGGAGTGGCTGAGGCAGGCGCGATTGGACTGTATCACCCCAAATGGGATGAACGCCCCGTGCTGATCATCGTCAAAAAGCCCGGCGCAGAACTGAGTGAAGATGATGTCCGCGCCTATCTCTCAGACAAGATCGCCAAATGGTGGATGCCTGACAAGATCATCTTCGCCGATGATTTGCCGCACACCGCAACGGGGAAAATCCTCAAGACTGAATTGCGCGTTCGCTATAAGGATGTGGTGTTGGCGGGATGATGGGTTAAGCGCAGGACTCGTTAAATCTGCATTAGTTCCCCTGCGAAGGCAGGGGCCCAGCCCCGGACTGAAAAACGTCGGCGAAAGCGGGCTTTGTTTGTTTGGTTCTGGGCCCCTGCCTTGGGTCCCATCAAAGTATTACTTTGATGGGCGCCCTTCGCAGGGGAACTGATTCAGATTAAACGCAGGCATCTCTAAGCGGTCTACCGCTTCACCGCACTCACCATCCATGTGGCAATCGCAAGCGTCAACGTGGCGACCGTGCCAGCGGCACCTGCGGGGAAAACCAGTGCCAAGCCTTGTGGCATGGCGACTATATTGAGCGCAACTGCGGCACCCCCACCCAGCAACGCCAGCACGCCAATGATTTTGCCCGCCGCGCTCGCTTGTTGAAACAGCGCGAAGCCAAGGATTGCACTTGCCAAGCCAATTAGCACTTTGGCCAGAAAGAAAAACAGAAAGGCGCCCGCCAGAACGGTGTCAAACAGGAGCTTGCCACCGTCACCAGCTTGTGACGGCGGTAAAAACATTGATAAGCCAATTCCAGCCTGAAGCGCGTTGAATAGTCCCGAAACCGCAATAGTGGCCCAAACGAGCCGATGCCGCTCACCGCCAGCGAGCGCCGCCAGCGCAGCAACCGCGAGCAATGAAAACACCACAGTTTCAATCGTCCAAATGGTTGAACGCAACGGCCAGCCTTCGACGATGCCAACATCCTTGAGCAAGGCGAGATAGGCAATCTGGCTCGCGACCGTGACAATCAACAAGATGGCAACAATCCTGCGATAATGCGATGTCGTGGTGGTCATAGATCATCCCCTGTCAAAATCTTGCGATTGAAGCATTGTCTTTTTTATAGGCTTGGTTCGTGTAACATGCTGGCATGGTTACAGATGAGAATGCCAGTTCATGACACAGACCTATATTGATCCCACCCGCGAAAGTTTTGATGCGTTCAAGGCTTTGCCACGTGATAGCCCGATCAACATGCTCAATTTGATCAATTTTCGAGACGTTGCTGTTTACCCCGACGGCCATGAACATGGTGAGAAAAACTGGAATGGTCGCGCGGCTTACGCAGAATATGGGCGCGGCTCTGGCCCAATTTTCAGCCGAGTTGGCGGCAGCATCATCTGGCGCGGCGTGATGCAAAGCATGCTTATGGGGCCACAGGATGAGGCGTGGGACATTGTGTTCATCGCCGCTTATCCCAATGCTGGTGCCTTTCTCGACATGGTGACTGACCCTGATTACCAACGCGCGGTGATCAACCGTCAAGCCGCCGTCCGCGATAGCCGCCTGATCCGCTTTGCGCCTGAAGTGGGTGACGGGAATTTTGGTTAGAACAAACGAAGCTGATCACCTTGCGGCGCGCTGAACAAATCGGTGCGCAACTCAAATTTGGCACGATTGAGGCCAAGCTTGCGGCAGGCAATCCCAAAGCGTGTTGCCATCAGATCAGCCCAAACGCCGCTCCCGCGCATTCGTGCGCCAAAGGCGGGATCATTATCACGCCCGCCGCGCAACGATTGGATGATATGCATCACCTTATCAGCGCGGTCAGGATGGTGGACGCTCAGCCATTCGCGGAATAAGGGTGCGACTTCATGCGGCAGGCGGATGGGGATATAGCTTGCTGAGGTCGCGCCTGCTTCGTTTGCCTTAGTAAGAATCGCCTCAATCTCATGATCGTTGATCGAAGGAATGATTGGCGCAACGTTGACATGGGTGGGGATGCCCGCCGCCGTCAGCGCCTTGATCGCTGCCAGCCGCCGCGCAGAATGTGGTGCGCGCGGTTCTAGGATGGCATGGATCGCAGGATCAAGCGATGTCACCGAAATCGCAACCGCAACCAGCCCCTTTGCCGCCATTGGTTCCAAAATATCGATATCGCGAATGATCCGGTCAGACTTGGTAGTGATCGTCAGCGGGTGATTGGTTTCAGCGAGCACCTCAAGACATCCCCGCATGATCCGCCATTCGCGCTCAATCGGCTGATAGGGGTCGGTATTGGTACCGAACGCAATCGGGCTGGCGAGATAGGTTTTCTTCGATAGCTCAGCACGGAGGAGTTCGGCGGCAGTAGGTTTGGCGAACAGTTTCGTCTCAAAATCAAGCCCGGGCGAAAGGTCATGATAAGCATGCGTTTGGCGTGCGTAGCAGTAAACGCAGCCATGTTCACACCCGCGATAAGGGTTGATCGAGCGGTCAAACGGAATGTCAGGCGATGTATTGCGCGCGATGATCGACTTGGGATGCTCAACAGTAACGGTGGTGCGCAGGCGCGGCGCATCGCCGTCAATCGCCCCACGTTCATCTAGCCAATCCGCATCATCCTCGCGTGCGGCTAAATTGAACCGCGTTGGCACAAGGTTAGCGGGCGCACCGCGTCCAGCTATCGGTGAGGGTATAGGCATATTTAGAACATATAAAGAACATAAACGTGCTTGACAAGTTTCACACGAGTGCAAAATCGCCTCAGCACCCCACCGCCCGTTCAAGCGCAGCAATGACCACAGCACTGTGCGTCACATGCATGAAATGGCCGCCGTCTGCGCAGTGGGCGATTGTAGCGCCGGTCAGCTTTGCGCCCCACTGCGCCACGGCATTATCAAGGTCTTCCGCTTCATTGCCGGGACTGTAAATCAGTGTCCAGCTTTGGGCGTCAGCGATCTTCGCGGGAACGACTCCCGATCCATGAGCGAGTAGTTCAGAGACAAACCCGCGCACGCCGTATATCGCTTGTTGCGTACCTCGGATCAAGTCCTGCCGCTCCCGCGGATCATCGATCAACGCCAGATCAAGCGGCATGTAGATGCTTTTGCGCCACGATTTTTCGATCATCGCTGCGCTCGTCCGACGGCATATTAGCTTTGCGAACCCATCGGTTAGGCTCGGAAAATTGAGGAACAGCGCGCGCGTGGCATCATTCATACGGCTTTGGCGACGCACCGTGCCGGGCGTTGCTTCGGGCCACAACAATACCGCCCCGCTGATCCGCCCCGTCGTGTGCGCTGATGCCGCCACCGCTGACGCCGTATTACACCGCGCGAGCAGCGCAACTTTCTCTAGCCCCAGCGCATCAAGCACATCAACCAGATCGTTAACGCCTGCTGCAATTGGATCACCACCTTGCGGCGTCGTCAATCCGTAACCAGCACGATCAAAGGCAATCGGGCGAAACCCGGCTGCTCGCAGTGCGGCTATGAATGATCGCGGATGATGACGTCCGCTCACATTACTGTGTAAAATAACAACTGGCTTTCCGCCGATTGGCCCGTGGTCGGAAACAGCGATCCGGCCAGCTGCCCAGCTGCGCTGAACAAAGCGCAGTGTCTCTTCATCAACACCGTGCGAATGAATGATCACATCGCAGGCCGACGAAAGCCCTTTGAGCGCGTTCACCTCTGCCATGACGCGCGCAAGATCAACCGCACTTTTGACGCTGCAGGCTTGGAAAATCACTTTGAGTTCAGCTTTGGCGCCGTGATCTGAAATGCCGATGATGGACGCCGCACGTTCACGCGTTGCCCCGTGCCCAATCATCACCGCAAGATCAGCCTGCCGCGGTGTCAGGCCGAACAAATCGCGAGCAATGACCGCGAGATTTTCAGTATCAGGTAAATCTCCCGCTGCCACCATCAGTGTCTCACGGATAAGCGCGGTTTGTCGGCTCGTACGCGTTTTGCGCATCGCGGCGGCGACGTATTTCCGTGCGGTTTCATAGGCAATTCCGCGCTCAATAGCGGCAAGCTTGAGATCGCCAGTTCGCGCCAAGGCCGCAACAAGCATCGATTCAGCTTCGGTCAAACCGTAAGCTCGCGCCGCATATGTCCATGATAATTCACCCGGACGAAAGGCAGTAATCGCGTAACGCGCATGGCCGCCTGCCAATGCTGCGCGGACAGTTGTAGAAAGCGGCCAATTGCGCGAAACGGCAACACTTCCCGCCGCAAGCGCCACGGGGCGGCCACTACGATCATCGGCAAAAAGCGAAACTTTCGGTTGGTCTGCGCTGATATTACGGACAATAGCGATGAACGGATCAATATCGTCAAACCATTGATTGAACCGCTCATCACCAACAATCAGCGAACCATTGTGATCGCAAGCAGCCGAGGCAAAGCAATCCTCGTTCACGAGCGCGGATGCGCCGTGTTCGGGCTTAACCGATTGATCGATCAGCTCGCCAAGCTCGATAGGCATATCGCTGAGCGCCGCGCGAAATCCTGCGGGATCATCGGCAAACGCTTTGACTGGGTTTCCTGCCCTTTCAGCATTCCGAAATCGATCAAGAAAAGCAGCGGCTATACTCATCTGGCTATATGCCGCTCAATTTTCAGGCAGCGCAAGGGGCATACCCCAAATGGGGATGATAGCCGTTAGCGCAGACGCCTAAGCCTCAATCTTAGACGATTCGTAGTGAGGGAGCATTTTTAAGATGAAAATTCAAATCTGCGAAGAAGCTGAGCAATTATGGGCGTTGATCATCAACCCACACGTTTCTCACGTCACCCAAATTTGCACCGCAATGCAGATCAACCACAAGCGTCTCCTTCGGTTATCACGGAAAAGTTTTGGGGCCACCCCCAAAACATTGCTCAGCCAACAGCGCTTTGAACGCACGATTGAAGCAATGCGAACCCGCAATGATCGCGGGTGCAGCCTGCACCTTGATCCAGCCTATGTTGATCAAAGCCACTTCATCCGCGATTCACATAAATTTGTCGGGATGGCGCCGGGTCGTTATCTTGCACAGTGCGACAAGATGGCAGCATAGACGCGCTCAACCGAGGTTGCAGCCGGCGTGGGTGACGATATGATGGCGCGACCTTGGAGATCACCATATGCGCCATATCATTCTTTCGTGCCTCGCGTTTGCGGCGTGCAGCCCTTCATCAGCACAGAAGCAAACCGCACTGCCATTCATTGTCACGCCAAGCGAGAACTTTAATGACCCTTGGGCGATGACGTTTCTGCCTAGTAACGGTGCAACACTTATCACCGAACGCGGCGGGCGATTGCTTTACGGTATTGCTGGCAAGCCTATGACGCCGGTCTCGGGCGTGCCAAAGGTCGATGCAGGCGGCCAAGGCGGGCTTGGCGACGTGATAGCGCACCCCGATTGGGCGGGTAACCAGCTCATCTACTTAAGCTGGGTGGAAGCCGGTATTAACGGAACGCGCGGCGCGGTGGTTGGTCGCGGCCGTTTGATATTAGGTGCGGGCGCACCAAAACTCGAAGGTCTGCGCATCATCTGGCGGCAATCGCCCAAAGTGAGCGGACGCGGCCATTTTGGCCACCGCTTGGCGTTTGGCCCCGATGCTAAACTCTATATCTTAAGCGGTGAACGCCAGAAATTTGATCCAGCACAGGATGATGCCACGAATTTGGGCAAGATCATCATGATGAACGCTGACGGCAGCGATGCCAAAACACTTTCGAAGGGTCACCGCAATCCGCTAGGCCTTGCCTTTGATGCGCGCGGCCAATTGTGGAATAGTGAAATGGGGCCGCAAGGTGGCGATGAACTCAATCTCGTCAAAGCAGGCGCGAATTACGGCTGGCCACGCGCGTCAAACGGTTCACATTATGGCGGCGCTGACATCCCTGATCACCGCAGTGGTGACGGATTTGAAGCCCCCAGTGTTTGGTGGAACCCCAGCATTTCCCCGGGCAGCCTGATGATCTATTCGGGTGTACTGTTTCCAAAATGGACGGGAGATGCCTTCATCGGCGCACTTAGCGGTGAAGCGCTTATCCGGATTGACCTCGACGGCAATCGCGCTTCACAAGCCGACCTATGGCCCATGAACGCGCGCATCCGCGAAGTCGAACAAGGGCCAGATGGCGCGATCTGGTTGCTTGAGGACGGCGGGAGTGGACGGCTTTTGAAATTGACGCCGACGCCGTGACTATCGTCGGTCATTACATTCGCGATCTGGGTGCGAGCACCGCAAGGCTCATTGAAAATGCGCTCGACTGGGAACATCTTCCCCATGTTCACGGCGGCAGTTTTTCCAATATTTCGCTGATCAGTGGTGACAATAATGGCTGGGTTGCCGCCGCGACGCTCACCGGCGGACTCTCGGTTTGGGTCGCGCTCACGCTTGATGATGACCAGAGGGGCTGGGTGACGCAAACCACGCAGCAAGGCATCGTTTTGGGCCGTATTGAGAGCCGTGTCTGTTCGACGGGGCGCGATACGTGCCGTGTATCGGTTGTCTTCAGAGTCCCGGGGATCGGCGATGATCAAAAGGGCGCAGTCGGCGCTTATTATGAAACGCTTTACGCACAGCTTTATGATGAAGATGAAGCGCTGATGATCGCGCGCGCCAAAGCCATTGCTGCGGGTGCGTCAGCTCACACGGCACGGCGCGACGTCACGCTGGCCAACGGAAAAATCGTCAGTATTCCCCTCGTCTGCCCGCATCAAGGCCTGCCCTTAACCGGCGCGCCCGACGCGGACGGCGTTATTACTTGTCCTTGGCATGGCTACCGGTTTGACGCTGAAAGCGGGCGCTGCCTTTCTGGGCAAATCGCGGGATGGGTGAATGACGGAAATCGGATAGGGGGCTAGCGCAACTTGTGTAAAATGTGAATCGTCTTTGCGAGGAGCCCTTCGACTGGCTGGCAAGCCAGCCGCTCAGGACAGGCTGGGGCAAATGCCCCAGCGACGAAGCAATCCACTCGCCGCACCACCCGTATGGATTGCCGCGCTTCGCTCGCAAAGACGGGTGGTGCAGATTTATTGCGAGTTGCTCTAGGACACCAAAGCCAATCGCGGCGTATCAGACGCGCTGAGCGATACTGACTTTATCCCCGGCACTGTCTCGATTCGCGCCGCCACTTCGCTATCAAGCGTAAAATCACGGCCTAGGCGCACTGTTGCCTGACCGCCTTCGAAGGGAAGGAGGGCGATAATTTCCCCTCGTCCCCCGTGCGCGTCACTGAGCCGAGCAGCCAGCAGGCTTAACGCACTCACATCGGCAATTTCAATTTCAACGCGGAGGCGTGTGCTGCTCGCTAGCCCGTCAAACAGTTGAATGCGCTTGAGCGTCACGCGCGGGACTTCTTCACCTGCTTTGCGGTCAAGTTCGACCGTTAAGAGCCCGCAAGCACCGCAGTTCGCCGCCGCCTCAAGCTCAGCCGAAACACTATCTTCAAAACAACTCGTAATGAATTGGCCGCTTGCGTCCGAGATCGTCGCCATCGCATAGCGCCGCCCCTTTGCAGACGTTCGCCAGCGGACATCCTCGACAAGCCCCGCCATCATTGCCATCGTCCGCGCACCATCAACTGCTGCGGGATAAGCACAGAGCTCAGCAAAACTCTTCGCCTTGTGCGCATCAGCCAAGTGGCGGAAGCGGTCAACTGGATGTGCTGAAAAGTAAAATCCGAACGAATCCTTCTCCTTGGTCATTCGTTCAGCCATTGACCAGATCGCGACAATCGGCAGTTGAACTGCCACCATGGCTTCGTTGCCGGCACCTCCGAATAGGCCGCCCTGTCCGCTTGTGCGCGCGGTTTCAGCTTGGTTCGCCACAGAAAGAATCGTTTCAGCAGCTTGAAATACTGAGCTTCGTGATGGCTCAATCGCGTCAAACGCCCCTGCCGCACTTAGGCTTTCCAATTGCCTCCGATTGAGCAAGCGCGCGCCAATTCGATCAGCAAAGTCATCGATTGACGCGAAATCGCCGTTCGTTGAGCGCTCCACACAGAGCGTTTCCATCGCGCCTTCGCCAACACTTTTAAGCGCGCCCAAAGCATAGCGCACCGCGAGGCCGTCCCCGCTCGGCTCAACGCTGAAATCAGCCTCACTCTGATTGATATCCGGCGCGAGACACGTCACGCTCAATCGCCGCATATCATCGGCAAAGATGCTGAGTTTATCGGTATTGCTGATATCAAAGCTCATCGAGGCGGCGAAGAACTCATGCGGGTAATGCGTCTTGAGCCACGCCGTATGGTAAGACAGCAACGCATAAGCCGCCGCGTGGCTTTTGTTGAAACCGTACCCAGCAAATTTGTCGATCAAGTCAAACAGTTCATTGGCTTTGGGTTCATCAATTTGATGGCGTTCTGCACAACCGGTCACGAATATCTGACGCTGCGCATCCATTTCTGATTGGATTTTCTTGCCCATCGCGCGCCTGAGCATATCTGCGCCGCCGAGCGTATAGCCCGCAAGGATTTGGGCTGCTTGCATCACTTGTTCCTGATAAACAAACACACCGTATGTTTCAGACAGCACCGTTTCGAGCAAGGCATGGGGATATTCAATCGCAACGCGCCCAGTCTTGCGGTCACCAAACAGCCCAATATTATCCATTGGCCCCGGCCTATAAAGCGAGACGAGTGCGATGATATCACCGAAATTGCTTGGCCGCACTGAAGCAAGCGTGCGGCGCATCCCTTCGGATTCCAATTGGAACACGCCGACAGTATCACCGCGTTGGAGCAGCGCGTAAACCGCCTCATCCTCCCACTCAAGCGCTTCGAGATCGGGCCGCATTCCTGTGCGTGCCTCGATCATGTCACACGCTTTTTGCAGTACGGAAAGCGTTTTCAACCCAAGAAAATCGAACTTCACCAGTCCCGCCGCTTCGGCATATTTCATGTCAAACTGCGTGACGGGCATATCCGATCGCGGATCACGGTAAAGCGGGACGAGCTGATTGAGCGGGCGATCACCAATCACGACGCCTGCCGCGTGCGTTGAACTGTGGCGCGGTAAACCTTCAAGCTGCATCGCAAGGTCGAGCAAGCGTTTCACCTGCGCATCGCTTTTATATTCACTTGCCATTTCAGAGACACCGTTAAGCGCTCGGCTGAGTGTCCACGGGTCGGCAGGCAAGTTAGGGATAAGTTTGGCGAGTCGATCAACCTGACCGTAGCTCATCTGGAGCACACGCCCAGTATCCTTGAGAACCGCGCGTGCTTTCAAACGGCCAAAGGTGATAATCTGCGCGACCTGCCCGCGTCCATATTTGTTCTGGACATAGCGGATCACTTCCTCACGTCGCGTTTCGCAGAAATCGATATCGAAATCCGGCATCGACACACGTTCAGGATTGAGGAAGCGTTCGAACAGCAGACCAAGCTTGATCGGATCAAGATCAGTGATCGTTAGCGACCAAGCGACGACCGAACCCGCGCCCGAACCACGCCCAGGCCCGACCGGAATATTTTGCTCCTTGGCCCATTTAATGAAATCGGCAACGATCAGGAAGTAGCCGGGAAACCCCATGCTGATGATCACATCAAGTTCGAAATCAAGCCGCGCGCGATAGGTTTCCGGGTCATCAACGGGGTGGCGCGCAAGCCGGTCATTCAGCCCAGCATGGGCATCCATGCGGAGCTGCTCCGCCTCAGCCGCTACGTCGCCCGCAAGGCTCGGCAGAATTGGGTCACGTTTTGGCGCGAGGACGGCGCAGCGCTGCGCCACAACGAGTGTGTTCGCCAGCGCCTCAGGTAAATCGGCAAACAGCATCCGCATGTCTTTGGCAGGCTTCATCCACGCGTCGGGTGAACTATGCGTCCGGTCTGCGCTATCGACATAGGATGAACTCGCGATACAGAGCATCACATCATGCGCCGCGTGAAATTCTGCGTCTCCGTAACAAGCAGGATTAGTCGCGACGAGCGGCAAGCCAAGCCGGTGCGCGAGGTTGATGAGTTCAGGCTCAGCGCCGCCCTCAACTGGATCAAGCCGCCGCGATATCTCAACATAAAGCCGTTCTGGAAAGAGCTGAATCAAATGATCAGCGTAGCCATAAGCCGCATGCGCTTGGCCCTCATGAAGCAGCTTTGCAATCGCACCCTCGCTCCCCGCAGTGAGCGCAATCAATCCGTCGGTGTAACCCTCCAACTGCGCGAAAGTGACATGCGCTGGCTCCTCAACTGGGCGATCAAGATGCGCTGCTGACACAAGGTGGCAGAGGTTCTGATATCCCGTTTCATCCTGCGCATAGAACGCGATCCAATCATAAGCGGGGGCCACCGCTTCGGGTCGATCAGGCCGCCCCACGCACAGCAAAGTGCCAATGATCGGTTGAACGCCCGCAGCAACGCACGCATCGGAAAAAGCCATCGCACCGTAGAGCCCGTTGCGATCAACAATGGCAGCGGCAGGAAAGCCAAGCTCACGCGCGCGTTTGGCAATGTCCTTAGGATCAATCGCGCCTTCGAGCATCGTGTAAGCCGAAAAAATGCGTAAGGGGGCAAAGGGAGCATGCGGCATCGGTTTAGCTTAGGGAGCGCATGGCCATCTGTGAACTGGCTGAGCGGAAAGAGTTGGGGATAGTTTCGTGATTTTGACCGGCAACGAAAAAAGTAATGTTTCGCGCAAAGCCGCTAAAAACCATTATTATGGTGGTTACTAACGCGTTTTATTCCACCGCTAAAAGTCGCTGCCCCGAAATTGATAAGAAGACCAAGGGGTAGGTTCATCAACCGAAGATAGGTCACAAGCTGTTTTGTATGGATCGGAGCCAGCGCTTCGATAGACTTCAATTCAACTATCAATTTTCCTTCAACCAATAAATCGACGCGAAATCCATCGGCAAAATCAATGCCATCAATATTGAACGCAATTGGCTTTTGCCTTTCAACCAACAAGCCACGTTTGCTTAATCGGGCGGCGAAGACGACTTCGTAAACCGATTCAAAAAGTCCTGGGCCGATATCTTTATGTAAGTGGAACCCACAATCGACGACGGTTGACGCAATGGCTTCAACATCACTCACTGATTTTTCTGCTTTTCTTTTCCTTAGCGGCTTTGCGCGAAACGACCTTACTTACTCACCACCGCCTACAAAACCTGGTCGCTCGGCAAGTTCGACAATCTGGCCAACGTTAAACGTCCCCACAATACCCGCATCAATGATCACGCGCGCGCGCGCGGTTGCGTCCATTGCCATGACCTTGGCAACAAGATCAGCGAGCGGACCAACCCCGATTTGCTTAAATTCAAAATGCAAATCTGAACCAGCGTCATCGCGCTGAAGCAATTTGGCAGGCGTGGTCCAATCAATTGTCATCTTTCACTCCCTGAGCGTTAAGCGCCGCGGCTTCGGATTTACGGCGAATATCGCGCAAAGTTGACCAGACACCGTAAACCAATAAAACCGCGATAAAAATCCAGACCCATGACGGAATATTGCGACCGACGAACGCAAGATAGACATAGGCCGATACGAAACATGCGCCTGCACATAGCGCTGGCACGGTGATAGACCGTTTTTGCGCGCGTCGCCGCACGAGCCATCCAATTGAGGCAATGAAGAAAGGGATCGCCCCGACATAAATCGCGCCAAAGATGTAAGGGTTCACGCCGTATTGCGCGCCCAATCCCAAAAACCATTCATTGATCTCGGCTAAGTTCACAAAAGGCGATCAATGTCTGTGGTCAGGCTCGCAGGCTTTTCCGTCGGGGCGTGGCGCGACACAACCTTGCCGTGCTTATCGACCAAAAACTTTGTGAAGTTCCATTTGACTGACTCAAGCCCAAGCAAGCCAGGCTTGGCCGCCTTCAAATGTTTGAACAAAGGATCAGCACCGTCGCCGTTGACATCAACCTTGGCCATCACGGGGAAGGTGACATCATAAGTGAGCGAGCAGAAATTCGCGATCTCAGCCGCATCGCCGGGTTCTTGTCCACCGAATTGGTTGCACGGAAAGCCAAGGATGGTAAGCTTTTCGCCGTAATCACGGTGCAGCTTTTCAAGCCCTTCATATTGCGGCGTGAACCCGCATTTTGATGCCGTATTGACGATCAGAAGCGGCTTTCCCGCAAAGTCAGACAGTCGCACTGTGGTGCCATCAGCCTTCTTCACCGCAAAATCATGGACGTTCATCGCTGGGTTTCCTTGGTTGAGCTTCCCCCCTTAAGCGAGAGCACCTAGCCAAGCAATCAGCTAAGTCACCCCGCAATCAAGAAGTCTGCGGCCGTCAGCACGGGGACGTTAAGTATGCTGGCGAAGAGCACAGCTGCCCCTGCGCCATTGCCGTCGGCGTCGAACAACAAATTGCCGTTTGAGCTGTTGTAGATGAAGCGCTGATCCGCCGTCGTGGCTGACACCGCGCCCGCACCTGAGAGGAATTGGTTTGCGGAGAGCATGCCCGCTGCCAGTCCACCGCCAAACAAAGCCGCGCTAATTTCAAGTCTGTCAGCGCCACTCGCGAAATCAACGATGAAGTCGCGGTCTGCAAATGTGTTGCCGAGGACGAAGGTGTCCGCGCCGCCGCTGCCTTGCAACCGATCATTGCCAAGCCCACCGACGAGACGGTCATTGCCGCCCGCACCCTGGATTGTTTGGTTGCTATTGCTGCCGGTGATTGTCACGCCGTTCGCGGTGTTGACCGCGATAAACTCAACTTCTGAGTTTGCGGCCAAGGTTAGATTACCGCTCGCGAGAACAACA
>JAYUAU010000098.1:0-82206 GCA_043741135.1 Sphingomonadales bacterium | reverse complement strand
CATTATTCTAGACTCAGAATCGATCACATCTGCACATTCGTCTTTGCGAGGAGCCCTTCGACTGGCTGGCAAGCCAGCCGCTCTGGACAGGCTGGGGCTTTCGCCCCGGCGACGCGGCAATCCACTCACTGCACCATAGTATGGATTGCCGCGCTTCGCTCGCAAAGACGATTCAATCTGATCGGATTCGACTCTAACGACCCCAGCGCTCATTTCATAATTGCCACAGACGGTTCGCACGTCATCATCAAGCTTGGTTCACGCGGAGGCGCGGAGGCAACGACTTTTCTGCTTTTCTTAGCGTCTTTGCGTCTTTGCGTGAGCAAGACTTTTTATCACGCAAAGGCGCAAAGGCGCTAAGAAGAGCTGAGGAGCGCTTGCAAATCACCCTCCGCGTCTTGGCTTCCAGCCAAGCTTGTCCTGAGCGCCTGCAAGGCAGTCGAAGGGCGCCGCCGCGTGAGCCCATTACCCTAGCGATTCCATGATCTCGTCGCTCATTTCGTAATTGCCCCAGACGGTCTGCACATCATCATCATCGTCAAGCACATCGAGCATTTTGAACAAGGTTGCGGCATCGCCTGCTTCGACATTGACCATCACTTGGGGTCGCCACGCGAGCTTGGTGCCTTCGGGTTCGCCAAGTGTTGCCTCAATCGCCTTTGCCACACCGTGGAGATGTTCAACCGCTGTCCAGATTTCATGACCATCATCGGTTGAGCTCACGTCGTCTGCGCCAGCCTCAAGCGCGGCTTCAAACACTGTATCACCGTCGCCCACTTTGGCGGGATAAGTGATCAAACCGAGCCGATCAAAGGCGTGACTGACAGCCCCAGGAGCGCCCATATTGCCACCGTTTTTCGAGACGGCGACGCGCACATTGGTCGCGGTACGATTGCGGTTATCAGTCAGTGCCTCGATAATCAGCGAAACGCCGCCGGGGCCAAATGCCTCGTAACGGATTTCCTCATAATTATCGCCTTCGCCCGTGCTCGCCTTGTTGATCGCGCGTTCAATATTATCCTTGGGCATTGATTGCGCTTTGGCCGCGAGCACCGCAGACCGCAAACGCGGGTTCATATCAGGATCAGGCGTCCCCGATTTCGCCGCCACGGTAATTTCGCGGCTCAGCTTAGAAAAGCTCGCCGAGCGCTTTTTATCCTGCGCACCTTTGCGGTACATGATGTTTTTATATTTGGAATGGCCTGCCATGTGTGAACCTTGGGTGTTAAATGAAGGTGACTGGCTCTAGCGCAAGCACGCGGGTTAGAGCAACCGTTGCCACCAGCTGACATCGCGCCATGCGCCAAGCTTCCAGCCGACTTCCTTATATGTTCCCACTAAGGTGAAGCCAAACGCCTCGTGCAACGCGGTGCTGGGGGCGTTGGGCTGAGTAATTCCAGCGAACGCTGCATGGTGGCCTTTGTCCTTTAGCTGACCGAGCAGCGAAGTATACAAAGCCCGCCCGATACCGCGTCCGGCAAACGCTGCATCAACATACACCGCGACATCACATGATGTCCGATAAGCGCCGCGTGTCCGGTGGGGCGAGCCGTAAGCATATCCGCAAACCCGTCCCTCACTTTCTGCGACAAACCAGCCATATGATGACGCATAGTTGATAATACGCGCCACCATGTCGATGCTCGTCGGCGCAGACTCCTCAAAACTCACCCAGCTATCCGCTACATATGGCGCATAGATGGCACTGCATGCCTCAGCGTCATCGAGCGTCACCGGGCGGATCAGCATCACGCCAGTCCGAGCGCCACTTTATATGTGTCGAGCAAAGCCTCAGCCTCTTCGCGCGCGTTGCGCTCCATTTTGCGCAAGCGGACGACCTGGCGCATGATCTTGGGATCATAGCCAACCGCTTTGGCTTCACCGTACACATCCTTGATGTCGTCGGCTGTGCCTTTTTTTTCTTCTTCAAGCCGTTCGATCCGCTCAATCAACAGGCGGAGTTTATCGGCTTGGATTAAATCACTCATTTTCGTCTCCGGTAGCTAAGTTACAGTTCCCCGGCGAAGGCCAGGGCCCAGTCCCAAACAAACACTCGATTGTGAATAGGTCTGGACCCCGGCCTGCGCCGGGGAACGAATATGGTCGATGCTCCCTAACCACCCTCACGCATTCTTCGCAACACTTTCTGCCATCCGCGATAATTGTTCGGGCGTCGCTTCGCTTTGATGATTAGCTTTCCACTGCGCATAAGGCATGCCGTAAATCAGTTCGCGGCCCTGCTCCTTGGTCATATCGCCCGCTTCGGCCACCCAATCGCCAAGGCAATTGCGACAAAATCCGGCTAGGCCCATCAGATCGACATTCTGCGCATCGGTGCGGTGCGCGAGATGGGCTACTAGTCGCCGAAATGCCGCCGCCGCTACGTCATCGCTCAATTGTTTTGACTGCATCATGCGCTCCTCTCATTGATCTGTCGCAAATAGGCTCTATGCAAGGATCGATAAAGAGGAACTTATTTTGACAGCTTCATTCGCGCCGCGCACTCGTAAAGTTCGCATCCTTGCCACGTTGGGCCCTGCCAGTAGCACGCCTGACATGATTGAGACGCTTTACCGCGCGGGGGCCGACGCGTTTCGGATCAATATGAGCCACGGTGATCAGGAGAGCAAAGCCGCAGTGATCACTGCGATCCGCAGCCTTGAGAAATCGCTCGGGCGGCCAACAACGATCCTTGCCGACTTACAAGGGCCAAAGCTGCGCGTTGGGCAGTTTGCGAGCGGTCCGGTGATGCTTGAAACGGGCGCAGGCTTCAGGCTTGATCGCGACACTGCGCTTGGCAATGTCACTCGTGTTTGCCTGCCGCATCCTGAGATTTTTGAAGCGCTCGAAATCGGTGCGCGGCTGTTGCTTGACGATGGCAAACTCGTGCTGCGTGTAACCGCTATGGACGAGAGTGGCATTTCGACGCGGATCGAGGTTGGCGGGCTGCTGTCGAACAATAAGGGCCTCAACGTCCCCGATGTCGTGGTGCCGATGGCCGCACTCACCGCCAAAGATCGTTCGGATCTCACATGGGCGCTTGATCAAGGCGTTGATTGGATCGCGCTGTCGTTCGTTCAGCGGCCCGAAGATATGGCTGAGGCACGCAAGCTGATCGAGGGACGCGCGGCTCTGCTCGCCAAGATTGAAAAGCCAGCCGCGCTCGACCGGCTTGACGAGATCATGGAGCTTGCCGACGCAGTAATGGTCGCGCGCGGCGATTTAGGCGTTGAGCTGCCCCCTGAGGCCGTGCCCCCTGCGCAAAAGCGTATTGTCGAAGCAGCACGGCGGCTCGGGCGGCCCGTGGTTGTCGCAACGCAGATGCTCGAATCGATGATCAAAACGCCAACGCCAACGCGTGCCGAAGTCTCTGACGTGGCAACCGCTATCTATGACGGCGCGGACGTTGTCATGTTATCAGCTGAAAGTGCTGCGGGTGATTGGCCTGAGGAATCAGTGAGCATGATGCACCGGATTGCGGTTTCGGTTGAAAGCGATCCGGCCTATGCTGCGCGTGTTCATTTTACTGAAACGCGCCCTGATCCGACGACCGCCGATGCGCTTGCCGAAGCCGCATTTGATATTGCCAAGACGGTATCCGCCAAGGCGATCATCTGTTTCACTCTGTCAGGCTCAACCGCGCGCCGGATAGCGCGTGAGCGGCCGCAAGTGCCTTTGCTCGTCTTGACCCCAAAGCTTGAAACAGCACGTCGCCTTGGGCTTCTCTGGGGCGTTCACGCGGTGCAGACGCGCGATGTTGGCAGCTTTGAAGAAATGGTGGCGAAGGCCAAGCGAATTGCGATGCGCCAAGGCCTCGTCAAAGGCGGAGACCGCGTGATCGTGATGGCAGGCGTACCCTTCGGCACGCCGGGGTCAACCAATGTTCTCCATGTTGTGCGGCTGACGGGGCAGGAATTGAAGGGACGTTAGGCCGAGAGTAGACCGCACCTGACGAGTTCGATCCGCAACACATCGGCACCGATAAAATGATGCCCAACGAACCCATTGTCACGCGCCGCCTCGATATTTTCAAGCCGATCATCAATGAACAGCCCCTCGCCCGCTGCCAAGCCAAATCGGTCAAGCGCCAGCGTATAAATTGCGGGATCAGGCTTGATCAATTTCTCATCACCTGAAACGACGATATCTGTGAAGCGATCAAAAACTTCCGCGCGCGCCGCGCGAAACGGCGGCCAGAATTCATGGCTGAAATTGGTGATGCCGAACAGCGGCACACCCGCCGCGTCAAGCTCGCGAACGATGTCAAGCGATCCGGGCACGGGGCCTGTCACCGTCTCTTCAAAGCGCGGCCCCCACGCCTCGATCAGCGTGCGGTGGTGCGGAAATTGAGCAATCAATTCTGCGCTGGTATCGGCAAAGTCACGCCCAGCATCATGTTGCAGATGCCATTCCATCGTCACAACATCAGCCATAAACGCATCGAGCGCTTGGGTCTCACCGATCAAACGCTCGTAAAGCCTGCGCGGCTCCCACCCATAAAGCACGTTGCCGACGTCAAAAATGACGCCGCGCACCGCGCTCATTAGCCTTGGCGGGCTTTGAAGCGACGGTTGGTCTTGTTGATGACATAGGTGCGCCCGCGTCTGCGGATCACGCGGTTATCGCGGTGACGGTCTTTGAGCGACTTGAGTGAATTACGAATCTTCATGACGACACGCTTGCCTGTCTGCATAATGGTTTTGAAAAATGAAGCGCTGCGCCTATCGGTGGGCGGGGGCCAAGTCAAGACAAGTCAGCTACGTGTACGCGTAAAAAGGATGTCATCATGAAGATAATCGCCGTAATCGCCGCGCTTTTGACGCTCAGCCTTAGCGGATGTGCCGCCACCGTCTCCCCCGTGCAAGTCACACGCTTTCATTTGGGGCAACAAATTGCGCCCGGCGGCGCTGCCATCGAATCAGCGAATGGCAGTGATTCGAACTCTCTCGAATTTGGCACTTACGCCGCCGCCGTCCGCAGGCAGCTCACGATCATCGGCCTTGGCGAGGCGACACCGATTTACAGCGCGATCATTGATGTCAGCCGTGAAAGGCGCGCTGGTGAGCCTGCAAGGTCACCTGTTTCAATCGGCATAAGCGGCGGCACGGGCGGTGGCGGGCTGGGTGTTGGCATCGGCACGAGCTTTGGCATTGGCACCCCCAAAGCGCGGCAGATTATCGCCACGCGGCTTTCAGTGAAAATCAAGCGACGCAGCGATCAAAGCATAGTGTGGGAGGGCCGCGCGCAAACGCAAGCGCCAGAATCGGCCCCCGCTGCGCAAGTGGGCTTAGCCGCTGATAAATTAGCAAAAGCCTTGTTTAACGGCTTCCCCGGCACGTCTGGTGAGACTATCCTTGTGCCATGACCATGCAAATCACTTCCGCGTTTGATAGCGGCAACATCATCGTTTCAACGATCGAAGGCGACAGCGCCTCGCTTACCATCCGCAAAGACGCGCACAGTGAATTTTACCAATGGTTCTACTTCCGTGTGTCGGGCGCGAAGGGGCGGACAATCACGCTCAATATCACTAATTGCGCGAGCAGCGCTTATCCCGGCGGATGGGTCGATTATCAAGCGCGCTATAGCATCGACCGCGTGACGTGGCGCCAAGAAGCCAAGACCAGCTATCACGACGGCGTGCTGACGATTGAGCATGTTGCGGCCCACGACGCCGTCTGGTTTGCTTATTTCGCGCCTTATTCGATGGATCAGCATTTCAATTTGATCCAGCGCGTGGCCGCCATGCCCGGCGTTAGTTTGCATGAGCTTGGCCACAGCATCGAAGGTCAACCGATTGACTGTTTGCAGATGGGCACGGGGCAAAAGCAAGTGTGGCTTTATGCGCGTCAGCATCCCGGCGAAAGCATGGCGGAGCATTGGATCGAAGGCGCGCTTGATATGCTTACCGACGAGGGCAACGCAATTTCTCGCGATCTCCGCGCCAAATGCACATTCCACATCATCGCCAATATGAACCCTGACGGCAGTTGCCGTGGCCATCTGCGAACCAATGCCGCGGGCGTGAACCTCAACCGCGAATGGGCCGCACCGAGTGCCGATAAAAGCCCCGAAGTGCTATGTGTGCTGAACGAAATGGAGCGGACGGGGGTTGATTTCGCGATGGATATTCACGGTGATGAAGCGATCCCCGCAAATTTCATCGCTGGGTTTGAAGGCATTCCCAATTGGAGTGACGTGCAGGGCGATACATTCTATGCGTTCCGAACCGCGCTCGAAGCGAGCAGCCCTGATTTCCAAACCAAGCTTGGCTATCCTAAGTCAGCGCCAGGCCGCGCGAACCTGACGATGTCAACCAACCAACTGGCCAATCGGTTCGGCGCTGTATCGATGACGCTTGAAATGCCTTTTAAGGATCACGCGAGCAATCCTGACGCGCAGACGGGATGGTCTCCCCCTCGCGCCCGCGCATTGGCGCGAGATTGTTTGACCGTATTGGCGGAGATGGTAACATAGAGAAAATGGGGAGAGATAAATGACTGATAGAGAAGCGCAGCATACACCGCTCGGCACGTCAGACGATTTATTTGTTTTTGATTGGATCGCCGATAATGCGGCGCGCTCACCCGACAAGATTGCGACAATCGATTTGCATAGCGGCAGGCGTCATAGCTACGCACAGATGAACGAGCGTGTGGCGCGAATTGCGGGGCATATGCGCGGCCTTGGGATCAGCAAGGGTGACCGCGTTGCTCTGCTTTCAATGAATTCAAGCGACATGCTTGATATCCAATTTGCGTGCTGGCGATTGGGGGCGGTCTATACCCCGCTTAATTTCCGGCTGACTGCGCATGAGCTGGCCTATATGGTGAGTGATAGCGGTGTTAGCCTGTTCTTCTACGATCTTGATCTGGCGGCTGTGATCCCCGCCTTGCGCGAAAAAACTGATGTGCCGCATTGGATATCGCTTGATCCAATGGGTAAAGACGGTGAGCTTGAAGCCGCCATCGCCGCTGCGTCCCCCGTCTATGATTTCTGCCCGCAACGCGCGGATGATTTGTGCATGATCATGTATTCATCGGGCACAACGGGAACCCCCAAGGGCGTGATGTTCAACCACGCGCAGTTCCATTTCATCGTTGCCGCTTCAGTCGCGAGTTCTGAAGCATCGACCAAGATGGTTGGCCTTGTCGTGCTGCCGCTGTTCCATATTGGCGGGCTTGTCGGCTATACATTGGTGACGCTCAATCTAGGCGGGACGGCGGTGATCGCGCGGACGTTCGATCCCGGCGGGTTGCTCAGCACGTTCAGCGATGCAAAGCTCGGCGTCACGCATTTCCTTGGTGTTCCCGCGCTTTACAATGCGATGCAAGCTCATCCTGATTTTGCGCGCGCTGATTTTTCGCGGATGCTCACCACAACGTGCGGGGCAGAGAGTGTGCCTGAAAGCTTGCTGCGCACTTGGTTCAATCGCGGCATCATCATTCAAGAAGGCTTCGGCATGACCGAAACTTGTGCTGGGTGCCTGTTCCTCGATAAGCGCGATATCCCGCACAAGATCGGTAGCGCGGGCAAACCCGGCCGCTTCAATACAGCCTTCATTGCACGCGCCGATGGGAGTGAAGCTGAGCCAGAAGAGCTTGGTGAAATCTGGATCCGCGGCAAGAATATCACCCCAGGCTATTGGAACCGCCCCGACGCTGACGAGAGCAGCTTTGTGAACGGCTGGTTCCGGTCAGGTGATATTGGTAGGCGCGATGCTGAGGGCTATTTCTACATCGAAGACCGTGTGAAGGATATGTATATTTCAGGCGGCGAGAATGTCTATCCTGCCGAGATTGAGAATGTTCTTTATGAGCTGAGCGCGGTAAAAGAAGTTGCGATCATTGGCCTTTCCGATCCGAAATGGGGCGAGGCTGGCTGCGCGGTGATTGCGGTAAAGCTGGGTATGACAATCACGCTCGATGAAATTCACGGTCATTGCCGCGAACGATTGGCGCGCTTCAAATTACCCGCGCGATTGGAAATCGTTGAGATGCTGCCCCGCAACGCGACGGGGAAGGTGCTCAAGTTCGAACTGCGTAAGTTGTTTGGGTGAACGACGACTGGCACCGCATTTAGATTTGATCTAGCGGGATGAGCACTTTCCTAGATTGGAGTCCCCCCCATGCCCACCCTCGTTCTCATCCGTCACGGCCAATCGAGCTGGAACCTTGAAAACCGCTTTACTGGCTGGTGGGATGTTGATGTAACTGAAAAGGGCGTCGGCGAAGCGCGGGCGGCGGGGCAGTTGATGCGCAATAAGGGGCTCGATTTTGATCACTGCTTCACATCACTCCAAAGCCGCGCGATCAAGACGCTCAATCTGGCGCTCGAAGAAATGGGGCGGCTGTGGCTGCCCGTTGAAAAGGATTGGCACTTGAATGAACGCCATTACGGTGGGCTGACGGGGCTTAACAAGGCCGAAACCGCCGCCAAACACGGTGATGCGCAAGTCCATATCTGGCGCCGTTCGTTCGATATCCCGCCACCGCCACTGGAAGCGGGTAGCGCTTATGATCTGTCAGCTGACCGCCGTTATGCAGGGATCGCAATCCCTAATACCGAGAGTCTCAAAGATACGATAGACCGCGTTCTCCCCTATTGGGAGCGCCGCATTGCGCCTGAGCTTCAGGCTGGTAAGCGCGTGCTGATATCAGCGCATGGCAATTCTTTGCGCGCACTCGTCAAGCATCTTTCAAATATCGCTGATGATGAGATTACCAGCCTCGAAATCCCCACAGGACAACCCATCGTTTATGAACTTGATGATAATCTGGCGGCGCTTGATCGCTATTATCTCGCTGATCGGTAGGCATACATGGCGGCATCGGCGCGCGCGATCACACTTTCGGGGGTATCCTGCCCGCGCACCATAGCAAGGCCAAAGCTCACCACCGGAAAAATCTCTGCTTCACCAATCATCAGTGAAGTGGCGGAAATCTTTTGCGATAATTCACACGCTCGTTCGCGCGCGGTTTGCTTATCGCACCCGCTGAGCAGCATCCCAAATTCATCGCCACCACAGCGCGCCGCAATTTCGCCTTGCCCCAGCCCAGCGCCGAGCAATCCCGCGATATGACGAAGCAGTGTATCGCCCGCATGGTGGCCAAAGCGATCATTGACGCTTTTCAGCCCATCAAGATCGATGAACAACAAGGCGACCGAAATACCGTCTTCAGAAACTTCGGCAATCGCCGCGCGAACCGCACGGTAAAAAGCACGGCGATTGGGCAGAGGAACGAGCGGATCAGTATCCGCGAGTGTCTCAAGCATCGTGATTCGCGCGCGCATCTCGATCAGCATCGCGCCAAGCGCTTCATTTTCAACAACAATGCGTTCGACATCGTCGCGCGAAAAATCGCCAATTTTGGTTGCCATATTCATCTCTGGCGCAAGATAGCCGCGCCTAGATCAACATAGGATTAACGCGCGCACCTGCCCAAATTTACCTCGTGAGGCGGCGATTGCCTCGGCACGCATAGTGTGTATTATCCCTGCAACACGCAAGACATAGGGGAACCCTGGAAATGACATTTGATCCAGCCACTGCCACTGCTGCTTATATTGACGGACTTGGCGCTAGTGCGCTTGCCAAAGCTGCGGCTTATTCAGCGGGTGGGCACTGGCTGTTGTTATGGGGGCTGGTCGTTTCAGGCCTTGCCAGTTGGATCGTGATCAGGTTTGGCATCCTTGACAAACTCTCCGCCAAGCTCGCCACGCGCGGCTTTGCGCTGCGCACATGGGCGATTTGCGCGGCATTTCTGTTGATCGCGGCGCTGATCACCTTGCCGTGGGACATTTACACTGACTGGTGGCGCGAAAAGAGCTATGGCCACTCAAGCCAGCCGCTAACTGATTTCTTGTCGCAAGGCGCGATCAGTCTGATCATCACTGCGCTGCTTGGCGGGTTCTTCTTCCTTGGCATCTATGCGCTCATTCGAAAGGCGGGTCGGACATGGTGGTTGTGGTCGGGCGGGCTGGCTGCTTTTGCCATTTCGGTGATGCTATTGCTGTCACCAATATTGATTGAGCCGTTGTTCAATGATTATAACCCTGTTCCCCAAGGGCCGGTGCGTGCGGCACTGGAAACAATGGCTGACGAGGCCAAAATTCCGCATGATCGGATTTTCGTCTTTAATGGATCACGCCAATCGAATAATTTCACCGCCAATGTTTCAGGCGTGCTCGGCAGTGCGCGGATTGCAATATCCGATGTTGCACTCGGTAAAGCCTCGCTTGATGAAGTGAAAGCGGTCACGGGCCATGAGATTGGCCATTATGTGCTCGGTCATGTCTGGCGGTCAGTGGCTGTGCTTAGCTTGCTGGCTATTCTGCTGTTCTTCCTTGCTGACCGGCTCTTTGGCCGCGTCGCACGGCTACTCGGAAGCAAGGCGACGATTGCTGATCCGGTGGGGTTCCCCGTTCTGCTCTTTATCGTATCTTTGCTCTCGCTTTTTGCCTTGCCCGTGACGAACGCGGTGACGCGCTTAGGCGAAAGCGAGGCCGACGCTTATTCGCTGCGCACTGTGAACTTGCCTGACGCTTTGTCCGCAGCGCTTGTCAAAACTGCTGAGTACCGCAATCCTAGGCCACACCCGCTTGCTGAAGCCGTGTTTTACACGCACCCATCGGTCGAACGGCGTGTGCGCAGCGCGATGGAATGGAAGGCCACGCACCCGCCGCGCCCGTAAGAGAATTCTAATCTCATATCGAAAATGCATAGGACAATTACCATCTGACCCGTTTAACCATTAGCATGTGTTATAGTGCTCGCTGACAGCAGGCGAGCCAATGGGGTCAGCGAAGCCAGTGAAACTACCGCAGGAATTTGATCTTCACGCGCTAGAGGTGTTTGTGATGACCGTCGAACTCGGCGGCATGTCGCAGTGCGCGTCACACTTGCAGGTAACGCAGTCCGCAGTCTCGCAAACCATCGCCAAGCTTGAAAGCGGCATCGGGGCCGCACTGTTTGATCGCACGATGCGCCCGCTTGGCCTGACCGCGAGTGGAAAATCCTTATTCGAACGCGGAAAGGCGCTGATCACACAAGCGCGGTCAACTTATGATGATGTGCGTGCTGGTGCTGATCTCCCCATATCAAGCGTCACCGTGGCGCTGTCGTTCAGCCTAGCAAATCAATTGACAGTGCCGATCCTCAAGTCGCTTGGGCCGCACGCTGGGCGCTGGACGATCAGGTCTGGCATTTCGCTTGAGCATCAGGATGAATTTCTCAGCCGTGATATCGATATGCTCGTGAGCGGCAGTTTCAACCTTGAACACCGCGATAATGTTGAACTTCATCCCATTTTTGAAGAATGCTTCGTCCTCGTGTTTCCGAAAGGTTACGCTGGGCCCGTTGATCTAGGCAACGCAATACCAGACTTGCCTTTCATCCGGTTCTCGCGGTCAACCGGCATGGGCCAGCAGATTGAGCGCCAGATTGTGCGGATGAAGTTAAAACTACCGCAGATCGTTGAAATTGAATCGTCGCATCAGCAAATGGCATTGGTGGCAGCGGGGCTTGGCTGGACGATCACCACGCCGGTTTGCCTTGCCGCCGCGCCCAATCTTTTAAACCACGTTGAGATATTGCCGATGACACGCGGACGGTTTGCGCGCCAAGTTCAAATTGTTGCGCGTACTGGGGAGCTTGGCGATTTACCGCGAAAAACCGCTCAGCTTGCAACGCACGTTTTGCGCGATCAGACATTTCCGCCAATCATCGCGCAATTTCCGTGGTTGGCAGATCAACTCATTTGGCCAGCGATGGGCGCGCCTTAGACCAACTTGCATTGATGTGAACCCATTTCGTCTTTGCGAGCGCAAGCGAAGCAATCCATATTATGGTGCCGCATTTTCATCCTCCCCGAGCCTAACCCGGGGAGAATGACGATCAAGCAAACCCTTGCGTGACCCACTCGATTTTAGTTACCCCACTGTCCTGTGCCACTGCCTTTATCACCGAGACCGCGGAATGTCATTGTTCCGCGACGACCGGCATATTTGCCCGATTTGCCAAATGCCCAGCCAGTGCAGACCATTTCCTTGGTCACCTTGTCAGGTGAGGTGCATCCCCAAATTACCGCGCTCGCGCCGTTCGCTCCACTATTTTCGCATATCGTGCGCGCGTTGTAGGTGGTATCATTAGGCGGCATCGTAACGCCGATGCACTTATAGCTCTCAGTCATTTTGGTGCCATCGGCCCAGACCATATCGGCCGTTCCTGTTGAATATCGCCCGCCAAAGGCAGTGCCATCTGGCCTGACCCCTCCGTTCGTAACAACCTCCTTGTCTTGTGATTGAAACGTAAGGGTTTGCGCATATGCGGGAGTCGCGCTGAGCGCGACGGCGGCAATGACGCACAATATGGCTAGCTTTTTCATAACTCTCTCCTACTTGGTGTGTGATTTCGAACGCACGACTAAGCGACAATTACACGGTGCGACCTATCATCGGCCCCGGTTACGCAACACGCTCAAATTTGAGCGGTGAGTCGAAATGTTATGCTAGAGGTATAAACGCTGTTTTGAGGGTATGACAATAGTGACGAAGTCAGTTGTCCGGGCCACAAGTTACGTCCACTCACACGCTGGTTGCCATTCGCGAAAATCAAGCTAGCGTGGCATCACAGGGCGTGCAAAATCTAACGACGCGCCAAAGGGGAGTGTTTGATGTTTAGTGGCCATTCGTCAGCGTTGCAGATTGCGATCTTTTTCGCTCTAACCGCGCTCATCGCGCTGCTCACTTATTGGAAAGTTCACGGCAAGGGTGCCGCGCGGACGAGTGAGGCAGGCACCACGCGTGAGGTGTTTCTAGCAGGCGGCGGGCTGACATGGCTGTTTGTCGCAGGGTCAATAACACTCACCAATCTATCGACTGAGCAATTGGTGGGGATGAACGGCAATCAGATGCTGTTGCTCGCGTGGTGGGAGATTTGCGGCTTTTTCGGGCTAATGATCCTCGCCTTTGTGTTCGTGCCGATTTATTATCGCAATCACTGCACAACGGTGACTGAGCTGCTTGAAAAGCGATATCAGGGCGGCAGCATTCGCACAGTGATTTCGTTCCTGTTTCTCATCGGCAATATCCTCATTTACCTCCCCGCCGCGCTTTATTCGGGCAGCCTGTTCATGCGATCAATGTTCGGCGTTGATTGGTCGCTCATCTGGTTTGCCGCCCCAATGGCGATCATTGCCGCGCTCTATACGATCACCGGAGGCTTACGCGCGGTGGCGGTGATGGATACATATTCAGGAATTGGTGTGCTCGCAATTGCGTTCCTCGTCGTGATCCTTGCGCTCGCAGCGGTTGATTTTGACTTATCCACAGTCCCCGCAGAGCGCATTTCGATGATCGGCAGCATCACCTCTCCGATACCCTTCCATACCTTGTTTACCGGCATGATCTTCATCCAGATTTTCTATTGGTCGACCAATCAGAACATCACGCAAAAAGCGATGACAGCGCCGACGGTGCGTGAAGCGCAAAAAGGCGTGCTCGCCGCTGCCGCTGTCCGCATCCTGATCATTCCTGCGATTGTCGTCGTGCCTGGTGTGGTCGCTTATAAGCTGTTTGGCAGCATCGGCGATGAAGCTTATGGTCGGCTCGTCGGCAGCGTTTTGCCTGACTGGATGTCGGGCGCGTTTGCTGCGATGATGGCGGCTGCGGTGATTGCGCATACCTCGGCTATTCTCAACAGCTCGGTCGCGCTCTATTCGATTGATTTCCATGATAAGTTTGTGAGGCCCGTTGCCAATCACTGGCGGCTCGCGGCGATTGTTTCAGTGATCCTGACGATCACCTCAATCGCGCTCGTCCCCGCGTTTGAAAATGCCAAGAGCATCATCAACTTGCTTCAGCAGTTGAACGGGTTGCTCTCAATGCCGATCCTCTCAGCCTTCATCACCGGACTGCTGTTCCGAAACGTTGACGCGCGCGCGGCGGTAGCGGGGCTTATCTTTGGCGCTCTCGCTTATGCTTTCCATAACTTCGTTCTTTACGAACCCGGCATGATCTATCCGGGCGAGACAGTCTACCAGCACATGGGGTTGCCGTGGCTGCACTATATCGATGTAATGGTGATAGTGCTCGCTTCATCAGTTATAATCGGGCTATCGGTTAACCGGCTGATCTTCGGCAATGTCGCGGTGTTTATTGCGAGCAAGCAGGGTCGTTCACGACTTCAAAAGCAATAGTCCATCGCCACATTGCAGCGCTGATATCGCGCACCATATTTATCCATGATCGCCTTGCTGTGCACAAAGCCTAGCTTTTCATAAAGATGGATTGCTGCCTCACATTTGCTGCTGGTGAGCAAATAGAGCTGTTTCACCCCCATATCGCGAGCGCGGGTAATGATCGCTTCAAGCAGAAACTCACCTGCTTTCAGCCCGCGCGCACTTTCAAGCACACCCATTTTGGTGAGCTCATATTCATCCTCGCCGCTTTTCATTAAAGCGCAGGTACCAACGATGCCGAGTGCCGGCGTGGCAACGAACAGGATGACGCCGCCGGGTTCGATAATCACTCCGCGCGGATGCGAAAGCACGTGCGCATCATGGTCTTCAAGCACGAACATGCTTTCGATCCACTGCGCGTTGATATCGTAGAATTGTTGAGCCAAATCGTCAGCAAACTCGACAATTGATAAGCCTTTATCCGTCATCACTGCATCCCCCTTATTGACCGCTACCCCCTAATCAAGCTAGGCACACTTTGCCAGAGGGTTGGGCGACCGCCGCTATGTGGGTATCTGCGTGGGGGAGGAAAGTCCGGGCTCCAGCGAGGAACGGTGCCGGGTAACGCCCGGCCAGGCCAGAGAGCAATCAAACGCCTGAGGGATAGTGCCACAGAAAATAAACCGCCGCGCTTTCGGGCCGGTAAGGTCGAAACGGTGCGGTAAGAGCGCACCGCGCTTCTGGCAACAGAAGCGGCACGGTAAACCCCACCGGGAGCAAGATCGAATAGGGACGGCAGAGGGTCCCAAAAAAGTAATACTTTTTTGGGTGCCCAAATGGGATCCTCCTCCCCGTCGTCCGGGTTGATTGCTTGAGGCTGGGAGTAATCCCCGCCCTAGAGGAATGGTCGCACATCGCCGCAAGGTGAGGACAAAACCCGGCTTATAGACCCTCTGGCGATTTTCACTTCGTCTCCCGCGAGCACAGCGCGAGTGCCTTGCACGAACGCGGCTTATTCGTCAAAAGAACGGTATGACCAACAAGCTCTATTACGGCGATAACCTTGATGTGATGCGCGAGCATTTGGCCGACGAGTCGGTTGACCTGATCTATCTTGATCCGCCGTTTAACAGCAACGCAAGTTACAACATATTGTTCAAATCGCCCGCAGGGGCAGGCGCCGACGCGAGCATTGAGGCGTTTGACGATACATGGGCGTGGGGGCCAACGGCATCAAGCGCGCTGATGGACATCACACAGAGCGGCAATCACAAGCTCCACGTATTGATGCAGGCAATGAAAACCGCGATCGGCGAAAATGCGATGATGGCCTATCTCGCGATGATGGCAGTGCGGTTGGTGGAATTGCACAGGGTGCTGAAGCCGACAGGTTCGCTCTATTTACACTGCGACCCGACGGCGAGCCATTATTTGAAACTGGTGCTCGATGCGGTGTTTGGGCCGGAACATTATCGTAGTGAGATCATTTGGAAACGCACTTCAAGCCATAATAGCGCCAAACGCTGGGGGCCAGTTCACGACACAATTTTCTACTATGTCAAAAACGACTCGTCGGTTTGGAACGAGGTATTCGAGTCATATGATGAAAAATATCTCGACCGTTTTTACAGGTTTGAAGATGAAAATGGCCGCTATCGCATTGGTGATTTAACCGGCGCGGGTGTTCGTAAGGGTGATTCTGGAAAAGCATGGCGCGACTATGATCCGACAACATCTGGTCGTCATTGGGCAATACCAACTGGTGCTATTCGTAGGGCGGGTATTAACGGCGATTTTGAAACACTCTCGCCACAAGATAAGCTTGATCGACTTGATAGGCTTGGGCTCATTTATTGGCCCCCGAAAGGGAAAGTGCCTCAATTTAAGCGCTACCTCGAAAATGATCGCGGCGCACCTGTTCAGGATATGATTACGGACATAGGGCCAATCTCATCGCAAGCCCAAGAACGCCTCGGCTACCCCACGCAAAAACCCCGCGCGCTGCTCGAACGAATCATCGCCGCTTCGTCGAACCCCGGCGATGTGGTGCTTGATCCCTTTTGCGGGTGCGGCACCGCCGTTGATGCCGCGCAAAAACTAGGCCGAAGCTGGGTCGGGATTGACGTAACCCACCTCGCAATCGGCCTGATCGAAAAACGGATGCGTGAGGGCTATGGCGATGATTTGCCGTTCGAGACCATCGGCAGTCCCAAAGACAAGGATTCGGCGCTGCGCTTGGCTGGCGAGAAGCCACATGAGTTTCAGAATTGGTTTTGCCTCAAAGTCGGCGGCTATCCGCTTGATGGCGGTCGCAAAGGCGCTGATCGTGGCATTGACGGCCATTTCTATCCTTATCAAAATTCACGGGAAACAACGACTGGTGTTATCTCAGTCAAGGCTGGCAAGAATATTGGCGTTGCCATGCTGCGCGATTTGCGCGGCGTGCTGGAGCGCGAAAACTATGACTTTGGCCTTTTCCTCTCCGCGTATGAACCAACGCGACCCATGGTTGCAGAGGCAGCGGCTGCGGGAATGCACGAGAATGAATTTGGTCGCTTCCCCCGCTTGCAAATTCTGACGCCAGCCGATTTTTTCCACGGGTCTGGTGCAAAGTTGCCCCCGCTTGCCTCGGTCAACCGGCGCGCTGCGCGCGTCGACGTTCGGGCATCGCATCAACCCGGCGCGCAAAAGGGCCTTGATCTGTGAAGCGCAACTTTGTTCAGGAATATCTGAACGAAGCCGTGGCTGCGTTGGCATCCCGCTGCGCCGGATCGACCTCTATCATCACTGTATCGGTCAAGGCATGTCGAACAAGCACGCCGATGCCATGGCCTTTAGCTATGCCAAACGCACCGATGCCGAACCATGGCCGCTCGATGAATTTAAGGCGTGGATGGCTGAACAGCATCCGGTTTCATCAAGGGGGGAGTGATACGGCGACACCCCCCTTTCAATGAAAATCGCATGGCTTTGGGATTGTGCGGATATCTTTCGGATCGCTCGATGTCCGCCCTGCACCGCGGCGAAACGCGTCACCCGCCGCGCGATGTTTATGGTGGCGCGGCGCACGGCAGGAGACTATGGCAGCACCCACGCGTGATGATTGTTCATCAGCGCAAAAAGCAACGCGCTAGGCTCATCCTAGCATAAGCAATGAGATGAGGGTTGCATGGAGATTGTTTTTAGCACCGCCGGCATTGTCACCTTATTGTTGCTGATGGGATGCTTGCTCTATTTCAAAAATAAAACCCCACTTGGACCTTTGGCCTTGCCTCCGATGATCGTGATAACGTCGATCATCTATTATTATCTGATGCCGTCACTTTCTTTTGAGGGAAAAGGGCAGGAGTTTCTCGGGATGTATCTTGAGACACTGCAATGGCCACATGTTGCGGTTGCGCTCTACGTGGGTGGTGCTCTTGTCGCTTGTGCTACGTCGACTAAAACTCTAGCGAAAGACCCCGCTATCGCAATCGCTCATGAGCCAAGAACCAATTTTACAGTCTTTTTCATCATCATGGCGATAGTGTTCGTCGCAATTATTGCGCAATGGCGGTTAGGGAGGCTCAATATACTTGCGGATTCTGCTTATACGTCAGAACAGAATTATGATGGCAGCCTCGCCTTTATCAATCTACTTTTTCACCCCTTGATATCGCTTTCAATTGTCTATGCGATATATAGAAAATTTGATGTGCGGGGGATGGCGTTCTTCGCCGTGTGCCTATTTGCTTTGTTCATGATGGGTTTTCGGTTCAGAATTGTGCTGGCGATATTCGGATTAGCTGTCAGCTTCTTGCTGATTCGCGGTTATAAAATAAGCCTTGCACGCGCATTACTCGCGATTACCGGCGGTCTATTTTTGAACAATTTTATCGTTTTAACGCGAACCTATGGGCGGGGCCTTGATGTTGGTCGGCTTGATGGCATGTCGATTGGTGATATTTTCCGTTCGTTTGGTGGCGAAGTCGGCCCGCTATTTTCGTTCAATTATGTCGCGGCAAATCCACTGCCCGATCCGGCGCTGCTTCAGCCATGGACTGTTGCAATCGCACGATTTATTCCGTCGTTCTTATGGGCCGATAAGCCTACGCCCGATTATCTCTATTATTATTTTCAGGGATTTACAGCAGATGCCAGGGCGGCTGGCGTTGCAGCGCCACAGCATGTCGAGCTGCTCCTGCAATTTGGGTGGATCGGCTTACCAATCGGCGCTTTTCTCTACTTCAAATTTGCGACGAAAGTGATCGATTGGGCGATGGCATTGAGTTATGAAACACGCATCGCAACATGCGCGCTCGTGCCCATTTTTTTCGGCATGTATATGCCAACACGCGGCTATTTTTCGCAGGTTCTCTCCGATGGACTGTTCATTTTCGGCCCGCTCTTTCTGCTTAACATCCGTTTGAATAGGCCAAATATGTCAGACGTTCGATCAACCACTCAGCGGTTTACGCCCAACCACCAGCATTTTGTTTCTGACGGGAAATATGAAAAGCGCAATTGACACAAGAGGCACCGCCATACGCACAAGCCAATCTGATTTGAGCATCCGTTTCAGATAGAAGGGGATTGGGAAGGAGAGCTCGTGGAATTTACCCACGTCGACGACCTCAAGCTTAGCATCTTCAAACAGCGCTCGCATTTCATCGGTTGAAAATATTTGCTTATGTCCAAAAGGCTGCTGCGAATAAAGCGTGTTGAGGAACGTCGGAAATCGACCAGCGGTGAGGCGGTATGTGAGCGCACCCATGCGGTGGTAAAATGCATCACGGCACGGCGTGTCGATGAACAGATAACCGCCCGGCTTGAGCAATCGAATAGCGTGGTGAAGTGTTTGCTGAGGATAGTTCACATGTTCGATCACGTCCCACAGGCTCACAGCATCAAACTCGCCAGAACGGTTGGCCCACACCTCATGTTCGACAGGATATTGGACAATCTCTAGCGCATGCCGCGACGTCGCATATTTGGCCCTCGTTTCGGAAAGCTCAACACCAACGGGATCCGCTCCACATTCTCTGGCTTTGGTCAGGAAAAGGCCGCCGCCGCAGCCAATATCTAACAAGCGAGCCTTGGAAAGCGCGACATATTTTTTGACAGTGGCAAGCTGGCTGGAGAATCGTTCGTCATTGGATTGCAGACTGCGTTCAATATATGTGATTTCGCTTTCGGATAGAGGGACATCTCGCAATGGTCTTGGCGCTACGACAGGGGGATCGAGATAATCGATGCAATGGAACCCGCCGGGCGACAAAAAAACATTTGCGTCGGAGAGTTTATACCGCGCGGCGCCAATCATTTGGCGCTTAAATACATCAATATCAACCAATTGAGACAAATGTCCCTCCAACGCATATAATCTATTGCTTCGATTGACGTCGCCTTACGAGCTTGCGGCAACGGGCGCAATATCTCGCTCATTATCATTTCAAACCGTTTCACTGCTTGCTCAGGCCACCTGCTTCAATGAAAATCGCGTGATTTCGGGATCGTGTGGACGTCGCGTGGGATTTGGGGACGTTTCACATCATCTCCGTGCGGCGATCTTTGGCGAGAAAAAGCTGTCGTCCACAACTAATACCAGCCTGCATAAAGCTTGACCTATTTCTCCCAACCGCATCCCTGTCTCCCGACGGGTCGATGTCGAAGGGTTGTCCTTTTTCCAACGGTTTAGAATAAGAAAGGGCAGTCCTTCGACATCGGCCCGCCGGGAGACAGGATAAACGGAGATAGGTTGGACTCATTGAGCTTTGGTATCACGCAGATCAACGCTTTGCCGCAGGCGTAGCGGCAGTTAAGAATTCAAAAGGCTACAGCTGGAACACTGTCAATTACCGCCTAACCGACACCTATTTTCGGGTAATGGTCGCGGTGCCGTGACCAGCGCGCAAAAATTGCGGTGGGGAGGATAAGCCCGCGTGCTTCTTCGCGCACGCCGAGTTCGCCGCATTCGATGTTGCCGCCCAGATCAGCAAAGTGTTGCCTCACCAATTCACCAATAGCGAGCGCTGACATGCGGACAGCATAGACCGTCAAAAACAGAAATGCTGAATCGCCATCAAGCAATTTGCGACAATCCGCGATCAGCGGTGGCAGGTGTTCCTCAAGCCGCCACACTTCGCCATCTGGCCCGCGCCCAAACTTTGGCGGATCAAGGATGATGCCGTCATACCGCTTGCCGCGCCTCACCTCGCGCGCGGCGAATTTAGCCGCATCGTCGATCATCCAGCGGATCGGGCGATCGTTCATTCCTGAAAGCGCGGCGTTGAGTTTTGCCGCCTCGACCGATTTTTTCGAGGCATCAACATGCGTGACCGTGGCCCCCGCCTCGCTAAGCGCAAGGCTACCAACGCCAGTATAGCCGAACAAGTTCATCGCGCTCGGATTGTCGCGCCCGCCAAGCTTGCTGCCCATCCACGTCCAGACAGGCGCCATATCGGGAAAAAAGCCAAGATGGCGGAAGGGGGTAGTTTGCGCTTGAAACGTCACACCTTCCCAGTCAAGCGGCCAGCCGTCACGCGGCACATCTCTGCTAAACTCCCACCGGCCGCCGCCGTCTTCGTCTGATCCGGGAATGAATTCGCCGTCGGCTTGCCAATCGTCTGATGCGGGTGCCCAGAGCGCCTGTGCCTCGGGGCGGATGAAGCGATATTTGCCGTAGCGCTCCAGCTTGCGCCCGTGTCCGCAATCGATCAGGCCGTAATCGTCCCACGGTTCGCCAATCAGCGTGATGAGGCTCATATCGCTTTTGGCACCGCGCGTGTTGCGACATAGGCGCTAACCGCCTCTAATGTCGCGGGGAGCGTGTCAAAGCGCTCTTGCCTATCCATAAGGCCGCTGAGGCGCTGTGGCAGCACCGGACGGCTGCCAATAGCGCGTTCAACCGCATCACGGAATTTTGCGGGATGTGCGGTTGCGAGCGTGACAATTGGAACATCGGCAGGAAGGTCTGCCGCGCGTGCTGCGGCCAAGCCAATCGCGGTGTGCGGATCTATCACTTGGCCAGCCTTTTCGCTCGCCCAGCGCATCGCGAGCGCCATCCCGTCGCCATCGATCCGCGCGCTAGAAAAAAGCGGCTTTGCCCTGCTCAGCATGTCCGCTGGGATTGTCATCGCCTTGGTCGTTTCAAATCCCGCCATCATGCTCGCAATCGCAGCCCCATCCTTGCCCGATAGGTCAAAGAGCAGCCTCTCAAAGTTTGAACTGACTTGGATATCCATCGAAGGCGTTGCGGTTTGGGTGACGCTGCCTTGGCTATAATCGCCGCTGGTCATCGCGCGGTGGAGGATATCGTTGACATTGGTCGCGACGATCAACCGTTCTATCGGTAACCCCATTTGTGCGGCAACATAGCCCGCAAAGACATCCCCGAAATTACCCGTGGGAACTGAAAATGCGATTTTTCGGTCAGGCGCGCCTAGCCTGACACCTGCATAAAAATAATAGACGATCTGCGCCATCAGCCGCGCCCAGTTAATCGAATTCACCGCTGAGAGCGTGAAGCGGCTCGACATATCAGGATCAGCAAACATCGCTTTCACAATCGCTTGGGCATCATCAAAGCTGCCCTCAATCGCGATGTTATGCACATTGGGGGCAAGCACCGTCGTCATCTGACGCCGCTGGACGTCTGAGACGCGGCCCAGCGGATGGAGCATGAACACGTCAACCTTCTCACGCCCCGCAAGCGCATCAATTGCAGCTGAGCCCGTATCGCCCGATGTTGCCCCGATCACCGTGAGATGCGTATCGCGGCCGCCAAGGAACTTTTCAAAGAGCAAACCGACAAGCTGAAGTGCGACATCCTTAAACGCGAGCGTTGGCCCGTGGAACAGCTCAAGCAACCAGTGCTGATGATCGAGTTGCGTGAGCGGCGTGACCGCAGCGTGCGCAAAGCTGCTATACGCCTCATCACAAAGCGATTGGAGTTCCTCGGTCGTCAGCGAACCTTCGACAAAGGGGCGCATGATCCGCGCGGCGGTTTGTGAATATGTCAGGCCGCGCAGGCTTTCGATTTCAGCCGCTGACAGCGTGGGCCAAAGCGCGGGCACATAGAGCCCCCCATCACTGGCAAGCCCCGCAAGCGTTGTGCCTTCGAAATCAAGCGCCGCAACGCGCCCCCTAGTGCTGACATATTCCATAATCGGTTACCGCTTAAACGCGGTCCCGTTGCGACGCAAGGTCAGAGGATGAGGCGTTAAATTGGCTAGGGTCAAATGCGCCGCCGTGTCAGCGCAATCACATAAATCAACGCAGCCAATGCCGCAAAAATGAACCATTGAACCGCATAAGCAAAATGATTGTTAGGCACATCTTCGAGCGACGGCGGCGCGCTTGGCAATAGGCCTGTCGCGGGCGTGGCGGCAACAAGCATGAGCGCGGGCGCGCTGCCCTGGCCAAAAGCTTTCCCGATCAAGCTGCGGTGGTCGGGTTGCGACGCGATAACGCCAGACACTTCGCCGCCGCGCCACACTGGTTTGAATTTGAAATCCTTTGACCATCCGATGTCGACGATCATGCCTGGCCCTTCGGCGCCAGTGCGACACGCGGCCAAATGTCGCCACCCGGTTTGGCCCTTCACATTGCGGCCCGACTCAATCACCGTTGAGACGGGTTCAAGACAAAAGCCAGTCGCACGGCGAAACCATAGATTGCTGTCGGTTGCAATCGCAGGATAGGCCATGGGGGGGAAACGCGCCGCTTTTGAAAATTGCGCAAGCAATGCCGATTTTTCGTCAGCTCGCCCCAATTGCCAGATGCCAAGCGCAACCATTGCGGCAACTGCCATCGTTACGATGATGCCCGATACCCAGGGGAAGCCTTTCATTCGACGAGCCGCCCTTCGCGCGCGCGGTTACGCACTAAAGCTGGCTTGCGTTTTGTAAAATGCACTTCGTCTTTGCGAGGAGCACGGCGACGCGGCAATCCACTCGCGGCAACACTGTCTGGATTGCCGCGCTTCGCTCGCAAAGACGAATGAAGCAAGTCTAGCACGGTTGTTCCGGCGCGCTATGCACGCCCCATGCACCAAGGATCAGGCTTCATATCGACGATAGGTGCATCCGTTCCCGGCGCAGGATAGCGCGATTTGAAGGTAAAGGCGTGCTGGCTGGAACCAAACCGGTCAAGCCGCCACAACCGCGCAAGGCCTTCATCGAGCGTGGGGATCGTTCCCGCTGGAATCCACCACAAAGCCTGATTAGCGCCCTCAAAGCGTTCAAACCAAGATTTGCGCTGTGCCATGAACGGCGTGTGCGCGCTGCGGTAAACATAGGCAAACAGCGCGTCAGCATCTTCCCAGACTGACATGTTTGCCGCGAGCTGAGGATCATCACCAAGCGCGATATCAAGCGCGTTGCCGCTATCACTTTGCATCCGCCAGACAAAACCGGGGCTAACATCGGCAATCGCATTGATCGCACCCAGCGCATTTACAAATTCTGCAACGGCGGGATCGGTGGGCGGCGCAATCAGCCGCCCGACATTGATCTGTGCCAGATGCCAAGTGGACGTCATCAGCCGCCGTGAATTGGCGCGCCCCAACCGCCCCACACATAGACGACGATGAAGAGGAATAGCCACACAACGTCAACAAAATGCCAATACCAAGCAGCGGCTTCGAAACCGAAATGCTGGCGCGGCGTAAAGTGACCCTTATTGGCGCGGACTAGGCAAACGATCAGAAAGATCGTACCGATAAAAACGTGAAAACCGTGAAAGCCGGTGGCCATGTAGAAGGCAGCACCGTAATTCGTTCCCGCAAAAGCGAACGGCGCATGAACATATTCATATATTTGAATGCTGGTAAACAGAGCGCCGAGCAAGATCGTTGCCAGCAGACCCTTCTTTAATCCGTCACGGTCACCGTGGATCAGCGCATGGTGCGCCCATGTTACTGTGGTGCCTGAACAGAGCAGGATCAAAGTGTTGAGCAGCGGAAACGCAAAAGGATCGATAACCTCAAGCCCCTTTGGCGGCCACATCGTGACAGCGGCGGCACCGGCTTGACCGATCAAATTGGTAACCGCACCCGCTTCATCAATCGTGAGCGGTTTGGGAAATAGCGAATAATCAAACCACGCCCAAAACCAGCCCACGAAAAACATCACTTCGGAAGCAATGAACAGGATCATCCCATAGCGCAAATGAAGCTGAACAACGGGCGTATGATCACCCGCATGGGCCTCACGCACAACATTGGCCCACCAGCTGTAAAATGTCAGGATCACACCAGCGAGGCCAAGCAAACCAACATAAGTGCCCGCAGGAAGCTTATGCATCCACATCACGAGCCCACCAAACATCGTTCCCGCCGATAGCGCGCCGACGAGTGGCCAGATATCAGGCGGCAAAATATGATAATCGTGATTTTTTGCGCCGGACATGATGGAACTCTTTCTAATCGCCTTGGTCAGCGAGTGGTTAGCTTGGCTTTTTCGAATCGTCTACAGGATAGAATGTGTAGCTGAGCGTAATTTCAGAGATATGTTTGCCGTCTTCATCGTCGAGGATCTTGGGATCGACGTAATAGACGACGGGCATCCGCACTTCTTGGCCCGGTTGCAACGTTTGTTGCGTGAAACAAAAGCACTGGATTTTAGCAAAATAGGAGCCAGCCGATGAGGGCGAAACATTATAACTGGCAGCACCCGTTATCGGCTTATCCGAAAAATTCTTCGCGACAAAAAAGGCAATTTGTCGTTCGCCTATAGTGACAGTGGCTGTCGTCGCTTCGGGTTTAAAGCTCCAAGGCAATTCATTGACATGATTGGCATCAAACCGAACTGAAATTGTTTTGCCAGTAACCGCACCCGGGGCCACCTGCCCGCTGGCATTGCGCGTCGTGCCGGCAAACCCAGTGACTTGGCAGAACATCCGGTAAAGCGGCACCGCAGCATAACCAAGCCCCGTCATAAACACTGCCATCAACAGCGCTAACAGTGCGGTGCGTATTTTAGGATCAATGATCGCCGTCACCGAAATGTACTCCCAATCCGAGCGAGCGTGATCAGGTAAAACAACACAACCATCGCGCCGAGCAGCAGCGCAGTTACCAGAGCTTTAGAGCGGCGGCGGCGGTTGAATTCGTCATCATTCATAGCAAGATAATCCGGTCAAGCGCGAGCGCACCAAACACAATGAACAAGTAGATGATTGAGAAAGCGAAGAGCCGCTTTTCTGGCTTCATGAAATCGTCAGCGCCGCTTGTGCGAAGCCCAACTTGAAGCGAAAGCGCGAGAAATATAAGCGACAAGAGCGTTGCGGTGCCGCCGTATATCCACCCTGTCAGCCCAAGTGACCACGGCGCTACCGCTGTGAGTGCCATTGGCACTGTGTAAAGCGCGATTTGATGGCGCGTTACGCGTTCACCCGCCACAACGGGGAGCATCGGCACACCCGCTGCGGCATAATCAGACTTCATAAACAAAGCGAGCGCCCAGAAATGCGGGGGTGTCCATAGGAAGATCAATGCGAACATGAGCAGTGGCAGTGTTGCAATTTCGCCCGTCGCGGCAACCCAACCGATCAGCGGCGGAAAGGCTCCGGCGGCACCGCCGATAACAATATTCTGAGGCGTGCGGCGCTTTAGCCAGACGGTGTAGATCAGCACGTAAAACAGGATCGAAACCGCCAATATGACCGCCGCAAGCCAATTTGTCGCAACGCCCATCAGCAGCACCGAAAAAACCGCAAGACCCACACCGAAGTGGAGCGCTGAGTCGCGATCCATCCGCCCAGCAGGCAGCGGTCGATTAGCAGTGCGCTTCATTAGCGCATCGATATCAGCTTCATACCACTGATTAAGCGCACCAGCCGCCCCTGCCCCAAGCGCAATGCACAACACAGCGGTAAAGCCGAGCACTGGATTGATCGCAACCGGCGCTGCCAGCAGCCCTGCTAGCCCCGTGTAAACCACCAAACGCACTACGCCTGGCTTCAGCAACGCCAGAAAATCGCGCCAGTCGGTGGGAAGAACAACTGGCGCTGTTAAGGGTGAAGTGCCTGCCATGTTTAGTCGATCTTCGGCAATGTCTCAAACTGATGGAACGGTGGTGGGCTTGACAGCGTCCATTCGAGCGTCGTCGCGCCTTCGCCCCACGGACTATCTTCGGCCTTACGTCCGGCGGCAAAAGCATAAGCGATATTGACGAAGAAAACGATCATCGAAAGCGCCATCAGAATGTAGCCATAAGTGACGATATGGTTCCAATAAGCCTGTGCATCAGGATAGTCGGGCATCCGGCGCGGCATTCCTTGCAGGCCAAGGAAGTGCATCGGGAAGAACAAAATGTTAACACCGATGAAAAACATCCAGAAATGTAATTGGCCGAGCGCTTCGCTCAAATGCTTGCCGCTCATCTTGGGGAACCAATATGTAAAGCCTGCAAAAAGCGAGAAGACCGCGCCGAGCGAAAGCACATAATGGAAATGCGCAACGACATAATATGTGTCATGCATATAATTATCGATACCGCCATTGGCGAGCACAACGCCGGTCACGCCGCCAACGGTGAACATAAAGATGAAGCCAAGTGACCACATCATCGGCGTTTTGAATGAGAGCGAACCGCCCCACATCGTCGCAATCCAGCTGAAAATCTTGATGCCGGTCGGCACCGCGATCACCATCGTGGCGGCTGTGAAATACATTTTGGTGTTCACGTTCATACCGATCGTAAACATGTGATGCGCCCACACGATGAAGCCAACAACACCGATGGCAACCATTGCATAAGCCATGCCGAGATAGCCGAACACGGGCTTGCGGCTGAAGGTTGAGATGATCTGGCTGACCATCCCGAAACCGGGAAGGATCATGATATACACTTCAGGATGGCCAAAGAACCAAAAGAGATGCTGATACAGAACGGGATCACCGCCGCCCGAAGCGTCAAAGAATGTCGTGCCAAAGTTTCGGTCAGTCAGTAGCATCGTAATCGCCGCCGCCAACACGGGGAGCGCGAGCAACAGCAAGAATGCCGTCACAAGGATCGACCAGACAAACAGCGGCATTTTGTGAAGCGTCATGCCCGGCGCACGCATGTTGAAGATCGTTGTGATGAAGTTAATCGCGCCAAGGATCGACGATGCCCCTGCAAGGTGGAGCGCGAAAATCGCCATATCAACCGCTGGACCAGCTGACCCACTTGTCGACAGTGGCGCATAGACTGTCCATCCCGTACCAGCGCCCATGCCCGTCCCACCGGGCACAAAGGCTGACCCAAGTAACAGGCAGAAAGACGGCACAAGTAACCAGAAACTGACATTATTCATCCGCGGAAACGCCATATCGGGCGCACCGATCATGATCGGCACGAACCAATTGCCAAAGCCACCAATCATTGCGGGCATCACCATGAAAAACACCATGATCAGGCCGTGTGCGGTGATCAGCACATTCCACATGTGCAGCGCTGCATCGCCCTGTGCCCCCGCCCAATATTCAAGGTATTGGATACCGGGTTGCGCTAATTCCGCACGCATCATCCCCGAAATCGCGCCGCCGATAATCCCTGCCGTAATCGCGAAGATCAGATAGAGCGTGCCAATATCCTTATGGTTGGTTGACATGAACCAACGCTGGAAAAAGCTCATTTTATGATCATCATGCGCATGATCTTGGGCGGCGTGAGCCACGAATTGGTGAGCAGTTGCGGCTGTGTCTGACATTTTTGCTGGCCTTACTTGATAGCGGCGACTGGGGCTGGTTGAGCCACGATTACCGGAGGTGCAGGAGTTTGCGATGCGGCGGCAATCGCAGGCACCGTTGCGGGGACTGCTTCACCAGGGAGCTTTCCGCCTTTTGATTTAATCCAAGCATTAAACTTATCACGCGAAACCACTTCGACAGCGATTGGCATATAACCGTGGCGCGCACCACATAACTCCGAACATTGGCCGAAATAAACACCTTCTCTCTCGACCAAGAACTTCACTTCGTTCAACCGCCCGGGCACCGCATCCATCTTTGTCCAAAATGCAGGCATTGCCCACGCATGGATCACATCATTTGATGTCGTGATCAATTTGATCGGCGTGTTGACTGGGAGAAAAATACGGTTGTCGGGCGCAAGCAAACGCGGGCCATCAACATCTGTGCGAAACCGCTCACCCTTCGCAACATCCTTAGCTTCCTTGAGCATGTTCGCGGTGACTTCGAAATCGCCGTAATCGGGATAATTATATGACCAATACCATTGGTTGCCCGTCGCCTTAATCGTAATCGCTCCCTTGCCCGCTGGCTCATATTGCTTAGCGAGCAAGCTGATCGAGGGAACCGCGATCACGACCAGAATGACGACAGGAATTAACGTCCATAAAACTTCAATCAGCAAATTATGCGTTGTTTTCGAAGGCACTGGATTTGCTGCGCGGCGAAACCGAAAGCCAACCCAAAACAGCAATCCAAGAACGAAGAACGAAATCACCGTGATGATCGGCATGAGCAGCGCATTGTGCATCCACAGTGCATCTTCGCCATCGGGTGTCACCTGCGGCTGAATGCCGATCTGGCCATCAACAGGCATCCCAATCCCCGGGGTTGGCGGCGTTGTGGCCAGCGCCGGCGTGGCAGCTTCAACTGCCATTGGCGCAGAGGTCACCGCTGCTGGTGCCGCCTCTTGCGCTACAGCAATAGCGGGCGCGAAGGCCAAAGTAATCGCCATCAATGCAGATTTTAGCATGTTCATTCCTGTTAAACTTTCTCGACAACGCTCTACTTGATCACCCAAAGCGTGCAACCCAGTAAAAAGACTATTGCGCGGCCTATACGCTTGCCTTTCACCAGTCTCAAGGCTTTCTCGACGCAATTTTTCTCAGTCATTGCAGCCAAGCGACGCCGCGCCTATCTGACGATCTGAACAGAGTGTTTTTGCAAAGGTGCCCGCGTGACTGAAGAGCAAATTTTGGCTGAGTTCCGCGCAGCAGACGCGTTGCTTGAGGGTCATTTCATTCTCTCGTCAGGATTGCGCAGCCCGAAATATTTACAGTGCGCGCGCGTTCTGATGGATCCGAAGCGCGCAAGCCAACTTGCCAAGGCGCTGGCCAACAAGATTTCTCCCGCCGTCTCCGAGTCGATTGATATCGTCGTTTCACCCGCAATGGGGGGCATCATCATTGGCCATGAGATGGGCCGTGCGCTTGGGTGTGAGGCGCTGTTTGTCGAACGCCCTGATGGTGTCTTTGCGCTACGTCGCGGATTCAGGCTTGAGGCGGGACAACGCGTATTGATGGTCGAAGACGTTATCACAACGGGGCTTTCCTCACGCGAGGCGATCAAAGCAATTGAAGTCGCAGGCGGCATAGTGATTGCCGCAGCATCGCTTGTTGACCGGACAGGCGGCGGTGTGGATTTGGGTGTGCCCTATTTCCCACTCATCGCGATTGACGTGCCGACATATTCTGCCGACGCGCTGCCTCCTGAATTAGCCGCGATTCCCGCGATCAAGCCCGGGAGCAGAGCGATATGACTCTCCGGCTCGGCGTTAATATCGATCATGTTGCGACGATCAGGAATGCGCGCGGCGGGGAACATCCCGATCCCGTTCGCGCCGCTGAAATCGTCGCGCGCGTTGGCGGAGACGGGATTACAGCGCATCTACGCGAAGACCGCCGCCATATTCGGGACGGTGACATAGAGCGGATCATGGCGGCAACCAACCTGCCGCTCAATCTTGAAATGGCCGCAACGCCGGAAATGCTTGAGATTGCGCTTCGGCATAAGCCGCACGCCGTGTGCATCGTTCCCGAAAAGCGCGAAGAACGTACGACCGAAGGCGGGTTAGATGCAGCGGGCCAGCACAATCATCTCGCGCCGATCATCACTCAGCTAGCCGAGGCGGGAATTCGAGTGAGCTTGTTCATCGAACCTGAAGCACGCCAGATTGAGGCCGCGGTGCATTTGCGCGTTCCCGTTGTTGAACTTCACACGGGCAAATATGCGCATCTTTTCCTCGATGATGATTTTGCGCTGGTCGAACTTGAAGTGCGGCGGATTGCCGATGCCGCCGCGCTGTGCGTGAAAAATGGCGTTGAAGTTCATGCGGGGCACGGCCTTACTTATGATAATGTCGTTCCCATCGCCGCAATTCGGCAATTTGCTGAGCTTAACATTGGGCACTTCCTGATTGGTGAAGCAATCTTTGATGGGCTTGAAGCGAGTGTGCGCAAGATGCGGGCGCTGATGGATGCCGCAAGGTGATTATCGGGCTTGGTTCAGACCTCTGCAATATTGAGCGTATACAAAACTCGCTCGACCGCTTTGGCGAACGCTTTGAACGCCGCGTCTTTACGGAGGCCGAGCGCGCCAAAGCGGCCAAGCGACCGTTCACGCGCGCGGGCACTTATGCCAAGCGCTTCGCCGCCAAAGAAGCTTTTTCCAAAGCGGTAGGCACAGGCTTCAAACGCGGCGTCTTCATGAAGGATATTGGCGTGATCAATGCCCCGTCCGGCGCGCCCACGCTCGCGCTCACCGGCGGCGCAAAAGCGCGGCTCGACGCAATGGTTCCGTCAGGCTATGAAGCAAAAATTCACATAACGCTCACCGATGATCATCCTTGGGCGCAAGCCTTCGTAATTATAGAAGCCAACCGAATATCTGAGAAAGACATTTGATACGTGACTGATACGACTGAAACGAACACAAGCAAGCCTGCCACCGAACCAAAGCCAGGCGTTGATTGGTGGAGCGAAGTGAAGGGAATTTTCTGGCTGATCCTCGCGGTTCTTGGCTTTCACAGCATTATTGCCAAGCCCTTTTTCATTCCCTCGGAATCGATGGTGCCCGGATTATTGAAGGGTGATCAGCTCGTAGTCACCAAATTCCCATACGGTTTTTCGTTTATCAGCCCGACATTCCACATCCTCCCTTTCATTAAGGGGCGATTGTTTGGCAAACTTCCTGAACGCGGTGATATCGTTATCGCAGTGCCACCGGGATCGGACGAGGATTATATCAAACGTGTGATCGGTTTGCCCGGTGACCGGATCGAAGTGCGCAGCGGCACTGTGCTTATCAATAATGTCCCCATCAAGCGCGCGGCGGTTGAACAGCGCCTCATTCCGGTTGATGCGAACATGCCCTGTTCAGACACTGAATATCCCGGGTTATTGATCACGGCAAAGGATGGCAAGCCATATTGCCAGATGCCTGTCGTTCGCGAAACACTGCCGGGTGGCCGCAGCTATGATACGATTGATCTGGGATACCGCCCCGAAGCCGATGACTATCCCGCGATTACCGTGCCCGCTGATCATGTTTTCCTGATGGGTGATAATCGTGACCGTTCTGCCGACAGCCGCTTTTCGCTTGATCAGCGCGGGCTCGGCGGGCCAGTGCCGTGGGAGAATTTAGGCGGACGCGCTGAATTTATCACCTTCTCGCTCGATGGCACCGCAACACTCTTTAACCCGCTCAGCTGGTTTGGCGCCTTACGTGCTGGCCGTGCTGGTAACAGTCTGCACCCACGCCGCGATAAGTGATACCAATGTGCGTTGATTCTGACTCATCTTGCCGTCTTTGCGAGCGCAAGCGAAGACGAAATGGGTTCACATCAATGCAAGTTGGTATGAGTAGGCCTGCAATGTGTCGGAATTGCTTACACCGCATTCAAATGGTTAATTTCGGCTAACCATAAAAAAGCCCAGAATTGGCGGAATACCGCAAACTGGCACGCGGCCTGCATAGTATCAGGAGTTCCCTATAGCGTTTCACGCTAACGAGTGGTGGATCAGTTGCTTTTGGTCTCGCACTGATCCGCCACTCTCCCGGGGAACCTCCCCAAATCAGCCCGTGCGCGCGACGCCGGCCTCATCCATTGCTTGGGTTAACTCTCCGGCTTCGAACATTTCCATCATGATATCGCTGCCGCCAAGGAACTCACCCTTCACATAAAGCTGGGGAATCGTTGGCCAATCGGAAAATTCCTTAATGCCGCCGCGCACTTCGGGGTCTTGGAGCACATCAAGCGTTTCATAAGCGACGCCGATATGATCAAGAATCGCAATCGCTTTGCTTGAAAAACCGCATTGCGGGAAAAGCGGCGTGCCTTTCATGAACAGCACAACATCATGTGCACTAACAATTTGCGCGATACGGGCTTGAGTTTCTGTCGTCATCGAAATTTCCTTATGTGGGAACAGAGGTGGTCAGCTGAAGTGCGTGGAGCACGCCCCCCATCCGCCCGCCAAGCGCATCATAAACCGCTTTATGCTGTTTGACGCGGCTTTGACCGGTGAATGATGCACTAGTGACTTTTGCTGCATAATGATCGCCGTCTCCGGCAAGGTCAGTGATTTCAATGAGCGCATCTGGAATCGCGGCGCGGATCATCGCTTCGATATCAGCCGCCGCCATCGCCATGGCCTAAATCGCTTCCATCAATTGGCGGCGTGCTTCAATCGTTTTTTCTGCGAGGATTGCGCGCACTTCATCGTCGCTCGTCTCAGCGCCCGCCGCGGTCAGATCGCCCATCAATTTGCGGATGACATCTTCGTCCCCCGCTTCTTCAAAGTCAGCCTGAACGACGCTTTTGGCGTAGCTGTCGGTTTCTTCAGCCGTCAGCCCCATTTTGGCCGCCGCCCAGATGCCCGTGAGCTTGTTGCGACGCGCGGTTACACGGAACGCCATTTCCTCGTCATGCGCAAATTTCGCTTCGAACGCATCTTTGCGATCATCAAATACACTCATCGGACGTCCTTGGTAAAATAACGTAGTACGCTTAAGATAGGGGTGCGGGCAAAGCTTCGCAACTCGCTTAATCGCCGATTTTCACAACGAGTTTGCCAATCGCCCCGCGTGCGCCCATTTTCGCAATCGCATCACCGCCGCGTTCGTGGCTAAAAACCTCGGTGACGAGCGGCGAAATCTTACCCTCTTTCCAAAGCCTGAATAACCGCGTGACGTTATCGCGGTTGGCCTCTGGATCGCGCGCTGCAAACGCACCCCAAAACACGCCGCAAACATCACAGCTTTTGAGCAGGGTCAGGTTCAAAGGCAGTTTGGGAATTCCGGCCGGGAAACCAACAACGAGATAACGGCCCTCCCACGCGATTGAGCGCAAAGCTGGTTCGCAGTAATCGCCGCCCACACCGTCATAAATTACATCAGCGCCCTTAGGGCCAAGCACGGCTTTGAAGCTATCAGCCAGCGCCTTTGACTGCGCTTTATCAAAGGGTGCGTTACCGTAAAGCACTGTCTCATGCGCGCCCGCTGCCTTTGCCGCTGCGGCCTTTTCAGGCGTTGAAACCGCCGCTACAACGCGCGCGCCCAGCGCAACGCCGAGTTCAACCGCTGCTAGACCAACACCGCCCGCCGCCCCGAGCACAAGCAAGGTCTCACCCTCTTTAAGCTTGCCGCGATCAATCAAAGCGTGGATCGTCGTGCCGTAGGTGAGCAGCAAAGCAGCACCTTGTTCAAAACTCTGGTCAGCGGGCAGTTTGAAGGCAGACGTTGCGGGAATCGCAATCTTTTCAACCATGCCGCCCGAGCCCGTAGTCGCGATGATCCGATCACCAATTTTCCAGCCCGTAACACCAGCGCCAATCGCTTCAATCACGCCCGCAATTTCAGCACCAGGCGCAAAAGGACGTTCGGGTTTGAACTGATAGCGGTCTTCGATAATCAAGACATCGGGATAGTTGATCGAGCAAGCTTTGACCGCGACGAGCAATTGTCCTTCGCCCGCGACGGGATCAGCCACATCGAGAAATTCAAGCGTTTCCGGGCCACCGACTTGCGTTGAATAAAGCGCTTTCATGCTGTTCGTACTCCTGATTGCCACGGCCAGGCAAGCCCTGCGCGTGTTTCATATGTCGTGATTTGATCAGCCATTGCCAGCGTTAGCCCCACTTCGTCCAGCCCTTGGCTTAAGCATTGTTTACGGAACGGGTCGATTTCAAAGCTGAACCGGTCTTGAAAGCGCGTGGTCACGGTCTGGCTTTCAAGATCGATATCTATGGGATCGGTTTTGGCAACCTCAAGCAGCCGGTCAATCTCGGCTTGCGTTAACACCACAGTCAAAATGCCATTTTTGAAGGCGTTTGACGAAAATATGTCTGAAAAACTAGGCGCAATCACCGCGACTATTCCCAAATCAAGCAATGCCCATGCGGCATGTTCCCGGCTAGACCCACAGCCAAAATTATCGCCCGCAATCAGGATTGGTGCGCCTGCATAAGCAGGATCGTCAAATAGATTTCCCGGCTCTGCTCGGATTGTTTCAAACGCGCCCTTGCCAAGGCCAATCCGGCTGATCGTTTTGAGCCACGCGGCGGGAATGATGATATCGGTGTCGATATTTTTGAGCCCGAGCGGATAGGCTTTGCCGTGGATCGTTGAAACTGGGTTCACGTGCGCGCTTTCAAATGATTATCGCCAAACCCTTGGCGCATTTGCCCTTATATTGGCAAGCACGCAAAACAACCTCGACACATCACATGCCGAGGTTGCCCTTGCGACCCCTTGGGGGAGAGGGGTGAAGCTTAAAAGCCGAAGCGCAATCCAACGAGTGCTGATGTGCTGCGATAGCTCGTGTTGAACTGACGCGCAGTGGCGGCAGCACCGACTTGGCCGTCGAGTTTCACTCCCGTGACGCGCTGATGCCGGATGCCGATATCGACGGTTGCTTTTTCACCGACCTTGAACGCGATTCCCGCACTGCCTTGATAGGAAAAGCCCCAAGCCTTGTCGTTAAGTCGTGATCCATCGAGAAGCCCTGCGGTGCGCTGCAACCGCGACGTGACGCGCGCAACGCCGATGCCAACGCCGATATAAGGCGAAACATTTGAATCAGGAATGAAATCAACATAGCCGTTGAGCATGAAATCAAGCTTGCTCAAACGCCCGCCGGGATCAAACGATGCTTGTTGCGCTACGGTTTTGCGGTTGAGAACGTTGCGGGCATAGCCAGCGGTGGCCTCAACCCGAAAACCACCAAGATCATAGCCAATGCCTGCTTCGCCCGTCCAGCCGCGCTTTCCGTCTGCGCTTTCACGAAACGCCGAAGGGGCCGCGCGGTCAGCCGCTCTCAGCTTTAAATCAGCGTCAATGCCAATTCCAGCGCGAACCACAGCATAAGGGCCCGTGGTGGCGGCATCATCCTGCGCGAGCGCAGCGCTGGGTGCGATGACGCTCGCGGCCAAACAGAATGCAATGAAGGTGCGATACATAAATAACTCCTTTGAAAATCAACCGGCGAAACGAATTGCCGATGGAAGATCGCTAAAGCAGTTTCTTCGAGAGTATCGGGAGGCCGTGTGGAGACTTTGCGGACGAGGTGTGCAAACACAATAGGGTCACCATCTCCACATCTTCTCCACATAAGTCAGGTTACGTGGCGAAGGAGGATTTTTGAATTGCCTCGCCCGCTAACCCGTCGCACATGAAGTAGCACAATGAGCAACGACCTTATCCTGATTGTCGAAGACGAACGTCAAATCGCCGAAATTTTTGTTGCTTTTTTTGAGCGCGAGGGATTTCGGACGGTCACTGCGGCGGACGGCGATATGGCGCTTGATCTCCACCATATGCTCACGCCCGATCTGGTTGTGCTTGATGTCAAATTGCCTAAGCGTGACGGTATCGAAGTGCTCGCAGAGATTCGCAGGCGCGGCAATACGCCTGTGATCATGTCAACCGCACTCGGCGAAGACCTTGAAAAACTCACCGCGCTTAAGATTGGTGCTGATGATTATCTGGTAAAACCGTTTAACCCGCTTGAACTTGTTGCGCGCGCCAAAGCGGTGCTGCGCCGCGCGACTGATCTTGATGGGCGCGGCAATGTGATCCGCATAAGCGATATCGAGATTGACTTGGTTGCGCACGAAATCCGTTTAGTCGACAGTGCGGGGGCAACGAGCGCTATTGATGTTACGCCCACTGAATTTCGTATCCTTTCGCACATGGCGCGCGCGCCGCGTAAAGCCTTTGCGCGTAGCGAAATCCTTGACGCGTGCTTGCCCGCTGATGGCAATGCGCTTGAACGAACCGTCGATAGCCATATCAGCAAGCTACGCGCCAAATTGGAAAGTGCGGGTGCGCTCGGCTTTCTCGCAGGCGTTCGCGGCGTTGGTTACCGGCTCGCGGCATGATGAAGCGCTTCCGCTTTGGCTTGCGCACGCAACTCGTGATTGCGATGGTAACCTGCATCATCGTGACCGTAGGGGTGACGATGGTCATGGCTGATGCGGTTGGGGCTTGGTATGACCGCGAATTCGTGCGCGGACTGTCTCCTGCTGCGGTGAAAGCCAATGCAGAAGTTGGTGCGTTCAAGCTGCCAACAGATCGAGAGGCTTCGCGTGAATTGCTCGCGCGTGCTAAAGATGTTGAGAATGATCTGAAAGTTATCAACGATTATTTACTCGCCGCCATTGCTGCCATATCGATATTTTTAAGCAGTATAATGGCGATCCTCGTGGCGCGGCTGATTAGCAAGCCACTCGAATCGGTTTCAATCGCCGCTTCGCAAGTGGCGCGCGGTAATCTGGCAGCGCGCGCGGATGCTGGCCGTGGTGGCGCGGGTGAAACCTATCAAATGATTGAAAATTTCAACTTGATGGCGGCTTCGCTTGAGCGTTTTGAACGTCAATCGGTTGAGAGTTCGGCGGCTATCGCGCATGAACTACGCACCCCGCTCGCCATTTTACGCGGCCGACTGCAAGGGATGCTCGATGGCATCTTCAATCGCGACGGTCGCGATATTGAACTGTTGATCAATCAAGTCGATTCGCTCACTCAGATCGTCAATGATCTTAGTGTTGTCAGCCTCGCTAATGCCGGACGGCTCGGCATGAAGCGCGAGCCTATCGATCTTGCCACCGAAATTGGGGCTTTATTAGACCTCGTTGAGCCTGATCTAAGCGCTGTGGGTATAGATGTGAGCCGCGAATTGCGCGCCTGCCCCGTGCGCGCTGACCCCAACCGCATTCGGCAAGCGACCTTGGCTTTGGTTCAAAACGCGCGCGTTCATGCGACCGCAGGGCTTTCTATTCACGTTGAGACTTTAATTGAAAAGCGGGCGGCGATCATTCGCGTCAGTGATCGCGGCCCCGGGCTTCCTGCGGGCGACCCTGCTTTGCTGTTCGAGCCCTTTTGGCGCAGCGACACATCGCGTAACCGAGCAGCTGGCGGCAGTGGGCTTGGCTTATCCGTCGTCGCTTCAATCGTTGAGGCGCACGGCGGCACCGTGCACGCTTTGCCGCGCAGTGGCGGCGGCGCGGTGTTTGAGCTGCGATTTCGGTTGTGAGATTGTGACAGTCGCATCTTAACGGTGGACGAAGCCGCGCGAAATCACTAGGGCCGGCGCGGTTTCAACACGCGCGAAAGTGACTTGATTTGGCAAATGTGACCGTGATTGGCGCTCAGTGGGGCGATGAAGGCAAAGGCAAGATTGTCGATTGGCTGGCGAGCCGCGCTGATGTTGTCGTGCGTTTTCAGGGCGGGCATAATGCGGGGCATACGCTTGTTGTCGGCGATCAAGTCTATAAACTCTCGCTTCTGCCATCCGGGATCGTACGCGGGACCTTATCAGTCATTGGCAACGGCGTTGTGCTTGATCCTTGGCATTTCCGTGATGAAGTCGCCAAGCTAGCAGGCCAAGGCGTGACGATCACCCCGGCGAACCTTCATATTGCCGAAACCTGCCCGCTGATCCTGCCCTTCCACCGCAATCTTGACGCTTTGCGCGAAGATGCAAGCGGTGCGGGGAAGATCGGCACAACGCGGCGTGGGATTGGCCCTGCTTATGAAGATAAAGTCGGGCGGCGCGCGATCCGCGTTTGTGATCTCGCGCATCTTGACGATCTCGGCGCTCAGCTTGATAGGATTTGCGCGCACCACGATGCTTTGCTCGCTGGATTTGGCCAACCTCCGCTTGACCGCGACGCGATCATTGCAGAGCTGCGCGAGATTGCGGCGTTCATATTGCCCTATGCAAAGCCCGTGTGGCTGATCCTCAACCAAGCGCGTAAAGCTGGCAAGCGCATCTTGTTCGAAGGCGCGCAAGGCGTTTTGCTTGATGTTGATCACGGCACTTATCCCTTCGTCACATCATCAAACACGATTGCGGGAACCGCGTCAGGCGGATCAGGGCTGGGGCCTTCTGCATCGGGCTTCGTTCTGGGTATTGTCAAAGCCTACACAACGCGTGTTGGCTCTGGCCCCTTCCCAACCGAGCTTGAAGACGAAACTGGCCAGCGATTGGGTGAGCGGGGCCACGAATTTGGCACCGTTACGGGGCGGAAACGGCGTTGTGGTTGGTTTGATGCTGTGCTGGTGCGTCAGTCCGCTGCGGTGAGCGGGATTACGGGTATCGCGCTCACTAAGCTTGACGTGCTTGACGGTTTTGACACGCTAAAAATCTGCACGGGTTACCGAATTGGTGACCGGACTTATGATTATTTGCCGCCACACGCAGCCGATCAGGCCGGGGTTCAGCCGATTTATGAAGAGATTGAAGGCTGGCACCAAACCACCGCCGGCGCGCGCAGCTGGGCTGATCTGCCTGCACAAGCGATCAAATATATCCGGCGCGTAGAAGAATTGATCGAGTGTCCCGTTGCGCTGGTATCAACATCGCCGCAGCGTGATGATACAATCTTAGTGCGCGATCCGTTTGCTGATTAGCGCCTAGAGCATCGTGCAAAAAATCTGCACCATTCGTCTTTGCGAGCGAAGCGCGGCAATCCATCCAATGGTGCCGCGAGTGGATTGCCGCGTCGCTGGGGCATATGCCCCAGCCTGTCCAGAGCGGCTGGCTTGCCAGCCAGTCGAAGGACTCCTCGCAAAGACGACTCAGTGGAATGTAATATGGCGAAACCAAAAAACGGGGAGCAGCACAGTCGCGCCACCCCCCTCGATTTTCTTCGCGAAATGCTTAGAAAGCGCCGCGGTAAGCTTCGTTTCCGATGAAGCCCATTTTTGAAACCTTAGCCCGCTTGGTTGCCGCCAACACATTGTTGACGATGTCATAGCGCGCGGCTGGGTCTGGCTGGAGATGGAGCTCAGGAATGGGATCCATTGTCTGAGTGGCTTCAAGCAGCCCTTGAATTTGAGACAAAGCCACCGGCGCACCGTTCCAAAGAATCGCATCATTTGGTGCAATGTAGAGCGAATTTTTCACCGGCTTAATATCTGGTAGGTCTGGGCACTTTGGGGCGCAATCCTGCGGCAAATCGATTTTCACCGCATGCGTAGCGGGGGGAAGTGTAATGATGAACATGATCAACAACACCAACATCACATCGATCAGCGGCGTTGTGTTGATGTCCATCATCGGATCGCCTTCGGCGCCGCCTGAACTCATTGCCATGATTTAATACTCCAAAATAAACGAGGTTGCGGCGTGATCAATCGATCAACCCGCAATCTTGGGCTCCGAAATGAAGCCAACGCGAATAAAGCCTGCCGATTGCATGATCGAAATCGTGCCACCAATGCACCGGTAAGGCGTATTTTTGTCACCACGAATATGCACTTCAGGGAATTTGTCGGGGTCAGTAATGCCTTTACCCAACCGATCAGCTTCGTTCTTGAATTTCAACGCCGCTTGATTGAGCAGCTCAGTTGAATTCAACCGTGACTGCCCCCAATAAACGCCGCACGAACCATCAGTTTCGCCGCGAACCGAAAGCACAACATTTTCAGCCTTCGTCACCGTTGGTTGATAGCGCAACGTTGGCAGCGCCATCGGAATTTTTTTGATCGCCACCGGAATGGTGATCAGAAAGATGATCAAAAGCACCAGCATCACGTCAACAAGTGGCGTTGTGTTGATGTCCGACATCGGTTTTTCTTCTTCGGAGCTCGCGCCGGCAGCACTCATGGCCATCGAAACATTCCTATCTATAATCGTACAAACAGTGATTGCGGGGAGCGGGGAGGGCAGTTAAACTGCCGACCCCACGCCGCCACATTATGCCTTGGCAGGAGCCTTAGCAGGCGCTTTGGCTGCTGTGCCGCGAACGGCTGGCTTTAATGCACCTGCTGACGTCATATAATTGTGCAGATCGTTTGAGAAATTGCCAAGCTGTTCAGCAATCACTTTATTGCGACGTTGCAGCCAGTTATAGCCCATAACCGCAGGAACCGCGACGACGAGACCAATGGCAGTCATGATCAACGCTTCACCAACGGGGCCAGCAACCGACGCAATATCAGCATTACCCGTGGCACCAATTTTGATCAGCGCATTGTAAATGCCGATAACGGTGCCAAGCAAGCCAACGAACGGCGATGTTGATCCAACCGTTGCGAGGAACGGAAGCCCGCCACCAAGCTTTGAATTGACTGAATTTTGGCTACGGCCAAGTGCGCCATAAATCCATTCGTGCAAATCAACGGGGTCAGTCAATTTGCCGTGCTGATCTTCAGCCTTGAGGCCATCATCAACAAGCTGACGGAAAGCCGAGTTCTTGTCGAGCTTCGCTGCGCCATCACGGACGCTGCCTGCTGACCAGAATTTTGCGGTGCCTTCTTTAGCGTCCTTGAGCACTTTGCTTTGTTCAAACAATTTGGTGAACATGATGTACCACGACGCAGCCGACATGATCACGAGGATGATAAAGATGGTATAAGAAATTGGGCCACCTTCTTGCAGCGCCTGAACAAGGCCGAACTTCTTCGCGACAGCATCGGTTTGCGCCGTTGCAAGGATCATGAGATTTGACATAACTAAAACTTCCTCTTCAAAACTATATATTGATTACTTCGCGGTTGATCTCAAATCCCTGTTATTCTGGGATCTTCCACACTATTCGATTGCTGTAACTGTCAGTTGTCGGGCTTCCATCTGCGTTCTTCGCGGGTGTAAATCGGGCACGCCTCGACACAAGCTTGCAGGTCGCATCGTCAAGCGTGCCTGAGCCGCTCGATTTAGTGACAGTACAGCTAGACACTTTACCGTCGGGGCCGATATCAACCTTAAATCCAGTCGTCCCTGCTTCTTCGTTACGAAGCGCTGACGGCGGATAATCATCGGTGGTTGCCCAATTTCCTGGCGCCCCCTTAGGCTTGGCCTTTTCAGCCAAACGCGGCGGCGGTGGCGGCGGTGGCGCTGCTACCGGCGGGGGCGGAGGGGGTGGTGCTGGAGCCGCGGTTTGCGTGATCGGGGCAATCGTGTTGGTTGAAACAACATTGCTCACGTTTACAGGTGGCGGCGCAGTTACCTTTGGCGGTGGGGGAATATCAAGCTTTTCAGGCGGCGGAGGTGGTTTCTCCGGCTCTTCAGGCTTGTCTTCCTGCACGTCGAACGTCTTCAGGTCTTCAAACACCTCTTTTGCAGCGTCATATGCAAGTCCGGTTACGAGGGCATAACCAACACCCACATGGAGCAACGCAACAAAACCGATGGCGACCATCCGACCGGTGCTTACTTCTTGATCAGCATAGGCCATTAAAACACAAGTCTCCCTCTAACTAGCTTCACGAAGCTGACACAGGCTAAGGTGAATGGCAATCGCTCAATCACAAAATCTGCAACCAACTAAGGACCCCATCGCATTTGTCTGATTGGGTTCGCTTTGCGTCTATCGCGCTCTCCCATTTGACGCAAACCATTTTCCAACGCGCGCTGATATGGCTATGGCGAGCGGCGTAATTCTGCATAGTCTGCGCAATCACGAGGACGCTATTCATGAACCGAATCTTGCTCATATGCAGCATAGTGATAACAAGCGTGCCAAACACCGCAAGCGCCCAGAAAAGTGCGCCTGCTCCTGTGCCTGCAACGCTCTATGCTGATCTCGCAGACCTTGCGACAACAGCGCCGATCACGGCTCAATTGCGAATCCGAAAAGCCATAAAAATAACCGGCGTAGCCGCAGCGGGTGTTTTGTTAACGCATCAAAGATATCTTATCGAAGCCGATGTTACCGCGTTGATTCGCAGCAATGGAGCACTCCCCCCGCGCGTAAAATATCTGTTCGATGCGCCGCGCGATTCGGCTGGCAAGCTTCCTAAACTCGTTAATAGCGATGTGTTGGCGTTTGCGGGCGTCGTTGCGAATCGCCCAACTGAGCTTCAGCTAATCGCGCCCGATGCCCAAATCACTGCTACCCCCGCAGACGTAGCGCGTGTCCGCGCGATTCTCGCTGAAGATAGCCGCACTGACGCTCCCCCGCGTGTTACCGGCGTTGGCAACGCATTTCATGTCGCGGGAACGCTAGAGGGTGAAGGTGAAACCCAGATTTTCCTTGCGACAGCCGATGGTCGCCCGATCTCCTTCAGCGTGATTCGAAGCCCCGGCATCGTTCCGTCTTGGTCGATATCATCGGGTGAGCTGGTCGATTCGCAAGCCGCAAATCCAACGCGTGATACGCTGTTGTGGTATCGGCTGGCTTGTTTCTTGCCCCGAATGCTCCCGCGCGGATCAGTTGAAGGCCTCTCAGCTGAAGATGCGCAGATTGTCGCAGTGGATTACCGCACAGTGGTAAGCGGGCTTGGCACCTGCCCACGGGCGCGTGCTAGAGGAAGATGACATGTCGCTGAATCGTCTTTGCGAGGAGCGCAGCGACGCGGCAATCCACTCGCGGAACCATAGTATGGATTGCCGCGCTTCGCTCGCAAAGACGAAGTAGATCAACTTAAAATCATCAGGCGCTAGGCGTCCATAAACACAAAATCGCGGGCAAAGCTTCTCAAGTTCGCGCCGCCATCAACGAAGATTGTCTGGCCCGTTGTCGCGCGCGCTGAGCTGAGCCATGCAACCGCATCCGCAATATCCTCGGGTTCTGGCAAGATGTTTAGTGGCATTTCCCTCGCAAGCGCAGCCAATTGCGCGGGGCGGTAATCATCAGTGGCTAGCGTTAGCCCGGGCGCAACCGCGTTCACCCGCACAATTGGCGCAAGCGACCGTGCAAGCGTATCGGTTGCCGCCGCCAGCGCTTGCTTTGACAAAGTATAACTCAATTGATCGCCATTAGGCTGCCTTATCCGTTGATCTAGGATGTTGACCACAGATGCGCGCGCGTCGTCGCCACTGTGCGTTGCAAGCGAGGTGGCGAGCAGCACGGGCGCTATCACGTTTATAGCGTGGTGTGCGGCCATTGCTTGCGGCGTCACGCTTGCGGGATTATCCCAGATAAACATCGAGGCATTATTGACGATCAGATCGGGATAAGCACCAAAATGCGCGTGAATACGCGGCAGTAGATTGAGAACTTCATCACCATTGGCCAAATCGGCGGCAAATCTGTGCCACACCGTCGCATTGGCATGAAGCGCCAGTGCTAAATCAGCATCGGGTTCACTTGCCGTCCGACAGTGGAGTGCCAGCGTCCAGCCGTCATTTGCGAGCCGCGCCGCAATCGCTGCCCCTACGCGCCGAAATCCGCCAGTGACAAGCGCGAGTTTCATCGCCGGTGACGCACCAATGTGATGCCAATTGATTCGCCTGCTTCAGCAATCGCCAGCTTGACTATGTTGACTTCGACACGCTTTACGCGCGCATCTTGGGTGAACAAGGCGTCCGCAATATGATCAGCAACCGCCTCGATTAGGACGAAATGAACCCCCACCGGCAGCGCGATCGACATCGCATTTTTAATATCCATATAATTTTTGGACGCGGTGAGCGGCGTATCAGCAGAAAAATGCGCGGGGCAATCCATCTCAACGATCGTTGAGATGCGCAGCGGCTGAGGCAGATGAGTTTCTTCGGAATAGATGCCGGTCAGCACCAAGACTTCGAGGTCACGCACCTCAAGCGTTAGCATATCATTCATGACGCGGCGCATAATGCCTTTTGTTTTGCAGCGATACCGCTAATGCACGCGGCCCACTCGCTTACGGAAAGCCACACATAATTTTGCACCAAATTGTCCCGCTTAACCAGATTGATGATACAGACATCGAAACTTTGCTTGATCTCGCTTTTGGTGAAGACCGAAAATCGCGCACGGCATATCAGCTTCGCGCAGGCACGCGCGCAATTGAACTGTTAAGCTTCGCAGCGCTTGATGACGCGGGCCAATTAGTGGGAACGCTGCAAAGCTGGCCCGTTCGGATCGAGAATGCTGACGGCGCATCGGATGCGATGACGTTGGTTGGGCCGGTTGCGGTCAGGCCCGATCTTCAGCGCAGCGGCGTGGGTAAGTTTTTGATGGAGCGTTTAATCACCGCCGCTGATCAATACGGCCATCAGGCCCTGATGATGATTGGTGATCCGGAATATTACGAGCGCTTCTTTGATTTTACCGCTGATGCTACCGCTGGATGGTCGCTTCCCGGCCCCGTTGAGCGTCACCGTTTGCTCGCACGGATCACGCGCGCGGGCGGCGTTGCGGTGCACGGGCGGATTGTGCCTAATCCCTAGACCCCTATTCGACCACATTTGCACGCCGTGATCGAATAGGGGTCTAAGGCTTGCGCTAACGTCGCAATGGCATAAGACAAGGCTATGCCAATGCCTGAACCCCTTGCTGACCTCGCGACGCTCTCGCTCGCAGAAATCGCGCGTGCTGTGGCGGAGAAAAGACTGCCGCCGGTCGAAAGCTGGAACCCATCGCACTGCGGCGATAGTGAGATGCGGATTGCGGCAGACGGCACTTGGTTTCACCAAGGATCGCCGATTGGCCGCAAAGCGATGGTACAGCTCTTTTCCACAATATTGCGGCGTGAGGCAGATGGCAGCTATGTGCTCGTTACGCCTGCTGAAAAACTTGATATCATCGTTGAGGATGCGCCGTTTATTGCGGTTGAGGTCAAGATTGAAGGCGCGCGCGAAAATCGCCGCCTTGCGTTCCGACTCAACACTGATGAACTCGTTGTCGCTGGCCCTGCACATCCCGTCCGCTTTGCTGATACGAGTGATGGCCCGCGCCCCTATGTGATGGTGCGCGGCGGCATGGAAGCGCTGATTGTGAGGCCTGTTTATTATGAATTGACCGCAATTGCGCTTGATGAAGGTGCTGAACCGCCGGGCGTTTGGAGCGACGGCGCTTTCTTTGCGATGTCCGCAGACCATGCTTGAGGCGCGATTGCGGGCGGCAATGGGTCAATCGACGCGTGAGGCGTTGCTGATTGGCGATGGCCTTGAGAGTCTCCCGCAGGATAGCGGAGTGCCCGCTGCGGTCTTGATTGCGATTACTGACCGCGCAGAGCCGGGCATCATCCTCACGAAGCGACCCGAAACAATGCGTCGCCACCCTGGTCAAGTTGCGTTTCCCGGTGGGCGTGTTGATGCTAGCGACGAAGATCATATTGCTGCGGCGCTGCGCGAAGCCGAAGAGGAAATTGCGTTGTCGCGATCATCGGTCAGGGTGATTGGTGCACTCGCCCCCTACCGCACGGGAACTGGCTATCACATCACACCCGTGATCGGCATTATCGCGCCAGATTTGCCGCTCCGCCCCAATGACGATGAGGTTGAGGCGATTTTCGAAGTGCCGCTGTCGTTCGTGCTTGACCGCACTAATCACCACCTCCAAACGATGCACTGGCAAGGGGCAGCGCGCACTTTTCATGAAATGCATTGGGATGGTTTTCGGATTTGGGGCGCGACGGCGGCGATGATCATCAATCTCGGGCGGCAATTGTCATGGTGACTTTGCCTGACGCCGCATGGCGCACATTGCCGGGACTTGCGCTGATTACCGAGACGCTCGGACATGATAATGTGCGCGCGGTCGGCGGGGTTGTGCGCGATACTTTGAGTGGCAGGCCCGTATCCGATATCGATCTCGCCACGCGGCTTTCCCCAAACGATGTAATCGCGCGGCTTGATAAAGTTAGCATCAAAACGATCCCAACGGGCATAGCGCACGGCACGGTAACGGCGGTGCTGCCCAGCGGCCATGTTGAAATTACAACGCTGCGCCGTGATGTTGCCACCGATGGCCGCCATGCGACGGTCGCGTTCACCGACGATTGGCGAGAGGATGCCGCGCGGCGTGATTTCACGATCAACGCGCTTTATGCTGATCTGACGAGTGGCGAAGTGTTTGATTATTTCGGCGGCATACAAGATTTGACGGCAGGGCGTGTTGCCTTCATCGGTGCGCCGCTTGACCGGATCGCCGAAGATCATTTACGGATATTGCGCTTCTTTCGTTTTCAAGCGCGCTACGGGCGCGGTGATCCAGACGCGCCGAGCCTATCAGCGTGCACCGCGCGCGCGAATGATTTGATGGCGCTGTCTCGCGAACGGATCGCCGATGAACTGCTTAAGCTGCTCGCGCTGCCCGAACCTTCACAAACGGTGGCGCTGATGATCGCGAACGGGATTTGGAAGCCAGTCCTTCCTGAATTGTTGTCTGCTAACGCACTTGCCAAGCTGAGTGAACCAGACGCGGTGCGAAGGTTGGCAAGCCTGCTGCCTGCTGACGTCAATATTGCCGATACGATTGCCAAACGGTTGAAACTATCAAAAGCGATCAACAAGCGCCTCGTTTTGGCAGCGGGGCGCAGCGCGAGTGACGCCGCTTATCCCCGCGCGCTGGCCTACCGTCATGGGATTGAGGCTGCCCGCGATCGGCTAATCCTACTCGGGGAGACCGAGGCGCTCAGCCAACTCACCGGCTGGCACATCTCCATCCTTCCCATCAGTGGCGGCGCACTGATCAAGCGCGGCGTGCCAGCCGGGCCAGATGTTGCGCGCACGTTAAAAGCCATTGAGGAACAATGGATCAGCGAAGGCTTTCCAGATGCCGCGCGGGTGGAGGAAATTGCAGAGCTGTTTTTATAGCGGCAACGGGGCGTTTTGTTTGACCAGTTTCAAGCTTACGCGCGAGCGAATGTCACGCACAACGGGGAACCGCCACAACCGATCACGCAAGAACGCTTCAAATTCAACGATTGAGCGCACAACAATTTCAAGCAGATAATCCGATTCGCCAGACACAAGGTGACAACTGAGAATTTCAGGTTGATCGATCACCCAATGTTCAAACGATGTTGTTTCGGCTTCTTGATGACGGTTGACGCTCACACCAACGAACATTGTCACATCAAATCCCAAAGCAGAGCGTGATAGCTCAGTTCGGTAGCCAGCGATGCTGCCATCGCTTTCAAGCTTGCGCAATCGCCTGAGGCACGGCGATTCAGACAAGCCAACACGGTCAGCCAGCGCGCTGTTTGACATGCGGCCATCTTGCTGAAGATTTCGTAAAATCGCTAGATCAAAGCTATCCATTGCCTTGCATTAGCGGAATCCACCAATTTGCCAATATTTTTACGTCATGTTCGCAAGGATGTTTCAAGGCGTATCGTGGTATTGCTGTCGCGCGTTTTCACCGCAGCATCAAAGGACTAGCCATGACCCATGCCGAACGTTCCTCAAATGTCGGTTTTGCCACGCGCGCGATCCATCATGGTTATGATCCCGCCGACCATGCCGATGCGCTATCAATGCCAATCCATATATCATCAACTTATGTATTTCCGACGGCGCAAGAGGGGGCAGACCGCTTTGCAGGGCGAACAAGCGGCAATGTCTATGCTCGGCTTGGCAGCCCGACGGTTGCGCTGCTTGAGGCGCGCATGGCTAATTTGGAGGGCGCTGAGGACGCGGTCGCAACATCGTCGGGCATGGGCGCAATTGCGGCAACGTTCTGGACTTTGCTTACTGCTGGCGATGAAATTGTCACTGACCTTACGCTTTACGGCTGCACATTTGCGTTCATGCAGCATCAGCTTACCAAATTTGGTATCACCGTCCGTTCGGTTGATATGACTGATAGCGATGCCGTTGCCGCCGCAATCGGGCCAAAAACGCGGCTGGTCTATTTTGAGACGCCTGCCAACCCGAACATGCGGCTCGTCGATATCGCCGCCATATCGAAGATCGCGCGGGCTGCTGGGGCGATCACAATTGTCGATAATACTTACGCAACCCCCGTGCTGCAGCGCCCGATTTTGCTCGGCGCGAATATCGTGGTGCATTCGGCGTCAAAATATTTGGGTGGTCACGGTGATCTCTTGGCAGGGATCGTTGTTGGTTCACGCGATCTGATCAGCCGGATAAGGATGGAGGGGCTAAAAGACTCAACTGGCGCCGTTCTCAGCGGCTTTGACGCATTTTTGGTGCTGCGCGGTCTCAAGACATTATCACTGCGCATCGCGCGCCATTGTAGTAGCGCTGCGATTATTGCTGAGCGGCTTGCGGCGCACCCCGCTATCGGCGACGTTAGCTATCCTGGCCTCGCCCAATTCCCCCAACATGATCTCGCGCGCCGTCAGTTTTCGAACGGCTTTGGCGGGATGATTGCGTTTACCGTGAAGGATGTTCTCACGCCAACCGCATTGCTTGATCGGCTGGGCTTGGTTCAACGCGCGGTCAGCTTGGGCGACGCTGAAACGCTGATCCAGCATCCTGCGAGCATGACGCACTCAACGTATACGCCAGAGGAAAGGGCCAAGCATGGCATCTCAGAGCGACTGCTTCGGCTGTCAATTGGCCTTGAAGATGTTGAGGATATCTGGGCTGATTTGGATCAAGCGCTGGCCGTTTAGCGTGTGTTGATTTTCCCCTATGGGAGTTTGTTGTCCACTGTGCCCCCGGCACGGCGGAAAACAAACTGGTGGAGCCTAGCGGGTTCGAACCGCTGACCTCTTCACTGCCAGCGAAGCGCTCTACCAACTGAGCTAAGGCCCCACAAAATGAGGAGCGACGCGCATAATCCCGCGCCGCGCCTAAATCAAGTCAATCAGGTATCGATTTGGGTTTCGCCCGTATCAACGCCTAAATCATCGTCAGTGCCGATATCAACCTCATCATCAGGTGAGATTTCGGCATCCTCGTCAACTTCCAACTCTTCGAGATCATCACCCAAATCAGAATCGGGTTTGGCATCCGCCTTTTTGATGTCTTCGTAAGGGGCGGCTTGTTTCGATTTCAGAATCGGTTCAGGATTCCACAGGTTGCCGCACGATATACACGCAACCGGATCTTCCTTACCCAAATCGTAAAACCGCACTCCACATTTCGGGCACGACCGTTTTGTGCCCCATTCAGGCTTCGCCATGAGCCTTTTACCTTTCCAAGAATCAATAACGCCGGAAACACGTTCCGGCAATCGCAGCGCGCCTTGCCATAGGCGAAGCGCGCTGTCAAAAGCCGCGGGCATGACAACGCCCGCCTCATTCACCCAATCTGGCCCCTTACGCGGCACAGTCACCGTTCCCGGCGATAAAAGCATATCGCACCGCGCGCTGATGCTGAGCGCGCTGGCGGTGGGTGAAAGCGTGATTGACGGCTTGCTGACGGGCGAGGATGTGTTGGCAACGGCGGCCGCAATGCGCGCGATGGGCGCACAGATTGAGGTTGACCAGGACGGCAAATGGCATGTGTGGGGCGTTGGCGTCGGTGGATTGCTCCAACCCGCCACCGCGCTTGATATGGGCAATTCGGGCACGTCAACACGGCTGCTGATGGGATTGGTGGCGAGCCATCCGATTACCGCGACGTTCATTGGTGACGCATCACTGAGCAAACGACCGATGGGGCGGGTGAGCGAACCGCTTGGGCTGATGGGGGCTGATATCACCGCGTCGCCGGGCGGACGATTGCCGCTGATGGTGCGCGGGATGTGCCCTGCAGTGCCGATTGAATATCGGCTTCCCGTTGCCTCGGCTCAGGTAAAAAGCGCGATTTTGTTTGCTGGCCTCAACACGCCGGGGATCACGCGCGTGATCGAACCCGTGCCAACGCGCGATCATAGTGAGCGGATGCTTAAAGGGTTTGGCGCTGATCTCAGCGTTGAGACCGACAACGGGGGCGTGCGGACGATTTCGATCCGCGGTGAGGGCGAGCTTACCCCGCAGATGATCACCGTCCCCGGAGATCCCTCGTCAGCGGCGTTTCTCGCCATTGCGGCGTTGATCGTGCCGGGCTCCTCAATTGTCATTGGCAATGTGGGGATGAATGACACCCGCAGCGGAATATTCAAAGTGCTCACCGCAATGGGTGCGGATATCAGTTACGGACAGCGGCGCATCGTCGGCGGTGAACCCGTTGCTGATTTGATCGTCACGGCTTCGGCGCTGAGCGGGATTGAGACCGACCCGTCGATTGTGCCAAGCATGGTTGATGAATTCCCCATCCTCTTTGTGGCCGCCGCGATGGCCAAGGGACGCAGCGTGTTTCGGGGCTTGGAGGAATTGCGAGTCAAGGAGTCCGACCGGATCGCGGTAATGGCCGCTGGCTTGCGCGCGATTGGCGTTGACGTCGAAGAGATTGAGGACGGCTTGATCATCAATGGCCGGGGCGGCGATCCCTTGCCCGGCGGCGCGACTGTCGAAGCGCACCTTGATCACCGCATCGCGATGAGCTTTGCCGTGGCAGGGCTGGTATCAACTAAGGCGGTGACGATTGATGATATGGCCCCCGTCGCGACGAGCTTTCCGGGATTTGAAGCGTTGTTGAAAGGATTGGGGGCATGAGCGTTTACGGCGATATCGCGGGATTTCTGGGGTCGCTGATCATTCTGATGGCTTTTGCTTACGTCAATGTGCTCAAGCGACCGACTGACGCATTGTTCAACATATTAAACCTCATAGGTGCCGCGTTTCTCGCGGTGTCGCTTTCGATCAATTACAATTTGCCCGCGCTTTTGCTTGAAATCGCGTGGATGGGGATAGCCCTTTTCGGCCTGTACACAGGCTGGCGCGAAAAAAGCTGATGGACAGTTGATTCTTGATCGCTCTCAATTATTGGAAACGATGATGCTTAGATCGAACCATTTCGTCTTTGCGAGCGAAGCGCGGCAATCCATAGGGTGTTGCCGCGAGTGGATTGCTGCGTCGCTTCGCTCCTCGCAAAGACGATGGAGAGAAGTTTCATACCGCTCTAAATCGGGGGAATTCAGATAATGATGGGGGGTATATGGTCTTGAAAGCGAAAGTCAGCCGCGCTGTATCGGAAGTGGCCGTGGCGGCGATGATCGGATTGGCACTGGCAGATATTGCCACAGCGCAAACCCCCGTTTCCGTGCCGCCGCCCGCGCCGCCTGTTCCGGTGACAACCGCAACGCCGATTGACCCAAAGCTTGCGGGTTCGCTCTATCTGCAATGCGATGGCAATCCCAATAATATGTCGGCTGGCGAAGGGCTGGCGCGCTTCGTTGGTGCGGTCACGTTGCTCGCGCTGTTCGCGCCAGCGGCTGAAACACCTGACGCAAGCAAGCGTAAATTTGGCGAAGACGGCGTGAAAGCGTGCAGTGGCTTGATCGAAGGTGAAAAGGCCGAGGGCACTGTGGTGCGGCGGCTTCCCCTGATCCTTGCGCGCGCGCTTCACCGCATTGAGGCTAAGGATTATGCAGGCTCGCTTGCTGACGTTGCAAAAGCGCGCGAGGAAGCCGCGAAATTTAACCTCGCCAGTGATCCCTATTTCCAGCGATCAATGGGGGTGTCGTTCAATTTGATCGAAGCCGAAACGCTTCTTCGCATGGGGAAGCCAGAGCTTGCGCAAGCGACCGCATTCCAATCGATGAAGGGCCTCTCATACAGCTATTACCCCATCGTGGCGTCGCGCGATTTTGCCGAACATTTGCCAAAGCTATCCGAAGGCGAGTTAACGCGGCTGACGGTGCTCGCGCGCTTATCATCCAATTATCAATGGCTCCGCGCGTTCCGCCTTTCCGAAGTGGGGCGCTTCACTGAATCAGCAGCAGCGATTGATGATGCGATTGATTGGAACAAAGCGATCAAACAAGATGTTCAATCATCCTTTCCAGACGTAGCGGGTTCGATTGCGCACGCTCTGGCGGGAAATTGGCCACGAGCCACTGAACTTGCCAAACGCGGGCGGACGAACCTTGAGACGCGGAGTGCGGATGGAAAAGCTGAGGAAAACGCCTCTTCAATCGTTGAACTGCTTGATTTTTATGACATCATTGCACTCACGCGCGACGGCAAAGTGAAGGATGCACGGCGTAATTTTGCCGCACGGTCAAAATGGCTGGCTCCCGCTTTTGGGCAAGTTCAGGAAGTGAATCGCCGATTGAGGGTCGGCGCGGCTCCCGAGGAATTGTTCGGTGCGCTTGAAAAAACGCCTGATGCGATGTTTGCTGAGCGCCGCGATCAACGCCTCGCCACCTTGCTCCAGTTGGATAAGAATAACCGCAGCCTGTTCTCAATGATCCTGCCTTATGCATCGGTCGAGGCCTATGAGCGGCTATCAAAAAGAGTGTGGAAAACCGCGGGCAATGCGTTGATCAGCAAAACGCCGAACACTGTGCTCAATGCATTTTACCTCAATATTTATGATGGCGACGGGCTTACGCAACCCGATGCCTTGCTGCTCCACGCAGCGCTTCAAGCAAAAGCGCGCGGGAAAACGGGTTTCTCCTATTTCCTTGATACGCAGCGCCCGTCGACCGGATTTGTGCGCTTTGGCAATGCGGGTGACGAAGGCATTCCGGCCTCGAAATACATCCCCGCAGACGATGTGATCGCCGAGCTACGCCAAGTTATCCCGCCGCCCGAAGAAGTCGAGCTGCGCAAAGCGCGGCGCGCCAAAGCGGCTAAATAATCCGTCAGGAGAAAGAAGTGGTAACGAAGCCATGATATCACTATATTCTTCATCATGACGACGTTAGCGATTGACACATTGCGCTATATGAAGCGTTTGAAGGCTGCGGGCTTTACCGAGGAACAAGCTGAGGTGCAGGCAGAAGCGCTTGCTGAGGCGATCCGCGATACGCTTGTCACCAAAATTGACCTCGTCGATACTGAAACGAGGCTTCGGCTCGAAATACGTGATTTGCATACCAATTTGATTCGTTGGCTGGTGCCATTGATGATCGGGCAAACCGCAATCGTTGCCGCAATGGTCAAACTGCTCTGAAAATTCCCGTGCGTCGGCCTAAACAATGATCATCGCAGTCGATGGCCCTGCAGCGTCTGGCAAAGGCACTATCGCGCGAGCGTTGGCGGCGCATTACGGCCTCGCTTATCTTGATACGGGGCTGCTTTACCGCGCGGTGGGTGTGGCATGCGGGCGGGCGGGCGGTGATCCTGATAGCGAAGATGATGCGCATGCGGCTTGCGGATTTGCAGGTGAGTTACTGAGCGATCCCGAATTGCGCAACGAAGCCGCTGGAGGGATTGCCTCACGCGTGTCGATCCACCCTGCGGTGCGTGCAGCACTTTTGGTGCGTCAACGTGAATTTGCCAATCAGCCCGGCGGCGCGGTACTTGATGGACGCGATATTGGCACTGTGATTGCCCCTGATGCCAATGCCAAATTGTTTGTTACCGCGAGCGCTGAAATTCGCGCAGCGCGAAGGGCGAGTGATGATCCGAGCAAAAGCTACGATACAATCCTTGCTGATATCACCGCGCGTGACGACCGCGATTCAGCCCGCTCTACCGCGCCACTGGTTCGTGCTGATGACGCAGACTTGCTTGATACGAGCGACCTGAGTATAGCCGCCGCCGTCAAGCGGGCTATTGCGCTCGTGGAAGGCCAATTGCAGCGCTGAGCATCATTTGCTCTCCAATCACTGTTTGCCGCCCCCACGTTTGCGACTGTTCGTGCGATGCCGTCCAGATATGGTGTCTGTGCGGCGGTTCGGCCACAAGACCTTCGGAACCAACCGAACGGCCGGAAAAACGTTAATTAGGAACTCTAACCCATGGCCTCAACGGCAAACCCAACGCGCGATGATTTCGCAGCGATGCTCAACGAATCACTCGGCGGCGAAGATCAAGGCTTTGAAGGCCGCGTCGTCAAAGGCACGATCACTGCCATCGAAAATGATATGGCAGTTATCGACGTCGGCCTCAAATCCGAAGGCCGCGTGCCGCTTTGCGAATTCGCGATGCCCGGCCAAAAGGCTGAACTCGCGGTTGGCGATGAAGTCGAAGTTTATGTAGACCGTGTTGAGAACGTCAACGGCGAAGCGATGCTCAGCCGTGACCGCGCGCGCCGCGAAGCCGCTTGGGATACGCTTGAAGCTGAATTTGAAAAATCCACCCGCGTTGACGGCGTGATCTTTGGTCGCGTTAAGGGCGGCTTTACCGTCGATCTCAATGGCGCTGTCGCCTTCCTTCCGGGCAGCCAAGTCGACATCCGCCCTGTGCGCGATGTCACCCCGCTGATGGATATCGTTCAACCCTTCCAAATCCTCAAGATGGACCGCAAGCGGGGCAATATCGTTGTCTCACGCCGCGCCATTTTGGAAGAATCGCGTGCCGAAGCGCGCACAGGCCTGATCTCAACGCTTGCTGAAGGCCAGATCATTGAAGGCATCGTCAAGAATATCACTGATTACGGTGCGTTCGTTGATCTCGGCGGGATTGACGGCCTGCTCCACGTTACCGACATCAGTTACAAGCGCGTTCAGCACCCATCCGAACTCATCAACATCGGCGATTCGGTGCGGGTGCAAATCATCCGGATCAACAAAGATACGCAGCGTATCTCGCTTGGTATGAAGCAGCTTGAGATTGATCCGTGGGAAATCGCGGTTGAGCGTTATCCTGTTGGCACCAAGCTTTCGGGCCGCGTGACCAACATCACCGAATATGGTGCTTTCGTTGAACTCGAAGCCGGCATCGAAGGCCTTGTCCACGTCTCAGAAATGAGCTGGACGAAGAAGAATGTTCATCCCGGCAAAATCGTTTCGACGAGCCAAGAAGTTGATGTCATCGTTCTCGAAGTCGATACTGAAAAGCGCCGCATTTCGCTTGGCCTCAAACAAGCTGTCAATAATCCTTGGGAAGCCTTTGCCGCCGAACATCCCGTCGGCAGCCAGATTGACGGCGAAGTCAAAAACGCCACTGAATTTGGCCTGTTCATCGGGCTTGAAGGCGATGTCGACGGCATGGTTCACATGTCAGATATCGCGTGGGGCATTTCGGGCGAAGACGCGCTCAACCTCCACCGCAAGGGCGAAACGATCACCGCGATCGTTCTCGACATTGATGTTGAAAAAGAGCGTATCTCGCTTGGTATCAAGCAGCTTGAAAAGGGCGCACCCGCAGTGGCCGCTAGTGGCACGGCATCATCAACTCCCGGCCTTGCCAAGAATTCAATCGTCACTGTGACGGTTCTTGAAGTGCGCGACGGCGGGCTTGAAGTGCAAGCGGGTGACGACGGCGCAACGGGCTTCATCAAGCGCACTGACCTTGGCCGTGACCGCGATGAACAACGCCCAGAGCGTTTCCAAGTTGGCCAGAAGTTTGATGCGATGATCATCGGGTTTGATCGCTCGAAGAAGCCAAACTTCTCAGTCAAAGCGATGCAGCTTGCCGAAGAAAAGCAAGCTGTTGCGCAATATGGTTCGTCTGATTCAGGCGCATCGCTTGGCGATATCCTTGGCGAAGCGCTCAAGGCACGCGATAGTAAGAAGTAAGTTAGCGCAGCGTTTAACCACCTGAACTTATTTGTTTCTTTCATTCCTGAGGGGTCGAACTCACGTTCGGCCCCTTTGCTTTGAGCATTTTGCTTGCTTTTTTTATAGTTTCGCGGGAATTAGCCTTTCAAGTGTTGTGATCATCTGTTTGATATTGCCGTGTATGGCTATCATCTGGATGTGGCTGTTGCTCGCGGGGAGTGGCAATCTTGTTGAATGCAGCGCTGTTGGGGGTGATCCGTGATCCGTTCTGAATTGGTTCAATCATTATCTTTATTGCATCCTGGGCTTAACCAGCGTGACATTGAGACGATTGTGAATATTGTGTTCGGCACGATTTCTGACCATCTGACCAAGGGTGGCCGCGTTGAACTTCGCGGCTTTGGTGCCTTTTCAACGCGCGAACGTGCATCGCGCACGGGGCGTAATCCCCGCACGGGTGAAAGTGTTGAGATCGACGCAAAACGGGTTCCCTATTTCAAACCAGGCAAAGAAATTCGTGAGCGCTTGAACGTTTAGCTTGACGTATACGGTTTGCGGCTCCCAGAGGGGATATGGCCTGCGGACGTGGCGAAATCGGTAGACGCAGCAGACTTAAAATCTGCCTTCCTTTTGGAAATGCGGGTTCAATTCCCGCCGTCCGCACCATATTTGCCGCGTGCCTGCTATCGCTTACGCTCACAAGTTGTGGCCCGCTCGCGACAACACCCCGCGATCCAGCGATACTGGTGCGTGTTGCCGAAGATGAGGCCAAGGGGCTTGATCCCCAACTGATCTCAGACCTAGCCTCGCTGCGAATAGCTGCTGATCAGTTTGAAGGGCTGACGCGGTTTAACGCTGAGGGCAAAGCTGAGGCGGGACTTGCGTCTGGCTGGCGGATTTCGGGCGACGGGTTGCAATGGACGTTCGCGCTGAGACCAGGGGTCACATTTTCTGACGGCCAGCCGATTACGGCCTCTACATTTGCGGCTATCTTCGAAAGGCTTCAAGCCCCCGCAACAGCCTCCCCAGTGCGCGAACTCTTCGAGGCTATCGATTCGGTTAAGACGACAAGCGCGCAAGACGTAGTGATCACGCTGCGTCACCCCTTCCCTTCGCTTGATGAACTCATGGCTCATCCTGCAATGGCGGCGCTCCCGCTCCACCGCAACGACTGGGCAAGCGAACGTCCAATGGTGAGCTCAGGCGCTTATCAACTGACACAGTGGGCGCTCAGCGATCATATCCGCCTGCGCGCAAATCCGCGTTGGCACGGTGGCGCGCCCGCGATTGCTGCGATTGAGTGGCGCCCGGTTACTGATACGCTGGCGGCGCTGCGACTGTATCAAGCCGGGGCCGCTGATATCCTCGGCGAAGTTCCCTCCGCACGTCTGCCGCAAATCAAGGCAGCCTATCCAAAGCAGCTTCACATCGCGCCATACCGCGGGAGTTATTATTTTGCGTTCAACACGCGCAAACCTCCCTTTAATGATCCGCGCGTTCGCTTGGCACTTTCGCTTGCCGTTGAACGTGAATGGGTGGCAACCAAATTGATTGCGACGGGAATTTCACCCGCTTGGGGAATTATCCCGCCCGGAACAACGGGGCTTTCACCTTACCGTCCGCGCTGGAGCGAATGGCCAAGTGCCAAGCGGCTCGCGGTGGCGCGGCACTTATTGGCGGCTGCGGGTTATGGCCCTGCGCGGCCACTTGGCTTTGATATCAGGTTTAACAGCGACATTGATCATCGCCGGATATCAGTTGCGTTGGCCGCGTTTTGGAAGCCGCTCGGCGTTGAGGCGCACTTGCTCAATAGTGAAGCCTCGCTCCATTTTGCAAGCCTGCGCCGTGCTGATTTCGAACTTGCGCGTTCGGGATGGATTGGCGATCTATCAGTGCCTGAAAATTTCCTTTCGGTTCATAAAAGTGACGGTGGCGCGATCAACTATTCGGGTTTTGCCGATAAGCATTATGATGCGGCGCTTGACCGCGCGTTGACGATAGCTGAGCCGCGCGCGCGCGCCGACGCGATGCGCGCAGCAGAGGTGCTGCTGATTGATCAATCGCCGATCCTGCCGATATACTTTTATGTCTCGAAATCGCTTGTTGCCTCGCGCGTTAGTGGCTGGCGTGATAATGCAGCGAATATGCACCCGAGCCGAACTTTGCGGATAATCAGCCAGTGATACGCGGCCTCGCTCTTGCGGCTCTCGTGCTTTTGGGTAGCTGCGCTGAATCAGATGATTTATCGGCGATTACGCTCAGCATCATCGGCCCGTCTGCTAAGGTTGGTGCCCCTAGCGCTGGTGGTTTGACAACGCCGAGCGCGGTCGTGAGCAATGCTGTTGCGCAAGGGCTAGTCGGATTTGATGCTAAGGGCCGCGTTCAACCAGCACTCGCCGAACGGTGGATTGTTGTTGACGATGGCAGGAGCTTGATCTTCCGCGTGCGGCGCACAGTGTGGGCTGATGGTCGCGAAGTGACGAGTGGTGATGTTGTTGAGGCACTCCGACGGGCAATTGGTGCTAACCCACGACATGCAATCATGCTCGGCAATATTGACCAGATCATTGCGATGACGGGGCAAGTCATCCAGGTCAGGCTCAAAACACCTCAGCCTGCTTTGTTGCAATTGCTGGCCCAACCCGAAATGGCGCTTTTTCGTGCGAAAACAAACGTGGGAAGCGGCCCTTACCGTATCCATTCGACGGCCAAAGGCGTCACGCGGCTGCGGCTTGCACCCATTCTCACTGACGAAGAAGCGGTGGCTGCGAATGAGCGCGACGATGTTCGCATTCGCGGCGAAGCGGCAGGCCTTGCCATATCTCGATTTGTAGCGCGCGATGCCGCGCTCGTGCTCGGCGGCAGTTTTGTCGATTTACCGCTGGCGAGCACCGCACAGATTAGCGCCAATGAATTTCGGGTTGATCCTGCTTACGGCCTGTTTGGCCTCGCCTTTGTGAGCGAGGAGGGAGCGCTAAAGGTAGCCAATGTGCGCGCAGCATTAGCGATGGCGATCGACCGCGAGAGGATTGTGCGGAGCTTTGGCGTCAATAATTGGCGGCCGTCTTATGCGATCTTGCCTGATCCATTTGAGGGCAACAAGCCGCCAGCAGCGCTAGACTGGGCGCAATTATCACTATCAGATCGGCTGCTGCGCGCGCGGCGTTACTTAAGCGAGCAGCCTAAATTGCCCGTGCTGCGGGTTGCGCTGCCAAAAGGACCGGGTGCGCGGCTGCTGTTTGCCGCACTCGTTTCGGATTGGTCTAAAGTGGGGGTGAAGGCACGCTTGGTCGATATGAACGCTGCGGCTGATTTGCGATTGATCGATGAAGTCGCGCCGATGAGCAGCGCCTTATGGTATTTTGATCGGCTATCGTGCGCGCGCGGGCTACCCTGTTCGGAGGCTTCTGACACAGCGTTCAAGGCCGCACTAAGCGCCCCTACGCCTGATGAGCGCGCCGCCCGAATTACCGAAGCCGATGCGATCATCTCGGTCAATCAACCCTATATTCCGCTCGCATTGCCGCTCAGATGGGCGCTCGTCGCGCCGCGTCTCTCCAGGTTCGATGCGAGCGCGTTTGCGGTGCACCCGCTCACCCAGTTGCGGCCCTGACCATAGGAATGATGCAGCAGGCACGCTATATCGAATACAAAGGAACCCCTGAGTTGGTAACGAAACCTGAAGTGATTGAGCCCGCAAAAGCGAGCTTTGATGCGTTAACCGGAACAAGCCCCGCTGCCGTGCGCAAACGGATCGAAGCGCTGGAGACATTGCTTGAAGGGCTGATCGTCATCCCCGGGATTAACAAGCGCGTTGGGCTTGATGTCATCCTCGACATCATTCCCGTTGGCGGATCAGTGATCGCGGCGATCATGGGAAGTTATTTGGCGTTTGAAGCACGCAACCTTGGTATGCCCAAATCAACAATCGTTCGGATGGCGGGCAACATCGGGTTCGATGCACTGCTTGGCGCTATTCCGTGGATTGGTGCGGTGCCTGATTTCTTCTTTCGGTCAAACACGCGTAATTTGAAGATCATCAAAAAGCATCTTGATCGTCACCACCCCAAATCAGTGATTATTGATCAGTGATGCCTACTTCACCGCACGCCAGATTTTGAGCGCCGAGCGCGGCGACGCGCTGCCTATATCGCGCGGGCAGCGCACGGTGTGATAGTTTTTGTCGAGGCAGATCCGCACCTCCTCAAGCCAACCGCCTTTACCGGTGGTTATGCGGATCATATCAGCACGAAGCCCCCGATTTGCCGCGATGAACGCCGTCGTAAAATCAGCAACGTTCGGCCGCGCGCGCGATAACTTGTCCATATCAGGCTGCTTGATCGCAGCAAACAAGCCCGTTGCTGCGCGAAAATAAGTGGCGGGATCGCTGGTTACGCAACTGCCGTGCTTTGCCCATTCATGCTGTTGCAGATCAACCGAGGGTGTTGCACAAAAGCTTTTGCGTGCAACCTCGGCAGGAACCGCTGCAACGGGTATGCACCACTGCGGATTGGCAGAGCCAGCGCCATCAGGCCAAAGCCCGTGCAGGATGAAGCCAAAACGTTCAGCCCCGCACTGCGATGCAAAGCGTTCACCCGAATGCGTACGGCAAAATTGCGGAGACCATGACAGCGCAAGGATATGCCCCGTAACTTGAGTATTGCGAACCGCATCTGAGGGAACCGTCTCAATCTTTGGCATCGGCAAGGTGGCCGGAATGTTGCAGCTTTGCGCCCACGCCGCAGACGCCAAAACAAACGACAGAAGATACCCAATCAAGAACCGAATCATTGTTCAAATCCCCATCAACCGAATCGGAACATATTAGGAACTGATTGAAAAGTCCAGCCCAATGTCAGCGGCGGGCGCAGACTGGGTGAGGCGCCCCACCGAAATGTAAGTCACGCCGGTGGCGGCCTTTGCGCGGATCGTTTCGAGCGTCACGCCGCCGCTGGCTTCGGTCGGCACGCGTCCCGAGATGATCGCAACCGCCTCACGGAGCATCGCAACATCCATATTATCGAGCAAAAGGTGCGTTGCACCCGCCGCCAGTCCCGGCTCAATCTGCGCGAGCCGGTCAACCTCAAGGATGATGCGTTCAACCCCAGCGGCCTTCGCGCGCTCAACCGCTTGTGCGACCCCGCCAGCCACCGCAACGTGATTATCCTTGATCATCGCAGCGTCCCACAATCCCATCCGGTGATTAGTCGCGCCGCCCATCCGCGTGGCATATTTTTCAAGGACGCGCAGTCCCGGGATCGTCTTGCGCGTATCAAGCAAAGTGCATCCGGTGCCCGCAATTGCCTCAACATAGCCCCGTGTCATCGTCGCGATGCCCGAGAGATGCTGCACGGTGTTGAGCGCTGAGCGCTCGGCGGTGAGCATCGCGCGCGCATTCCCGCGCAGCCGCAGCAAATCGCTCCCCTTGGCAACGCTCGCACCGTCTTGAGCGAACACATCAATCTCCATCGCAGGATCAAGATGTGCGAAAAATGCCACTGCAATCGGCAAACCAGCGACGACGATGGCATCGCGACTATCCATCGTTCCGGCAAATTGCGCGGTCGCTGGGATGACTGATTCCGACGTCACGTCACGACCAGTCGGCCCCAAATCTTCAGCAAGTGTTGCCGCCACGAAGGCATCAAGATCAAAACTTGGAAGCGAAAAGGGCACCTTCATTGCGCAGGCCGCCACCGCGACAGCCGCCACACATAAGTCACTATGATCGCGCCCATCACCGCAATCGAAAGCGGGCCGATGATCGTCTCAATTCGGCTAAAATGTTGGCCAAGAATGTAGCCGCCGAGCGCAAGCGACGCTGTCCAAATTGCAGTGCCCAGCGTTGACCAGAGCATGAAGGTCGATAGCCGCATGTGGAGCAACCCTGCGGGAATTGAGATGAGCGAGCGCAAAGTTGGCAGCATCCTGCCAAAGAAAACAATAGCCCATCCGCGCGTGCCAAACAGTTTTTCCGCACGCTCAATTTCATGCCAATCAAGCGTCAACCAACGGCCAAAGCGAAGGATGAACGGCTTGAACCGCTTGATATCAATCACGCGCGCGGCGAAATACCAGAAGTAATTACCAAGCATCGCGCCCGCGGTGCCGCTGGCGATTACAGCAAAGACATCCATTTTCCCACGTGCGGCAGCAAGGCCTGCCACGGGCATGATGACTTCTGAGGGGATCGGCGGAAAAACAGTTTCAAGAAACATCAGAAACCCAACGCCGAGATAGCCCGACTGGTTGATCAGATCGATAATCCATTGGCTCATCGCGCGGTCAGCCGTGCTTCAATCGCATCCCAGATCATCGCGGCAGTGTCGGTGCCGTTAAACTTATCAATCGCAACGATACCGGTGGGCGATGTCACGTTAATCTCAGTGAGCCACTCGCCGCCAATCACATCGATCCCAACGAATAGCAGCCCGCGCTTTTTGAGCTCTGGCCCCATCGCGGCACAAATTTCCTGCTCACGAAGGGTCAGCTCGGTCTTGAGCGCGCTCCCGCCAACGGCTAGATTTGACCTGATTTCGCCCGCGCCCGGGATGCGGTTAATCGCACCTGCCACCACGCCGTCGACCAATACGATGCGTTTGTCACCCGCTGCAACACTCGGCAAAAATGCCTGCACCATATGCGGTTCGACATAGGCATTGTTGAAAACTTCGATCAGCGCAGAAAGGTTAGCGCCGTCACTGCCCACTTTGAAGATCGCCTTACCGCCGTTACCGTGGAGCGGCTTGATCACTATCTCTCCGTGTTCAGCAAGAAATTTGCGCGTGGCACCTAGTGAGCGCGTGATCATTGTTGGCGGCATGAAGCGCGCATAATCAAGCACGAACAATTTCTCCGGCGCATTTCGAACGCTCGACGGATCATTGACCACAAGCGTTTCGCCACTGATCCGCTCAAGCAAATGCGTCGCGGTGATGTAGCTTAAGTCAAACGGCGGGTCCTGCCGCATCCACACGACATCAACATCACGCCCGAGATCGAGCAAAACGGGCGCGCCCGCAGTAAAGTGATTCCCGGCTTCGTGCTTCACAGTCACAGGCCTAGCGTAAGTCCACAGCCGCCCCTTGTCCCACGTTAGATCATCAACAGCGTAGTGAAACAGCTGATACCCGCGGGCCTGGCCAGACAGCATCAGCGCAAAGCTCGAATCGCCCGCAATCCCGATATTTTCGATCGGGTCCATCTGAAAGGCGATTTTGAGCGACATGATTGACTTCCTGTTAGCAAGTGCTGCGCTCTAAGCGACCCTATCTTGATTGTCACCTCTTGGTACAACTTGTTTACCCATGCCAGACATTGACCAAATGGCGTGGCCAGCGGCGCGGCGCGATCAGCATGATATCGATTCTTATATCATCAGTGGGACGCGCATATTTGTGCGATACCGCATTTACCGCGGCTGCCACCCGGCGTATCCGATATTCGTCAATCGCTAGATCAAGGTCGGCTGGGTTAGAGCGGGCCTTCACTTCGATGAAGGCGGTTGTTCTCCAGCGCCGCGCGATCAGATCAATTTCTCCCGCGCGCACCTTCACGCGGCGCGCGATGATACGCCAACCGTGAAGCTGCAGCCACAATGCCGCCCGCCGTTCACCCCAGCGCCCAAAGGCTTCGGCGTGGGCGCGGTTCATTTGCCTTGAAGCGCCATGGCGCGGTCATAAAGGCTTCGTCGATCAAGCTTCAATGCTTTGGCAACTTCACCGGCCGCGCGCGCTGGCGATAGGCGGGTGAGCGCTTCGGCAAGCGCTCCATCGGCTTCGGCTTCGCTTGGAAGCGCTGCGTCTCTAGGCGGCGCGACGATGATCACAATCTCACCTTTAGGCGGGGCGGCTTCATAGCGTGCGGCTAGCTCGGTTAGGCTGCCCGTGATGCACTCTTCGAACCTCTTAGTCATCTCACGCGCGACCCCCGCTTCGCGATCACCAAGGCCCGCTGCTAACGCTGCGAGGGTTGCTCCGAGTCGCGGCCCCGATTCGTAAAGGATAAGCGTCGCGCGGATGGCCTTCACCTCCTCAATCGTATCCCTGCGCGCTTTTTCTTTGGGGGGTAGAAAGCCCAAAAAGAAAAAGCGATCAGTGGGTAAGCCAGCAAGTGTGAGCGCCGCAATGGCAGCGCAAGGCCCTGGAATCGTCACCACATTTTGACCCGCCGCACGCGCATCACGGACGAGTTTATAGCCCGGATCAGAGATAAGCGGCGTGCCTGCATCGCTCACTAACGCTATGATTTCATTGGCCATTCTTGCGATCAGTGCAGGGCGAACATGTTCACCACTATGATCATGATAGGGCAGCATCGGCGTCTTGATCCCAAGATGACGCAACAGCTTTGCCGTGACGCGGCTATCCTCGACCGCGATCACATTAGCGGCACCTAAAATCTGCGCCGCGCGCGCGCTGATATCGGAAAGATTGCCGATTGGTGTCGCAACGATGTAAAGACCAGCTTCAAGAGTAGAGTTCATAAGGGTGGGGTCCATGATAGAGGCAAATATTATCAATCAGCCGCGCAGGTTAAAGCAATGGCTTGTGATTGGCGCACTTTCAATCCTTGCCGGTTGTGCCGTTGTGCCCAAGGGGCCGCCAAAGACCGTTGAAGCCCCCCCACCGGTCATCGAAGACTCAACGCCGCAATTGCCAACTGACGTTGCGCGGCACCGGATTGCGCTGCTTGTGCCAATGTCTGGCGCGAATGCCGGCGTTGGCGAAGCGATTGCGAATTCAGCCACGATGGCGGTGCTTGATACTGGCGGCAAGACGGTGCGCATTACGACTTATGATACCGCGACAGGCGCAACCGCTGCTGCACAAAAGGCGATTGCGGACGGGAATAAATTGATCCTCGGCCCTCTGCTTGCTGAAGATGTTCGCGCGGTGTCAATCGTAGGTCGGGCCGCGAAAATCCCGCTCATTAGTTTTTCAAACGATATATCAGTCGCAGGCAATGGTACTTATTTGATGGGGTTTGTTCCCACACAGTCAATTGACCGTGTCGTTGGCTATGCGCGCGCGGCGGGCATGACGCGCTTTGCGGGGCTAATTCCAAACGGGCTATACGGACAGCGTGCATCCGCTGCCTTGCTTCGCTCTGTGCAAACCGCAGGCGGGCAAGTCGTTTCGATGCAAAGCTTTGATCGTAGTGCTGGATCAATCACCGCAGCGATTAACAAAATGGCGCAATCTTCGGCTTATGATGCTGTGTTGATTGCTGACTCAGGTCGCGTCGCGCTGCAAGCGGTTCCCATCATTCGGCGCAGTGGTGGGGCAAAGGCTAAGATCATTGGCACTGAGCTATGGAACACTGAAAGCTCGCTGTCACAGTCGCCCGTGATGCAAGGCGCATGGTTCGCGAGCGTATCGGACAGCCTCTATACCAAACTCGCCGCGAAATACCGGACACGCTTTGGCAAATCACCTTACCGGCTTGGTAGCCTTGGCTATGATGCGGTGTTGCTGATCAACAATGTCGCGCCGCGTTGGAAAATTGGCACTGCTTTCCCAACGAACTTACTTGTTGATAGCGGCGGGTTCGACGGGATTGATGGCGCATTCCGCTTTGGCAAAGACGGCGTTGCCGAACGCGCGCTTGAGGTTCAGCAGGTCAATCCAGCTGGTTTTGCCGTGGTGGCAGCCGCACCAAGGGCGTTTGGGAAATAGGGGCTTATGACGGACTGAAAAAATGCACTTCGTCTTTGCGAGGAACGAAGTGACGCGGCAATCCACGCGCGGCACCATAGTATGGATTGCCGCGCTTCGCTCGCAAAGACGAATTTTTAAATCTTATTGCAAGAGGCTCACGTCGCCACAATCTCAGCAAGGATGCGGTCAAGCACGAGCATCCCAGCCTCACTGACGATTAACTGATTGGCAGAGCGGCTGATCAAACCGTGACCGCTGAGCGTTTCAACCGCGCGCGCGCTGATCAGGCTTTCAACGGGAAGCCCGCTCATCGCGGCAATCCAGCCAAGGTCAACGCCTTCGCGCAATCGCAACCCCATCAGCAACGCCTCGGTGGCGCGATCTGATGGGGATAATGCGATTTCGCTCTCAATTCCGCTTTGATTGCGCGAGACACCGCTAAGGAAATTTTCGGGCTTCTTATGGCGGATCGTCGCCGCCCCGCCCCTCCGCCCATGCGCCCCCGGGCCAATCCCAATATAATCGCGGTAGCGCCAGTAAGTCAGATTATGCCGGCTTTCCTCGCCAGTGCGCGCGTGGTTCGAAACCTCATAGGCGGGAATGCCCTCACTCGCCGTAATTGCGCGGGTGAGTTCGAATAGATTGGCACCGTGATCGGGATCAATCGGCAATAGACTGCCTTGCGCGGCGAGCGTGGCAAATCGCGTGCCGGGTTCAATCGTCAACTGGTAAAGCGAAAGGTGGCTCGTCCCCAAACTGATCGCGCGCGTGAGTTCTGCGTGCCAATCGGCGAGTGATTGATCAGGGCGCGCATAGATCAAATCAAAGCTAACCCGAGCAAAATGGGCTTGCGCGATCTCAAGTGCGCCCAAGCCCTCAGCCGCCCCGTGCGCGCGACCAAGGAAGGCGAGCGATTGATCATCAAGCGCTTGCAAGCCCAAAGATACACGGTTGACGCCAGCCAGCGCCAGATCAGCAAAGCGCGCGGCTTCGACTGAAGAGGGATTGGCCTCAAGGCTGATTTCGACGTCCGGCGTAAATCCCCACAGTTGCTCGGCCTGCTCAATCAAAGCGGCAACGGTTGAGGGCGGCATCAGCGAAGGCGTGCCGCCGCCAAAGAAGATCGAACTCAGAGCGCGACCTTGTGTCAGCGCGGCCTCATGCGCCATGTCGGCGATCAGCGCTGCTAACCACTGCGCTTGATCGACTTGATCACGAACATGGCTATTAAAATCACAATAAGGACATTTGGAAACGCAAAACGGCCAATGAATGTATAAAGCGAGAGGGTTTTCTATTAAAGATGTCATGAGTTTGCCATAGCGGTATGTTGTGTGGAAAGTGAGTGCTTATGATCCAGAGGCTGATAATTGCGCTTTGTAGCGTCGCACTCATCGCAGCAAACGCGCCTCCATCGGTGCAAGAGCGATGGCTTGCTGCGCATAATCGTGAGCGCGTGCGGCTTGATCAAACATCGCTTGCTTGGGACGATGCCCTAGCGCGCGATGCTAGCATCTGGGCGAAAAAGCTCGCCACGACACAGGTCTTTGAACATGACACGCAAAAGAAGCAGGGAGAAAACCTCTGGCAAGGCAGCAAGGGCGAATATAGCCCAGAAGATATGGTGGGATTGTGGATTGAGGAGCGCGCTTTCTTCAAGAACGGTAAATTCCCTGACGTATCGACAAGCGGGAAATGGGAAGATGTTGGTCATTATACGCAATTGATTTGGTATGGAACGACCCATGTTGGGTGCGCGCTGGCAAGCAATGATGAAGATGATGTGCTCGTCTGCCGTTACTCCCCGCCGGGAAATTGGATGGGAGACTTTTCGTTGAAAGCCAAAAGCGTCCCAAAAGTGGTCAAACCTGCTGCAAAACCGCGTGGCAGATAAGAATCGTTTTGTTTCAGGGGTCTAGCAAACCTTGTAAAAGCCCCCATTATGGAGTAAACCTTAATTTGGATTGTGTATAATCTGCGTAAAGGGAGAACAAGCAATGAATATTGAATTTATGAAGTCAAAGCGATTGAAGCAAATGCTGATCGCATCCACCGCATTTTCGCTGATCGCAGCCCCTGTTGTCATTTATGCTGATGCTTCAGCGCCCGGTATTGATCGCCCCAAGATGATGAAGAAAAAGCCGCGGGCAAGGGTAAAAGCGCGCGCGGAAGCGAAGCCGCAGATGCAAGCGCCTAAGCCGATGCAAGAGCCCGTGCAGGAAGTGGCGCAGGAAGTGCCACAACCCGTTGCCGTTCCAGAACCCGTTGCTCAAGTCGCTGAAGTAGCGCAGCCCGCTCCTGCCACAGCTGCGGCCCCTGTTGTGAAATCAGGTGGAGCCAACTGGCTCCTTGGCGTTGCTGCCGCAGCAGCTGTTGCCGCAGGCATCATTCTTGCAGCTGACGGACAATCTAGCCCATCATAAACAATTGATCAAAACACCGCGCTGACGAGCTTTGCAAAGGCAACAGCGCGGTGATTGATCGCTAGCTTGGCGCTGGGTTCCATTTCGCCAAATGTTAGCGCGCCGCCAGTCGGCAAAAATACCGGATCATAGCCGAAGCCTCTTTTCCCGCGCGGTGGCCATACCAGCCCTCCCGATATGCGGCCTTCGAAAACCACTTCCTCACCGTCAGGCCACACAATCGCGAGCGTGCAAATGAAGTGCGCACTGCGGTCTATGTCGCTCCCAAGCTCAGCCAGCTTACCCTCAACCTTGCCCATCGCCATATACCAATCGCGCCCGGGGCCACCTTCAAAGCTGCGCTTTTCGGCCCAATCAGCGGTATAAACGCCCGGCGCGCCGCCAAGCGCATCAACCATCAGACCGCTATCGTCAGCCAGTGCGACAATGCCAGAGCCAAGCGCACTCGCGCGCGCCTTGATGAGCGCATTGCCTGCAAAACTGGTTTCAGTTTCTTCAGGTTCGGGCAGACCAAGATCGCCCGCTGAAACCGGCTCAATGCCAAACGGCGTGAGCAGCGCGCGGATTTCGCGCAACTTCCCCTGGTTATGGCTCGCGATGACGAGGCGGCCGGGCAGGAGTTTGCGTGTCATTGACGGAGTCTCCAAGCCAGTGAGCGAAGCTGCGCAAGCAACATGTCAAATTCTGTCTGGCGGCGATACTGGTTCCATGCGCTGGACAGTGGAATTGCTAGCAAGCCGGTAGATACAAACGCAATGGCAACAGCCACTTGCGGGAACAGTGCCGAAAATATCGCAGATAGTGACCCTATCAGAAAACCAATTGCGCCGATGCCGCTGGCAAACCTGACTTCCTCATGGAGTTGATCACTTAAATAGAGCAAGTTGGCACCCACCTCCAATGCTTCAGGCCGCGAAAGGAGTTGCTCAGATGGCATAGAGACAACCCACCGTTGCATTGCGCGTGAGGTTCGCATTGCGTCAAGCAAAGTTGTTCCGGCGGTTACTGGCGCGTCAGCAAGCCAAACTTGCCATTCAGCGTTTGCAACAGAGTTTGGAAGTCCGCGCAAGCTAAATGACTATAGCGGATGTGAATGGGTCGACGCTACTTCAGACTCTTGCTCAGAGGTAAAAAACTCAAGTTTCAACCGTAACAATTCGCCCTTCGATTGAATCAAGCGCAAACGGCCAATGACAAACAAGATTGCCATGCAGAGAAACGCTACGATAACAAATATCTGCGCGAACCAGATTAACCCCCCCGACTGGTTCATGATTGAAAAGTCAAATCCAGGCCCTGAAAAATGTGAAAGCGGTTGAATCAAAACAACGATGGCAGCGCAAATCGTCGGAGCCACAACGACAAAGCGATCTCGCATCGATTCGGCCAAAAATTGACGAGTTTCAAGAATCGCCAATCGCGCGCGCAACTCACGCTCCCCGCGCGCCGTCCATTCGATAGGAGTCGGTTTCGACATATCGCTCCAATATCACCCCAGAGCTGTCACCGTCAACATCAGCTCACCGCCCCGTGGCCCGATCCTGCGCTTCAAAGATTGTCTTGCAGCCAATCCGCGCGAGGCGGAGCAAGCGGAGCAGGGCTTCTTCGTCATAGGTCTCACCCTCTGCGGTTGCTTGTGCCTCGGCGATATTACCGTCGCTAGTGAGCACAAAGTTCGCATCAGCACCCGCATTGCTATCCTCGATATAATCGAGATCAAGCACGGGCGTGCCTTCATAAATCCCGCAGCTGATCGCGGCGACTTTTTGACGGATAGGATCTTCGCTGATCTTGCCCGCCGCGATTAAACCATCAACCGCGAGCCGCAGCGCCACCCACGCGCCCGATATCGATGCGGTGCGTGTGCCCCCGTCGGCCTGGATCACATCGCAATCAATCGTGATCTGACGCTCGCCCAGCAATTTCATATCAACAACTGAGCGAAGTGATCGCCCGATCAAACGCTGAATTTCCTGCGTTCGCCCCGATTGTTTACCCTTGGCTGCCTCACGGTTACTGCGCGTATGCGTCGCGCGCGGGAGCATGCCATATTCCGCCGTCACCCAGCCTTCACCCTTACCGCGCAAGAATGGCGGAACGCGCTCTTCAACTGAAGCTGTAACGAGCACTTTGGTATCGCCAAAGCTGACGAGCACTGATCCTTCGGCATGTTTGGTGAAGGCGGGTGTGATCGTTACGTCACGCATTTGATCGGGCGCGCGGCCGGATGGGCGCATTAAAATTCTCCTTGAAAGGGTGAAACGCGGGCGTAGCGGGCAAAGCTGAAAATGGGAAGCACGAACCTTTGCGCTTGAGGTCACATACTGCTATCGGCGCACTAATTATGTCCACACCACTATCGCACATTCGCAATTTTTCCATCATCGCGCATATCGATCACGGAAAGTCCACCTTGGCAGACCGTTTGATCCAGACAACAGGCGGGCTATCCGCGCGCGAAATGTCCGCCCAAGTGCTCGATAATATGGATATTGAGAAAGAGCGCGGGATTACGATCAAAGCGCAAACTGTCCGGCTCGATTATAAGGCGAAGGATGGTGAGACTTATACGCTCAACCTCATGGATACGCCCGGCCACGTCGATTTCGCTTATGAAGTTAGCCGCAGCCTTGCCGCGTGCGAAGGTGCTTTGCTCGTCGTCGATGCCGCGCAAGGCGTTGAAGCACAGACGCTCGCGAACGTTTATCAATCCATCGAGCATGATCATGAGATTGTGCCCGTGATCAACAAGATTGATCTCCCTGCGGCTGAGGTTGATAAGGTCAAGGCAGAGATTGAGGATATCATCGGGCTTGATGCGTCAAACGCGGTGCTTACATCAGCCAAATCAGGCATCGGTATTGAAGACGTGCTTGAGGCGGTTGTCGCGCGAATTCCGCCGCCCAAGGGAGACCGCGATGCGCCGTTGAAAGCGATGCTCGTTGATAGCTGGTATGATCCTTACCTCGGCGTTGTCATCCTGATCCGCGTGATTGAAGGCGTCCTTAAAAGAGGACAATTGATCAAATTCATGCAGACGGGCACGACGCATCTGATCGACCGTGTTGGCTGTATGCGCCCCAAGATCGAAAACCTTCCCGAGCTCGCGGCGGGCGAAATTGGTTTCATCACCGCGCAAATCAAGGAAGTCGCACAAACCCGCGTTGGCGACACAATCACTGACGCCAAACGCCCGGCGGCGCAGGCGCTCCCCGGTTTCAAAGAAGTGCAGCCAGTGGTGTTCTGCGGCCTTTTCCCTGTTGACGCGAATGATTTCGAAAAGCTCCGCGAGAGCATCAGCAAGCTGCGCCTTAACGATGCGTCGTTTAGCTTTGAGATGGAAACGAGTGCAGCACTTGGCTTTGGCTATCGCTGCGGGTTCCTCGGGCTGCTCCATCTTGAGATCATTCAGGAACGGCTGACGCGCGAATATGATCTTGACCTGATCACCACCGCGCCGTCAGTGGTTTATGAAATTCAGCTCGCGCATGATCGTGGCAGCCTCCATCTGCACAACCCTGCTGACATGCCAGACCCAAGCGCGATTGCGCAAATCGATGAACCGTGGATCAAGGCGGTCATCTATTGCCCCGACGAATATCTCGGCAGCATTTTGAAGCTTTGCCAAGACCGGCGTGGCATCCAGCAAAACCTCACCTATGTCGGCGGGCGGGCGCAGGTCACCTATGAACTCCCACTCAACGAGGTCGTGTTCGATTTCTATGACCGATTGAAAAGCATCTCGCGCGGCTATGCGAGCTTTGATTATCATCAGATTGGCCACCGTCAGGGTGATCTCGTCAAGATGAGCATCCTCGTCAATAATGAACCCGTCGACGCACTGAGCATGATCGTCCACCGCGGCACCGCAGAAGCACGCGGTCGCGGCATGTGCGAGCGATTAAAAGACCTGATCCCGCGCCATCTGTTCAAAATCCCGATCCAGGCGGCAATCGGCGGCAAAGTCATCGCGCGCGAAACCATCGCCGCAATGCGCAAAGACGTCACCGCAAAATGCTACGGCGGCGACGCAAGCCGAAAGAAAAAGCTGCTCGAAAAACAAAAAGAAGGCAAAAAACGCATGCGCGAATATGGGAGTGTCAGTATTCCCCAGGAGGCGTTTATCGCGGCGTTACGGATGGGGGATGATGGGTAGGGGCTGGTATTATCGTGAACTTCTATTTCTTTTTGGCGGGGTCGTGTGTCCGTGTTTCCGCCCTTGTCGCTGCCATCACACACTCGCTTATTTGAGCCGCCTGTGCTTGCACTTCGGAAAGCAGTTGAAGACAATCAGGATTTTCTTGAACTTTAGCAATTCTATCAACGATCAAGTCCCAGTTATTACCTTGTTCGAGCGAGATGCCTTCGGCGAGGCTCTCCCACTCGCTGCCATTCGCGTATTGAGTCTTGTCAGCCTCAGATAGTTTTCTTGATAGATCATCATGGGCTAAAGCAACCGATTGACTATACTCATTCAGCTTTGCAACCATAAGATCTTTTGTAATTTTTAGCATTGGGAGCTTAGAAATCAGCGAGGCCTCACGAACAAACAATTCCAATGCTGACAAAATTGGCCCCTTCAAATCATCCCACCGCTTTACAGTAAACGCCGCACTTTCAATTCTACTCGTTCTTTCCCAATTCTTCCAATTCCAGTAAATACTAGCGACAACACCTAATAGTGTTACGTAGAATTTCCAATCTGTCGTCATTATATCATGAGGAGCGTTCGCCATGAATTGTCACGCCACCTGCGGAAAATCGCGATGCACTAGAATCGCTCTCATTCCTCGCTCAAAGGCTCGTTGCATTGGTTCACTTGCAACGAGGCGATATCGATGATCGAACTTATCTCGATCCATGTCAAATCTGCGCATGCTCGCTTCAAGCAAACCCTGAAAAAAGGACGGTGTGATTGAGTCCATATATTCCGGAATTACTATTTCGACGTCTACTTCAGTGTCGGCATCAAGCTCATCAAGCCCGAAATCAATCCGCGCAGAAAGTCCGCGCGGACGTCCACTGATATTACGCACCGCCCCGTTACCAGCGAGGACACCGAGGTCAATTCTCTTCGTGTTTGTCATTTTCCGACTCCAATGATGCTTTTAAATAGCCGGGGTCTAGCTCAAACGCTACACTTACCAACGTTCCGGCAAAATGCTTGCTTAGGTCAAACACAACCGATGGATCAGGAGGCAAATCGCTAGTGTTTTGAGAATTACACCATTGCTCGCGAGGGTCATTCTCCGATTGTGCTACGCCTCGTAAATAAGGAGGCTTTAACAAAATGCAAGATTTGCCCGAGACGATGACAAGCCGCGCATCGTTCTCTAGATTACTCGTCTCTGCTAAATCCGAGACAAACTCTAAAACCTCTTGCAGGCCTGTCCCTCCGCTCCTGATGCTAGAAGCACTCGGATCGCAAGTGACACGATCCTGAAGTGCGCACACTGTCATTAGTGTCTCTTTTGAAACGTTGTGACTTTGATGCTTGCTAACATATCCCATTATCCATGCTTTCACGTCATCCGCAGCATCGTCAAATGATTCGGCTATCGAGCGGCCAACGCTAAGGAATGCCATGTGGCAATACAACTGCGCTTTGCTTTCTGCTATCCGCCGGGTCATAAATCCTGTGACTGACCAATCTCCGTCTATGGAGTCCTTTTGACTATGTCGCTCGGCGTTGCAAAGTAGCTCGCCGACAACGCCCTTGATAAACAGTCTACCGTCGGGTGTCAGCTCCTGATTGATATCAGGGTGATCCAGCCATTTATCAACCAGATCACAAAATTGGTCAGCTACTTTTTCTCGGTTTTGCGGTTTCAATAAAGCGTTAGCGTCAGCTGTGGTGCCAGCCTTTCTCCTCCGCTGTAAGGGAAAAGCCCAAACGTCTTCATGGTCAGTTGCGGCCAACAGCGACAGCCCCAACTCCTTACCCAATCCAATCGCGCTCATAACTTTCTGAATTGGAGATTTCATGGCACCCCCAACAAATATCTTGGACATGGAGTGCCAACTCTCGGCTAAAACCAAATATGCGCCCGCATCTAAGCAATGGTCGTCTTGAAAATCGAGGCGCGCTATTAACTCTGTGCAATCCGCTTCAGAAATAGCCTGTAGCTGGTCAAGGGTACCTTGCGGATTGTCCACGAACGAGAAATTTTTTAGCTGCAACGAGATCGGAGTCTTTCTCCCAAGTCTTTTGACATGGCCTCTCCACCGCTCCTTTCGTCCAGGATCGATACCGTCCAACAACAACGACTTTTTGTAAGTTGAAAGCATGTGGCTTTTCTTCAACTTTACACCCCGATTTTGCAAGAGCTCTTTAAGAAGCCCCCGAGATTTATGCCGAACAAACCTCTCTTGTCCAGCCCGTGTAATTTTTCCACCGCCACGCTTAAATTGACGTCTAAGTCTCTGTCGTTCAGAACGTAGCATTATTCTTATAATTTGAACTGCGCGTTCTCGCGCATCCACATATTCTGGTGCCGCTGTTTCTTTGATCAAACGCAGCCGCTTCAACAATGGTGAATTACGAAGGCCTTGGGTAATCGACGTTTTCAAACCGCTTACTTCCTAGACAGATGAATTTTCATACCACACTTTATATCCCAGCTTAACATTAGGCGCAATTCAACACGACCCACCTAACTCCCCGTCAGTAACCCAATTGCCGTCCGCTCAGGATATTTCGGGGTGACCCCCTTATAAACCTCAGCGATTTTTTTCATATCGGCTTCGTAATCACCCGTGGGATAGATCGCAGGGCCGAGGCCGCCGTGTTTTTTGGCATAATCCATCAGGCCGCAAACGATGGGTACGCCCGCGCCAAGCGCAATATGATAGAATCCTGTGCGCCATTCGCGCACTTTGCCGCGTGTGCCTTCGGGCGCGATGGTGAGCATGAACGTCTCACGCTTGGCAAATTCGGCGACCATTTGGTCTACGGCATTGTTTGAGCTTTTGCGGTCAACGGGAAGGCCGCCCAAATCGCGCATCACACCTGCAAAGGGCCAGCGGAAGAGCGAGAGTTTTCCCATGAAGCTCAGTTCCAAGCCAAGCGCATCAGCAAGCCCGAGAAAATGCGGGAAATCCCAATTGCTCGTGTGCGGCGCGGCGATGATCACGAATTTACGCTCGGTGGGGATTTGGCGCTCGATTGTCCAGCCTTGGCGCGCAAACCAAGTGCGCACGCCCCAATAAAACAAGCGCGCTGCCCATGATGTCCTATGCTTGGCCATGATATTCAAATCTCCCCGACGCCGTGCATAACGTCACGCGCGAAGATTGGAAGCCGCTCAATTAGTTAGATTTGGAAGCAAAACTTTCAAGCGCCTTGAGCGCTTCTGGCGATACGGGCGATCCGGTGACATCAAGCACTTGTTCCGAACCATTGGCGGTTTCGGGATCAGGCGCGGCAAATTCAACCGCCATCCAGATGATTCCTGCGGCCCAAAGCACCGCAAACCAGCGGTTACGAAAAATCGATGAGTAGCGAAAAGGGAACATGTTCGCTTATTACGTGGTGATTGGTTAATAAATGATCCGCCGCGCCGGGCTCATTGTGAGCGCGGGCATGACGCCAGAGGACCTGCATCATGGATAAACTCTTCACGCGCATCGCTCACAGCATTGCGATGCTGGCCGGCCAACCGATTGCGTTCATCACGGCAGTATCGATTATTGCGATCTGGGCGATCACAGGGCCGCTGTTTGGCTGGTCAGACACGTGGCAATTGGTGATCAATACCGGCACGACGATCATCACCTTCCTGATGGTGTTCCTCATCCAAAACGCGCAAAACCGCGATGCCAGCGCGATCCAGGCCAAGCTAGATGAATTGATCCGCGCAGTTGAGGGCGCACGTAACGAATTCATCGGGATCGAACATCTCACTGAGCGCGAACTCGAAGGCATCCGCGAAGCCTTGGAAAGCCTCCCCGATAGCAGTGGGGTGAGCCATGAGGCGGTTGAGAGACTGTTGAAACGGTGGTGAAGGGTTTAGCGACTCAACTAACACGCTATGCGGAGCGTTTTTAGGCCGCCCGTTTCCGAGTGTTTGTCATATCTCCGCGCCCAGCGAGCAAACCGGCGATGGAAATATCCTCGTCGAGTTCTTCCCAATGAAGGCCGATGGCGCTAATGCTGACTTCGTCACGTTGCGCGGGCGTACCATGGAGCAATCGCGGGAACCACGCGAGAGGGATGCCGAGGTTGCGACCATCCTCCAAATCGACCCACATCATATAGTCATCAAACCGGACTGCGGTGGCTCTAGCTGAAATGGTCATTCCAAACCTCTTCGATTTCTGCGCGGTGCGCTTCCACGATCTTCTCTAACTCTGACAAGATACGCCCGTTGAAGCCGAAGTTATACGCTAGACGCGTTTCGGGGTATAGCCAAAATTTGGCGTTCGATCCGGCCTTCCTGATGTGGATATGAACCGGCTCACGCGGATCGCCTTCGTCGGAATAAAAATGGAAGCGGAAGCCATTTTCGCGGAAGACGACGGGCATTCCGCAACCCCCTCAATAAACCCGCGCTTTCGGCTTAATATATTCAATCTCATCAGTGAGCGTATATTCGTGCACCGGCCGGTAATCGATTTTCACGCCGCCATCCGCATCCATCCACAACAGAGTGTGCTTCATCCAGCCCGCATCGTCGCGGTTGGGATAATCTTCGTGCATGTGTGCGCCGCGTGATTCTTTGCGGTTTGCTGCGCCGTAAACGGTGCAGGTCGCTTGGGGGAGCATGTTATCAAGCTCTAGCGTCTCGATCAGATCGGTGTTCCAAATGAGGCTGCGGTCAGTGACGTGGACATCGGCCATGCTCGCAAGGATCGCATCCATTGCGACTTTGCCTTCGTCAAGCAGCGCGGTATCGCGGAACACGGCGGCGTGCTTTTGCATCGTGCGCTGCATTTTGCCGCGGATCGTCGCGGTTGGTGTGCCGCCGCTCGCGTTGCGGAATTTATCAACGCGCGCGAGAGCGGCATCGGCTGACCCCTCGGGCAAAGGACGATGTTTTGCGCCCGGGGTCAAGGTTTCCTTAAGCCGCAAGCCCGTTGCCCTACCAAACACGACAAGATCAATGAGCGAGTTCGAGCCCAGACGATTGGCACCGTGCACCGAAACGCACGCGGCTTCACCAACCGCAAAGAGGCCGGGCACAACGCTATCAGGATTGCCGTCTTTGAGCGTCACGACTTCGCCGTGATAATTGCAAGGGATGCCGCCCATATTATAATGCACCGTCGGCGCAACGGGGAGTGCCTGACGCGTGAGATCAACGCCTGCAAACACCTTCCCCGTCTCAGTGATACCGGGCAAGCGTTCAGCGAGTACCTTGGGATCGATATGATCGAGGTGAAGGTTGATATGATCCTTATGTTCGCCAACGCCGCGCCCTTCGCGGATTTCAAGCGCCATGCAGCGTGACACCACATCGCGGCTCGCCAAATCCTTCGCCGACGGCGCATAACGCTCCATGAAGCGTTCGCCTTCGCTATTGGTCAGGTAACCGCCTTCGCCGCGCGCGCCTTCGGTGATCAATACGCCTGCGCCGTAAATGCCCGTTGGGTGGAATTGAACAAACTCCATATCCTGCATCGGGAGGCCAGCGCGCAGCACCATGCCGCCGCCGTCACCCGTGCACGTATGCGCTGACGTTGCCGAGAAATAGCAGCGACCGTAGCCGCCCGTCGCAAGAACGACTGAGTGACTGCGGAAGCGGTGGATGCTGCCATCCTCCATGCACATCGCGATCACGCCACGGCATTCTCCATTCTCCATGATCAAATCGAGCGCGAAATATTCGATGAAGAAGTCCGCATCATATTTGAGGCTTTGCTGATATAGCGCGTGGAGCATCGCGTGGCCCGTGCGATCCGCCGCACAAGCCGTACGCTGAACCGGCGGGCCTGCGCCCATATTCTGCATATGCCCGCCGAACGGACGCTGATAGATTGTGCCATCTTCGTTGCGGCTGAACGGAACGCCCGCATGTTCAAGCTCATAAACCGCAGCAGGCGCTTCACGAACGAGATATTCAATCGCGTCTTGGTCACCAAGCCAGTCGCTGCCCTTAACCGTGTCATACATATGCCACGTCCAGTGATCGGGCGAGTTATTGCCAAGGCTCGCGGCGATCCCGCCTTGCGCTGCTACAGTGTGCGAACGCGTCGGAAATACCTTAGTGATGCACGCGGTTTTAAGGCCCGCTTCGGCAGCGCCCATTGTCGCGCGCAGGCCTGATCCGCCCGCGCCAACGATAACCGCATCATAGCTATGGTCGATAATTTTATAGCTGTCTGACATCAGACGCTTGCTCCTGCAAATGCAATTTTGAAGATGGCATAAAGCGCAAACGCACCCGCGCCGAATGTCCAGAGATGAAGCAGCCCCATCGTCACCACGCGCATGCCGCCGTGCACATAATCTTCAATCACCACCTGCAATCCCAATCGAAAGTGCCAAAACACATTGATCACGAGCAATGCCATCGGCACCGATGCCAGCGGCGATGAAAGCCACGTCGTGACCGAGCGATACGTCATATCGGGAAGGCGAAGCAGTGAAAAGATGAACCAAAGGACTAGCAAGATATTGCCCGTCGCGGTCACGCGTTGCAACCACCAATGGCCAGCACCGTGCTTTGCTGATCCGAGGCCCCGAACGCGGCCAAGCCCTGTTCCCGTACCCATTAGAAAAATGCCTTTTGCAGAATGACTAACCAGACGGCTGCTGTGAGGAGAACTGACGCTGTCAGCGTTATCCATGCCCACATCCGGTTGGCATTCAGCTCAAACCCAGCGCCGACATCCATCACAAAGTGGCGCAATCCCATGCAAAGGTGAAAGAAGAAAGCAAAGGTTAGCCCGACGGCGAAAACATAGCCAATCCAGCTATCGGCCCAATCGATGAATACGCCATAAGCTTCCTTGCCACTCGCCGCTGCGGTCAACCACCAGACGAGCGCAATCACGCCCACCGTCGCAAGGCCAACCCCCATCACGCGGTTGAAAATTGAAATGAACATATGAATGCCCATTTTCCAGATAGTGAGATGCGGCGATAACGGCCGCGCGGATGATCGCGCCATGGTGCCCCCAAACAGGTTCAAATTGATGTGGCGACCTTTACCGCAAAGTCAGCCCCGCGCAACCGCTCGGTGCTGCTTTGTGATTACAACTATATGATATCGGCAATTGGCCCACCCGTCCAAACAAAAAGGCCGGAGGTTTCCCTCGCGCCTTTCAGGCATCAAGGAGATAGTCCATAAATTACAATTATGAGAATATCCTTGCTAGAACACGCGAATCGCGATATAGTCCAAATTATGCTAAACAGTGTTTGATTGGAACTAATTATGACTGACGTAATTTTCGTCCCGTTTCCCAAGGAACTCTACGACGATCTGATTCGCTTTTCAGATGGGCGCGTGAATCCCGTCGATTGGGCTGTCGACCGGCTTGAGGCTTGGATTGAAAGCAATTTTTCATCCGAGACGATGGGAATGGGTTGGGCGAACGATAGCTTCATGGGGCACTTTGAGTCACGAATCGAGGAGTTTGCTGAGAAGTACTACCCTTCCGCATTGACCTATTGGGCTGAGCAGGAGGACAAGGACATTGAGTCATACCTCGCTATGAGAAAGCCGCTGGTCTGGAAAGAAGTCACCATTCCGGCCACTTCAGATGTTCGCATGTCATATGGCGGGACAACGCATTATGCCAAAATCCACGATGGTAAGATCAAGGATGCGGATGGTGAGTTCTCGCCGTCAGAATGGGCCAGGAAGGTAGCTGAGGATACCTCGCGCAACGCATGGCGAGACCTGTGGTTCAAGCTTCCGGCCAAGAAGGACTGGGTTCCCGCTGAATTGATTCGTCAGCAGGCCCGTGACGCTCTCGAACTGGAATTGGGGGAATTCCTTAACCCAAGCGCGTCGAGCAAGGCGATTCAGTCATGAGCAAGCACCACAAAGATTGCATTCGTATCTGTGAGCAAGCTGGACTTTCGGTGTTAACTATAAAGTTTGGAGGCAGCCATTTAAAGATTGTTTGCAGGCAAGGCGTTGTGGTCTGCCCATGCACACCTTCGGATGTTCGGTGGTCAAAGAACCTGCGCTCTTACGCTCGACGAATCTCTAGAAAGTAACTGACATCACCGACGAACAATGCATTTACCAGCCATCAAAGCACATCGACTTTGCTGCCGCGCGGATGATCGCGCCATGGTGCCCCCAAAAGGTTCAAATTGACGCGGCGACCTTTACCGCAAAGTCAGGCCCGCGCAACTGTTCGGCGCAGCTTTGTGATTGTAATCCAATAATATTCGATATTTGCGCGTGCGCCCAAACAAAAAGGCGAGAGGTTTCCCTAGCGCCTTTTTGTTACTTTGATGATCAAGTGAAGCGTCCCCTAAGTGTGAAGCGCCGCCGTTCTCCGGCGCAGGCCGGAGTCCAGACCTGAACAAAGTATTGTCCGCTTCGCGGTCGTTTTTTAGGCTAGGACTGGACTCCGGCCTGCGCCGGAGAACGAATACGCATTTCACGCACGGCGTCTAATAACCGAACTAAGCCGCGGTCAAATCGGCCACATCAATTTTGAGGCCTGGGCCCATGCTTGAGCTGATCGCAACCTTGCGAACATATTTGCCCTTTGCGCCTGATGGCTTCGCTTTCACGACCGCATCAACCAGAGCGTCGAAATTGGCGCGCAGGTCTGCGGCGGGAAAGCTTGCCTTGCCAATGCCCGAATGGATGATGCCCGCTTTTTCAACGCGGTATTCAACTTGTCCGCCTTTGGCAGCCTTAACCGCTTCGGCGACATTTGGCGTGACCGTGCCAAGCTTGGGATTTGGCATCAGGCCCTTTGGCCCAAGGATTTTACCCAAGCGGCCAACAAGGCCCATCATATCAGGCGTCGCGATGCAGCGGTCAAAGTCAATCTTGCCGTTCTGGCATATTTCGAGCAGGTCTTCTGCACCAACAACGTCGGCACCAGCGGCGAGCGCTTCTTCAGCCTTCACGCCGCGCGCAAACACACCAACGCGAACCGTTTTACCCGTGCCCTTGGGCAAGGTCACAACGCCGCGTACCATCTGATCAGCATGACGCGGATCGACGCCGAGGTTCATTGCGATTTCGATCGATTCGTCGAACTTCGACGTTGCGTTGGCTTTGGCAATCGCGATAGCTTCATCGATGCTGTACAGCTTTTCGCGGTCGATTGACGCGAGCGCTTTTGCTTTTTTGCTTACAAATGTCATCTGCTCAACCCTCCACAACTTCGAGGCCCATCGCGCGTGCGGAGCCTTCAATAATCTTCGTTGCCGCTGCTATGTCATTCGCGTTGAGGTCTTTCATCTTAATCTCAGCAATTGCGGTCAGTTGCGACATTTTGATCTGGCCCGCGCTGATCTTGCCCGGCTCTTTCGAACCCGCTTTGAGGCCAAGCGCCTTCTTGATCAGGAAGGTTGCGGGCGGCGTTTTGGTGATGAACGAAAAGCTCTTATCGGCAAAAACCGTGATGATTGTTGGGATCGGCATCGACTTTTCAAGATCAGCCGTAGCCGCATTAAAAGCCTTGCAAAATTCCATGATATTCACACCGCGTTGGCCAAGGGCTGGCCCGATTGGTGGTGATGGGTTGGCGGCACCCGCAGGTACCTGGAGCTTGATATAGCCCGTAATTTTCTTTGCCATGTGTCTCACTCTGTAAAGGGCATAGGCCCGGTTCAAGTTTAGCGGTGATATCGGCTTAAAGCCTCCCGCAGATGATCCTTCCGTTGCCAGAAGAGAGCGCGCATTAACGAGCGTTTTCTAAAAATGCAACTGGGATTGCAGATGTGACTTCTCCATAGCAGCCGTTAGGGAGGCAACGCACGGGCAAAAGTACGCAAAAAAATTCACCCCTCAGGCCAAATTTTTCATTTGCATCACGGCGGCGAGCGCGGCTTATTCTTATCCTAAGCAAAAATGAAATGGTGGGACGTGCGTTTATGAAGATTGGATTTATCGGACTTGGCAATGTGGGCGGAAAACTCGCCGGGAGCCTAATCCGTAACGGCCGTGACGTAACAGTGCGCGATCTTGATGCGGCTTTGGTCGCCGAATTTGTTGGCCGCGGCGCAAAAGCAGCTGCATCGCCTAAGGAACTCGGTGAAAAGGTTGACCTCATCGTCACCTGCCTGCCCTCACCCGCCGCCAGTTCAGCCGTGGCCGAAGGCGAAGATGGGTTCCTCCAAACGATGGCCCCGGGCAAAGTCTGGCTCGAAATGAGCACGACCGATTATAGTGAAATCATCCGGCTGGGTACGCTCGTTGAAGCGCGCGGCGGATTGTTCATGGAATGCCCCGTGTCGGGCGGATGCCACCGCGCCGATACTGGCAATATCGCAATCTTTGCAGGCGGGCCACGCGCGGCGTTTGAAGCGGTGCTGCCCGTACTCACCACAATGGGCCGCCGCATATTGCACACGGGCGATCTCGGCACCGCATCGCAGCTCAAGGTGATGACCAATTATCTCTGCACCACGCATCTGGTCGCGCTCGCTGAGGCGCTGACGGTGTGCAAAGCGGTCGGGCTTGATATGAACACAACCTATGAAGCGATCCGCATTTCATCGGGCAATAGCTTCGTCCATGAAACCGAAAG
>JAYUAU010000097.1:0-3340 GCA_043741135.1 Sphingomonadales bacterium | reverse complement strand
TCGCTCACAGCAGAAAGCGCGCCCGTCTCAATCGCTCTAACGCGGCAAATGATGTGGCGAATGCTCGGCGCGCCGCATCCAATGGAGGCGCATAAGATGGACAGCCGCGCGATCTGGGTGCGCGGGCAGAGCCAAGACGCGCGCGAGGGTGTGTCGTCTTTCCTCGAAAAGCGCGCGGCCGTTTATCCCGACAAAGTCAGCACTGACACGCCCCATTTTGCGCCGTGGATGGAGGAGCCGGGTTACAATTAAAAGCGATTGAAAATTAACGACTAATCGATATTCAGGGACACGAATCGGGTCGCATCGATTTAACACTCAAGGAGTTCGATGTGCCTCCAATTCTTTTAGGCAGCGATCGCTCGCCGATCCGCCGCATCCTGCGTGTGCCCGTTTTGGCGACGGGCGTCTCACTCGGGCTTGGTTTGGGCTCTCCCGTGAGCGCGCAATCGGTGCCCAGTGAACCGGTATCTGACCCAAAAGCCATCATCGTGATCGGCGAACGCGCGCCAACGCCAAACCTTGACCGGATTGCGACGACAATCGTCGATACGCCGCAATCAATTTCTACGGTCACCAGAGAAGAGCTTGTCAATCGCGGCATTTCGAACCTTAATGATGCGCTCCGTAATGTTGCGGGGATCAGTCTGGGTGCTGGCGAAACGAGTTTTCAAGGCAATAATGCGGTGCTGCGCGGTTTTACCACGCGCAATGATCTGTTCCTCGATAATGCGCGCGATTACGGCTATTATTACCGTGATACTTTTGATGACGAGGGCATCGAAGTGCTTAAAGGGCCTTCATCAATCCTGTTCGGTCGCGGATCAACCGGCGGCGTCATCCACCGCGTCAGCAAAACCCCGACCGCGCAAACCTTTGGAGAAGCAGATCTTCGCATTGGCCTAGATGATACGCGCCGCATTGCGGGTGATATCAATATCGCTGACCCATTTGGGCAAGGCAGTGGGTTTCGGATCAACGCCGTCTATCACGAATCCGCAGTTGCAGGCCGCGATACCGCGAAATCAAAACGCTGGGGGATTGCCCCTAAATTATCTTTTGCACTCTCGCCCGATACTAAGCTTCAGCTCGGCTTTCTTCATCAGCAGGAACGTAACATTCCCGATTACGGCATTCCGTGGGTACAGGGCACGCTTGCCAACCCCGGGTTTCCCGTCGCGGTTAATCGGTCAACCTACTACGGGTTCACCAACGATTTTCTGGACACTGACGTCAATATCGTAACCGCCAAAATCGAACATAGTCTGTCACCTACAACCAGGTTGCGTTCACAAATCCGCTATTCGCATAACAACCGCGGGTTCCGTTACAGCGAAGCGATCATTCCTGCAGGAACGCTCCGCTCAACCCCGCTTGCTGATATCATCGTATCACGCAATCTGTTTGAGGGGCGATCAACTGATGAATTTTTGCATAATCAAACCGAGGCAACCACCAAATTCAGCGTTGGCGGCACGAGCCACATCCTAATCGCTGGCTTTGAAATTGGCCGCGAAGCCACCGATCCCGTTTATATCACCAATTTCGCAGTGCCGCGCACTACACTCGTAAATCCCGTCGGCGGATTTTATAATAGCACGCCTAACAGTTTCGTGAGGTTGCGCGGCCAAGCACGGTCAACCGCGCTTGGCGTCTTTGCGATTGATACAGTCGATTTGAGCGAAGCGTGGAAACTAATCCTCGGGCTGCGCTGGGACAGTTTCCACACTCGATATGAAAGTGCTGGCTTCAATCAAGCCGGCACACAAGTTGCGACTACGCGGGTGAGCCGAACTGATCGTAACCTCAGCTACCGCGCGGCTATCGTGTATAAGCCAGCAAAGAATGGCAGCGTCTATGTCTCCTACGCCAATTCATTCAACCCCTCGGGCGAAGGCGTTGAATCGCTGATCTCGGCGGGTCGTTCGGTCGCGCAGGCCAATCTTAACCTTGATCCCGAAACCAGTGTCAGCGTCGAGGCGGGCATCAAATGGAATTTGTTCGGAAACAAGACTTTGCTCTCGGCCTCAGTTTTCAGGATTGAAAAGAAGAATGCACGCGTGCCTGACCCTGCGACACCTGGGTTTAATTCGCTTGGTGGTAAACAACGGGTTGACGGCGCAGAAGTGGAATTCAATGGCGAGATATTGCCCGGATGGAGCGTAAGATTTGGCTATGCCTATCTTGACAGTAAAACGCTCTCATCATCGCTGACGGGGCCAATCGTTGGCGCGCCGCTCATCATCACCGCTCGCCATATGGGAAGTATCAGCACGAGCTATGATGTCACACCAAAATTCAATGTTGGGTTAAACTTTATCGCCACTTCACAGCGTTTGGGGCAAAATAGCAGGGCTTCCTACCTCATTGCGCCAGGCTATCACTTGATTGATCTAAGCGCCAAATATCGGTTCAGTGACAAGATTACTGGTCAGCTCCTTATCAACAACGTCGCTGATAAGCTCTATTATGAACAGCTTCATCCCGTCCATGTGGTCCCTGGCGCTGGACGGACGGCGCTCGCAACGCTTAAGGTTGGATTTTAGTCAAAGGGGGTGCGTCATGTTTCACATTCCAGCGGTGCTAACTGCCGAAACGCTCTCGCAAGTGACAGCGCTTATTGCGCGCGGAAGTTGGGTTGATGGCGCTCAAACGGCTGGGCACTTGTCGGCTAAGGTAAAAGCGAATGAGCAAATCGATGAGGATGACCCCGCAGGCTTAGCTGCGGCGGCGATCATCCTTGACGCGCTCGCGGTCAATCCCCTGTTTGCCGCCGCCGCGTTTGCTGCCAAAATTTCGCCACCCTTGTTCAATCGCTATCAAGCAGGCGGGGCTTACGGCTCTCATATCGACAGCGCAATCCGTCCGCTTGGGACACAGAGGATGCGCACTGATCTATCGGCGACGCTATTTTTGAGTGACCCGCAAGACTATGACGGTGGCGAGCTTGACATTGCCGATAGCAGCGGATCGACGAGCATCAAACTAGCGGCGGGCGATATGATCCTCTACGCCTCTGGCGACATTCACGAAGTGCGCCCTGTAACAAGCGGCACGCGCATCGCGAGTTTCTTTTGGGTGCAAAGCCTCGTGCGCAGCGCATCCGAACGCGCGATGCTGTTTGATTTGCACAAAGCAATCCAGAGCCTTTCCCAAAGTGATGACTGGCATGACCACCGCCTTTCGCTCACTGCGCTCTATCACAATCTGCTCAGGAAATGGGCCGATGTTGGATAGCAAGCCTAGAGTATCCGTGATGATCAAGGCCTAGTTTCGGCCCAGAGTCGATTTTCTCTGAGCAGCGCATTTGCCATGACGACGAGCTTTCGCATGATGGCGG
>JAYUAU010000096.1:0-3344 GCA_043741135.1 Sphingomonadales bacterium | reverse complement strand
CCCGCGACCAAAATATTCATTGGCGCAGAAAATAAAATGTTCGCGCTTTCGGGGTCATCGGTGATAGCGGCGCCCTATCACGGACGCGATGGTCGCGTGGTGGGCGTCGTGGGTGTAATCGGGCCAACGCGCTTGAATTACGCGCGCGTCGTTCCCATGGTAGATTTCACCGCACAAACCTTATCGAGATTGATGACATAATGAGTGACGAATTTGTGAACGAAGACATTTTGGATCAAGATATTTTGCCACCCGAAGAGGCCGTCGATCCGCTTGCCGCACTGCAAGGCGAACTGGCCGAAGCAAAGGCCGCGACGCTTTACGCTCAGGCCGATTTGCAAAACGTCCGCCGCCGACTTGAAAAGGAAGCGCAGGACGCGCGCGCTTATGCTGCCACCAATTTCGCGCGCGATATCTTGTCGGTTGCCGATAATCTGGCGCGCGCGCTTGACGCGATCCCGCAAGCCTTGCGCGATGATGAAGCAAACAAGGGCTTAGTGATCGGCCTTGAAGCTACACAGCGTGAATTGTTGAGTGTGTTTGAACGAAACGGCATTAAGAAGATCGCGTCAGTCGGCGAAATGCTTGATCCCAACAAGCATCAGGCAATGCTCGAATTGGCAAGCGAAGATCTGCCCGGCACAATCATACAGGAAATGCAGGCTGGCTATATGATCAAAGATCGCCTGCTCCGCCCTGCAATGGTGGCGGTAGCGAAGGCGGGCTAGGAGGTTGGACTGAAGTGGAAACCGACTGTATCTCGCGTTTCAGCGCATCCCACTCTCGTTTTAAGATGCTTTGACATATTTCTACAAATTCTGGGTTTACTCCGAATTTTTCGTCTGCTGATACCACCGCCAGAAAATCGGGCACCTCCATTTACCCAAGCACAGCGTCATCCTCGCGAAAGCGGGGGCAAATGTTTATAGCATGATGGCATTAGAGTAACTCGCAATAAATCTGCACCACTTCGTCTTTGCGAGCGAAGCGAAGCAATCCATACACTGGTGCCGGCCTTGGATTGCCGCGTCGTTTCACTCCTCGCAAAGACGAGTCCATCAAATGTCATCAAACTCTAACCTAAAACTGTCAATTTTGAAGGGTTGGAACCCTTTATTCCCGCTTTCGCGGGAATGACGGTAGGTTGACGGAGGTGTCCAATTTTAAAAATCGTTATCGCGGGAGATTGTAAATTGCATCATACTCTGCGGCTCTCGCTTCAGCGAAATGACAAAGGATTTTTCTTCCACAAGCGCAATTTCGACTTCGTCACCTAGACTCAAAATCGATCAGATTTGCACATTCGTCTTTGCGAGGAGCGCAGCGACGCGGCAATCCACTCGCGGTACCAGAGTATGGATTGCCGCGCTTCGCTCGCAAAGACGATTCAATCTGATCGGATTCGAGTCTAGTTTCCAGCCAAGGCTATGCTCGGCTTCAGATGGTAAGGCCAAAATATACTCGTTACCGTCTTGAATGAGTTGCATCTTTTGATTCCTCAAAGATAGATTGCACTATTCGCCCGCAAACGGCAACACGCCCTGATACGCCTCCACCCCCGGCGCCCCCGCCACGACATGCCCCCGCTTCAACATGAAATAGTGCCGAACAATCTCGGCCTGCTGCTCAATCCCGTAACGCTTCAGCCCCCATCCGGGTTTAAGGCTATAATCGTAGCGGCAAAAGGGATGGCGTTTGATCAGCAAGTTCACCCCCGATTGATGCTGCCAGACATGCGTCATTTCGTGGATGAACAAGCCTTGATCGCTCAGGCCACGACCACAAAAATCCTCGCAATAGAGATCACCCTTGGGATGGAACCAGATATTGCCATTGGGGGCCATCGTGATGCGGCGCGGCTGGAAGAAAATGAACTTGCGGTTGTTGATGCTCACGGCGTCATAATCAATCGCATTGCCGAAGACTGTTTTGGCAAGCGTTATTTCTGCGCGCGTGAGGCTGCGGCCCGTCATTCCTGGCCCGCTGCTCTCACTTCAGCCTGCGTTTCAAGCGTCGCGCCACTGGCAAAGGTCAGCGTCAAAGGCATCTTGCTTCCCGGCGTCACTTTGGGCGACACGTCAAAGAGCATCACATGTTTGCCGCCGGTGGCAAAAGTAAGCACAGTTCCAGCTTTCACCGCGACACCGTCATCAAGCGGCGTCATCTTCATCATGCCACCCGCCACCTGCATATCATGCATTTCAGCACGGATGGCGAGCGGGGTCGAAACGCTCATCAAGCGATCATCAACCGGCCCAGCGTTGAGCGTGAAATAGGCGGCTGCGGGATTACCCGGCACTGCACTTAACCGCACAAACGCCCTGTCAACGCTTTGCGGTTTTTGTTGCGCACAAGCCGCAAGAGCGGGAATCATTAGCGTTGCCATCATAAACGCGCGCATTTTGGGACTCCTCGGATCGATTTGACTCTCGCTAATACGCCCAAAGACTTGCGGCAAGCAAAACGCTTCCTATATCCACTTCATGAATGGGGGTCATGCTAGCCGAAAGGATGGCAGGCACCCTTAACCTATTGTCAATTGAGGAATATATATGGCGAAAGTTATCGGGATTGATTTGGGCACCACTAACAGCTGCGTTGCGGTGATGGAGGGCGGAAAGCCCAAGGTGATCGAAAATTCTGAAGGCGCGCGCACGACCCCTTCTATCGTTGCGTTTGCCAAGGACGGCGAGCGCTTGATCGGACAGCCCGCCAAGCGTCAGGGCGTCACCAATCCTGAAAACACGATCTTTGCGGTAAAGCGCCTGATTGGCCGCCGCTTTGATGATCCGATGACGAAGAAAGATATGGGGCTCGTTCCCTATACTATCGTCAAGGGCAAGACCGGCGACGCATGGGTGAAAGCGGGCGGCGAAGAATATTCGCCTTCGCAAATTTCTGCGTTCACGCTGCAAAAGATGAAGGAAACCGCTGAGAGCTATCTTGGTGAAACCGTCACGCAAGCGGTGATCACTGTGCCCGCTTATTTCAACGATGCGCAGCGTCAGGCAACCAAGGATGCGGGCCAGATCGCGGGCCTTGAAGTCTTGCGGATCATCAACGAACCAACCGCAGCGGCACTTGCTTACGGGCTTGATAAGCAAGACGGCAAGACGATTGCGGTCTATGATTTGGGCGGCGGCACGTTTGACGTGTCGATCCTTGAAATCGGTGACGGCGTGTTCGAAGTCAAATCAACCAACGGTGATACGTTCCTTGGCGGCGAAGATTTCGATTCGACGGTCGTTGAATTCCTCGCGGCTGAATTCAAAAAGGCTGAAGGCATTGATTTGACGAGCGATAAGCTTGCGCTGCAACGGTTGAAGGAAGCCGCTGAAAAGGCG
>JAYUAU010000095.1:0-18118 GCA_043741135.1 Sphingomonadales bacterium | reverse complement strand
CAGAAGCCGCCGCCGACGCGGTTGTGGAGTAAGCGACATGGCAACTATCAAGATCAAGCAGACGGGTTCGCCCATCCGCCGCGTTTCAACCCAGCGTTCGACGCTGATCGGTTTGAAGCTCAACAAAATGCACCGCGTTTCGGAGCTGGAAGATAGCCCCGAAGTGCGCGGGATGATCCGCAAGGTTCGTCACATGGTCGAAGTGGTGGATTAAGTCTCTCTCCCTGAAGGGGAGAGGGGATAACAAACAGCGCGAATAAAGCGAAAGCGAGTGCAGACAATGAAATTGAATGAAATCCGCGATAATGATGGTGCGCGTAAATCACGCATGCGCGTGGGCCGGGGTATTGGTTCGGGCAAGGGCAAGACCGCAGGCCGCGGCCAGAAGGGCCAGACCAGTCGCTCAGGCGTCTCGATCAACGGCTTTGAAGGCGGGCAAATGCCGCTTCACATGCGCCTCCCAAAGCGCGGCTTTAACAATATTTTCGGGCGTGACTGTGCTGAGGTAAACCTTGGCATGATCCAAAAGCTGATTGACGGCGGCACCGTGTTTGACGGCGTCATTGATCATGCGGCGCTCAAGGCGGTTGGCCTCGCGCGCGGTGGCAAAGACGGCGTTCGTTTGCTCGGCAAGGGCAGCTTTTCGGCGAAGCTCAGCTTCAAGGTCGCGGGCGTCTCGGCAGGAGCAAAGGCTGCTGTTGAAGCGGCTGGCGGCACCGTTGAAGTGATCCACGTCGTGCCAGCATCTGAAAAGGCTGCGGCGAAGAAGAATACGGTCAAAATCCGCAAGTGATTGGGTTGGCGCTTCACTCACCCTCGTTGGGGTTAGACAAGCGCTCGTGACACACTATATGATACGGCGGGGATGCTCATTTGGCATATCCCGCCGTTCGTTTTTAATTGAGGTCGGTTTTTCATGGCATCCACTGCTGATCAAATGAGTGCGGGTCTCTCGCTCCAAAATTTCTCGCAGGCAACAGACCTGAAAAAGCGCATTTGGTTCACCATTGGCGCGCTGATTGTTTTTCGCTTGCTCAGCCATGTGCCGCTGCCCGGGATTGATCCGGTGGCGCTACAAGCACAGTTCGCGACAACCAAGGGCGGTGTGCTTGATTTTTTCAACATGTTTTCAGGCGGCGCGCTTCAGCGGATGAGTCTGATCGCACTTGGCGTGATGCCCTACATTACAGCTTCGATTGTCGTTCAATTGGCGACTTCGCTTTCTCCAACGCTTGCCGCGATTAAAAAAGAGGGCGAAAGCGGGCGCAAGAAGCTCAACCAATATACGCGTTACGGCACGGTGTTCCTGACTATGGTGCAAGGTTATTTCATCTCAGTGGGGCTTGAAAACTGGGGAGCGAAATCAGGCGTTTCGGCGGTGATTGAGCCGGGAATGTTGTTCCGCGTGGCGTGTGTGATCGCACTCGTTGGCGGCACGATGTTCCTGATGTGGCTGGGCGAGCAAATCACGAGCCGCGGCATTGGTAACGGAATTTCGCTGATCATCATGGCGGGGATTGTGTCGCAATTGCCGACTGCGCTTGTCAATCTGTTTGAAGGCGGCCGCACGGGCACGATGGCGCCGACGTTGATCCTGCTGATCCTTGTGCTGGTGATCGGCTTGATTGCGTTCATTTGCTTCATGGAACGGGCACAGCGACGCGTGCTGATCCAATATCCCAAGCGTCAAACCGCGCGTGGGATGCAGCAATCAGATAAGAGCTTCCTGCCGCTTAAGATTAACATGGCTAACGTAATTCCGCCGATTTTTGCTTCGTCGCTCTTGCTGATGCCGCTCACGATTGTGCAATTTGCGGGCAAACAGGCGGCCGGTGAAAGTGCGTGGGGTGATTTCGTAATCACAGTGACAACCGCGCTCCAGCATGGATCGCCTCTTTATATGGGACTATACGGCTTTGGGATCATTTTCTTCTGCTTTTTCTACACTGCCGTTGTGTTCAACCCTGAAGAAACCGCTGAAAATTTGAAGCGCAATAGCGGGTTCATTCCTGGCATCCGCCCGGGTAAGAATACCGAAGTCTATCTCGATTATGTTTTGACGCGGATCACCGTGTTGGGTGCGGCTTATTTGACTTTCATATGCCTCGTGCCTGAATATCTCGTCGCGTCAGCGGGTATTCCGTTTTATCTGGGGGGCACGAGCCTGTTGATCGTGGTCAATGTGACGATCGATACCGTGACGCAGATCCAAAGCCATATGCTCGCGCACCAATATGGCGACCTAATCAAGAAAGCCAAGCTCAAGGGCGGCAGGTCGCGCTAGTGGTGACTATATTCGTTAAGGGGACGAGCGAATGAACATCATATTATTGGGGCCACCGGGGGCAGGCAAGGGAACGCAGGCGGGCCGGTTAGTTGCTGAACATGCGATGGTGCAGCTTTCGACAGGTGATATGCTGCGCGCTGCTGTAAAAACAGGAACCGCAACTGGCCTCATAGCCAAAGCTGTGATGGAGGCGGGCGAACTCGTGTCTGATGAGATCGTCTCTGGGATCATTGGTGATGCGCTGGATGATTTGTCGCCCGAAACCGGTGTGATCTTCGATGGCTATCCCCGCACGGCAGCGCAAGCGGCGTCGCTTGATGATATTTTGGCGTCGCGAAACCGCACGCTTGATCATGTTATCGAGCTGATCGTTGATGAGGATGCTTTGGTAGACCGGATTACGGGGCGCTATACATGTGCGAAATGCAATGCTGGCTATCATGACCGCCATCTCAAGCCCGTGGTTGAGGGCGTTTGTGATGTGTGTGGTTCAACCGAGTTCAAGCGTCGGCCCGATGATAATGAAGCGACGGTGCGCACGCGGATGGCCGAATATCGCGGCAAGACTGCGCCTATCCTGCCGATTTATGAAGCGCGCAATTTGGTTCGCCAGATTGACGGGATGGCTGATATCGAGCATGTCAGTGCCGCGATCGAAGCTATTATTTCAGTCTAGATGGCCTTCGCGGGCCTCCTAGCGTGGGTCGCTCTATTGCTCGTTGCCGAATGGCGATGGCCGGCTGTTTTCACCGCAAAGCAATCTTGGTCGCGGTGGTTCAGAAATCTCGCGCTCGGGTTGATTGCACTGATGGCAGGGCCTGCGGCACTCTGGGTGTTGGAGCGTTCGACTGCGCAAGTGCCAGCACTTTTTGACGCGCCGTTATGGCTACAACTGATTGCGCTTGATTTGTGGACATATGCGATGCACCGTGCGTATCACCGCGTGCCTTTGCTCTGGCGATTTCACGCGCCGCACCATCTTGATGAGCATCTTGATGTCACATCGGCGTTTCGTTTCCATGTCGGAGAGATATTGATTTCAGGCGTTGCGCGCCTCATTCCCGCGTTGCTGCTTGGCATCGAGGTTGAAACTTTACTCTTGTTCGAAGCGCTGTTGCTTGCGTCAGCGGCGTTTCATCATTCGAATATTGCGCTGCCAGCACGGCTTGAAGCAGCGCTTGCCTTTGTGATTGTCACGCCGTCAATCCACTGGGTTCATCACCACAATATCCGCGCCGATACAGACGCCAATTATGCGGCGATATTGTCGGTTTGGGATCGCGTCTTTGGATCGAGAAGCCAGACGAAACGCTGGCCTGAAATGTCTATTGGGTGCGAGGGTGCGGCTGAAACGGGGCTGGTGCGATTGCTGATGAGGCCATTTGTATCGTCGCGATAAGCTGCTAGCATATCGCCAACACGCCTCGACTCGAAGGCGCGATGGGTTCGGGCCGCACAAAGTAACCAATATCTTGGGGAAAATGTAATGGCCGTGAACGATCATGTCGATCTCAATACCTTTGTTGAAGGTGTCAAGAAGCGCAACCCGGGGCAGCCTGAATTTGTTCAGGCGGTGACCGAAGTTGCTGAAGATATTTTTGACTTCATGGCTGACAAAGAGAAATATCATAAAGCGCAAATCCTCCGCCGAATTGCAGAGCCTGACCGCGTGATCTCGTTCCGCGTGTGCTGGCAGGATGATGCGGGCAATATCCGCGTCCAACGCGGCTGGCGCATTCAGAATAACAATGCGATTGGCCCGTATAAAGGCGGCATCCGTTTCCATCCTTCGGTCACTGAGTCAGTGCTTAAATTTCTAGCGTTTGAACAGACGTTTAAGAATGCGCTCACCGGGCTTCCCATGGGCGGCGGGAAGGGGGGATCGAACTTCAATCCCAAGGGTAAGAGTGACGGCGAAGTGATGCGCTTTTGCCAATCGCTGATGACCGAGCTTTACCGCCATATCGGTGCTGATGTTGATGTGCCCGCGGGCGATATCGGCGTTGGTGGGCGTGAGATTGGTTATATGTTTGGCCAGTATAAGCGGATTACGGGCGAATTTACTGGTGTGCTCACCGGCAAGGGACTTGAATATGGCGGCTCGCTGATCCGCACTGAGGCCACGGGTTACGGCGCGACTTACTTCCTCCAGAATATGCTTAGCACCAAAGGCAATTCGCTTGAGGGTAAGACCACGGTGATTTCTGGTTCGGGCAATGTGGCAACACATGCGGCGGAAAAAGTCACGCAGTTAGGCGGCAAAGTCGTGACGCTGTCGGATAGTGCGGGCTTCATTCATGATCCCGATGGCCTTACCCAAGAAAAGATTGATTGGATCAAAGACTTAAAAAATAACCGTCGTGGGCGGATTTCTGAATATACCGATCATTTCACAGGCTCAACATTTCACGCAGGTACCACACCGTGGAGCGTTCCCTGCGATGTCGCGCTCCCTTGCGCCACGCAGAATGAGTTGCTTGGTAAAGACGCTGAGATGCTGATCAAAAATGGCTGTATCGCGGTGTCGGAAGGCGCGAATATGCCAACCGACCTCGACGGCGTGCATATCTTCAAGAAGGCCAAAATCCTGTTCGCGCCGGGCAAGGCGGCCAATGCGGGCGGCGTTGCGGTATCAGGGCTTGAGATGAGCCAAAACTCAGCACGGATATCGTGGAAGGAAGACGAGCTGCAAAAGCTTTTGCTTGATATCATGGCGGGCATTCACAGCCGCTGCGTAGAATATGGCACCGATAAGGACGGCCACTGCGATTATGTGAAGGGTGCCAATATCGCGGGCTTCAAAAAAGTGGCTGATGCGATGTTGGCTTACGGGGTGGTCTGAACTTCTGAGGTGCTGGCGGGGGGAAGGGCTGCGTGATGGGGAACACGCGGCCCTTGTAATGTTGGAAATGCTCTGATGTAACCAATATGGTTATCAGAGTGAAGGATCAACATTGTGCTGACGCAAGTCCAAATTGAAACATTGTTTCCCCGTGCAGGGAACGCGCATATCATCAGTTTTTTCGCCACGCATGCCGCGCTCTTTGGTGATTTTGGCCTGTGGCAAAGCCTGTTTCGTCTGCACTTCTTCCTCGCGCAAATCGGGCATGAATCGCGTGGCCTCAGTGTCGAGGCTGAAAATTTGAACTACACTACCAGTCGCTTAACCCAGGTGTGGCCGCGCCGATTTCCAACGGCGGCAGCCGCCGCTCCCTATGCCCGAAATCCGCGCGCACTCGCCAATTTCGTTTATGCGGGCCGCAACGGCAACGGCCCGTTCGAAAGCGGCGATGGCCATCGTTACCGGGGGCGCGGCTATATGCAATTGACCGGACGCGGCGGATACCGCGCGGTTGGTGCGCTTTGCGATTTGCCGCTTGAGGATGATCCAACGCTCGCCGCGCATCCTGATCATGCGCTCCCCGTCGCGCTTGGCTTTTGGCGCTGGAAAGAGGCCAACGCACTTTGTGATACAGGTGATTTCAAGGCGGTGACCAAGCTCGTCAATGGCGGCACCAACGGTTGGGAAGACCGATTGGCCTGGCTTGAAAAAGTGCGGCAGGTGGTGCCTCTATTGTCGGTGGAGCTGGCGCATGGGACAGCGTGATCAAAGTTGGATCCGTCGGGTGGCGGGGGAATTGCCAGTTTCGACAACATTGCAGACGTAGCCCGTTCTGCTATGCTTCTTCAAAAGCGGACAGGGGGGTAACGAGTTATGCAAGGCGAGCTGGCAGGCGGTTGCATTTGCCGAAGCGTCAAATTCACCCTTCGTGACGGTTTCCGGTTTCGCCCTTACGCTTGCCATTGCACAGATTGCCAGTCGCGCACGGGAAGTGCATTCAGCGAACATATGCTTTTTGCCCGTCAAGATTTGGAAATCGAAGGCGAACTCGACAGCGGTTCCTACGTGCAGCCAAGTGGAGCAGTTTCGACAATCTGGGGCTGCGCAACTTGCAAGGTTCGCATTTTCGCCGAAAACAATACGCGGCCTGGCTTCGCGTCACTGCGCTGTGGGACTCTTGATCGAAGCTCAGATATCGTTTTGGCAGCGCATCTATGGGTCGGAAGCAAGCAAGCTTGGGTGACGATCCCTGACGGAGTGCCCACATTGGAAGAGCAACCTAGAAGTCAGGCTGAGTGGATGGCTTTGGTTGGACCGCTCAAAACCTAACGTCCGCTCATTGCGTTTTGCTCTTGAAACCCGCCTGTCAGCTCCCCCCAAAAAAGCAGACCTTTGCGCTCCCTCATTGCGGCGACGCCCATCCAGCTACCCCCCGAATTTAATGCCTAGGAATGATGGCACAGGGCCGTTCCAGCCGTCGTCGGTGCCATCATCTTGTGCCGCTGGCTTGGGGGTCGCCTTGCGCGCTGTCTTTGGATTAGTCTCGGCTGTTTTTGGCTTGGTTTCGACTTTGGGTTTTGCCGCAGCTTTGGCGTCTTCCTTCACTGGCTTGGCAGCGCGCGCAGGTTTTTCGGGGGCGTCTTCGCGCTGCGCAGCCCCCACCTTCGCCACGCGCTCAATCTTGTGTTTGGTCAGCTTTTCAATGCTCGCAATCGCCTCTTCATCAGCAGGGGTTACGAAGGTGAAGGCAGCGCCGGTTGCGCCTGCACGGCCGGTTCGCCCGATACGGTGGACATAATCATCGGGATGCCAGGGGGCGTCATAGTTGAACACATGGCTGACGCCCTTGATATCAAGCCCGCGCGCCGCCACGTCGGAGGCGACCAATATATTGATCTCACCGCTTTTGAAGAAATCGAGTTCCTTAATCCGTGATCCCTGATCCATATCGCCGTGGATTTCGCCTGCGCGCAGGCCCGCTTGTTTGAGGCTTTTGGCGAGATCACGCACGGTCGTCTTGCGGTTACAAAATATGATTGCCGTTCTGACGGCTTCGCTTTCGATCATTTTGATCAAAACATCGCGTTTTTTGCGCGCATCGACTTCAACAATCCGCTCAGTAATCAGCGCGTTGGTCGCGGCTGGGCGGGCGACTTCGATTGATTTGGGGTTTGATAGAAATTTATCCGCCAGCTTCTTAATCGGCGGCGGCATCGTTGCTGAAAATAGCAATGTTTGGCGGTTTGCAGGCAACTTCGTGCAAATTTCCTCGATATCGGGGATGAATCCCATATCGAGCATCCGGTCAGCCTCATCGATCACGAGCAAATTGCAATCCGTGAGCATGATTTTGCCGCGTGAGAATAAATCCATCAGCCTTCCAGGCGTCGCAATCAGCACATCAACGCCTTTCTCAAGCGCCTTTTGCTGATCCCCCATGCTCACCCCGCCAATAAGCAAAGCCATCGAGAGCTTATGATATTTTCCGTATTTCTCGAAATTTTCAGCGACTTGTGCTGCCAGTTCACGCGTGGGTTCAAGGATCAGCGACCGCGGCATCCGCGCGCGACTGCGGCCTTCAGCGAGAATATCGATCATCGGGAGCACAAACCCAGCGGTCTTTCCCGTGCCAGTTTGCGCAATCGCAACAAGATCGCGCATCATCAATACGCTTGGGATCGCTTGTTTTTGGATTGGCGTCGGCGTGTCATATCCCGCCTCGGTTACGGCACGAAGTAACTGATCTGAAAGGCCGAGGTCGGCAAAACTCATAGGGCATCCGGAAAATCGCGAACAAACATAAGGCTCGTTCGAACGCAAATTTGCTTGACCATATCACTCGAAATGTCAAGCAGAACCCTCAGTGAGCGCGGTCTACCCAATTCATCATTGATCGACTATGTGACGCCAACCAGTGACAGGAGCGACTATGGACGCGAACGGATTACTTGAGCTTTTACCGCCCAATTCACTCTTTGCCGCGTGCCGTCGCGATGAGATTGAGGATTTGCTCGCTCTCGCCAGTCGCCATGATATGACAAAGGGACAGACGTTGCTCCTGCAAGGCGATCCAGGCGACGCACTGTTCATTCTGCTGGCGGGTAATGCCAAGGTGACGATGGTATCAGCCAACGGGCGTGAGATAACGCTCGATTATGCCGATCCAGGATCAGTGTTGGGTGAAATAGCGGTGCTTGATGGCGGCGAACGCAGCGCGTCGGTAATCGCACTGTCGGCGGGTAGCTATCTGCGATTAACGCGCGCGGCGTTTGAAGCCTTTGTTGAGCGCCAGCCCGGCGTGGCGTGGCGGCTGATGCGCGAACTTGCGCGGCGCTTGCGGCAAACCAATGCCACCGTTGAAAGCGACCGCGCCTTTGCCTCAGGCCCTCGGCTCGCGCGTTTTTTGCAGCGGCTTACGCTCACGGGAAGTGTCGATGGACGGCTTAGGCTTAATCTCAGTCAATCAGACCTTGGCAGCTTTGCGGGGATGAGCCGTGAAAATATTAACCGGCAACTCAGCGCATGGGCTGATTGCGGGGTCATCGTGCTTGATCACGGCCAGATACGGATCATCGATAGTCAATTTTTATCAGAAATTGCGGAATCACCTGAATAGTCACTTAACCTGAAACACGAGACGCCCGAACCAATTTTTGGCTCGGGCGTCCGCGTGACGATACTCTCCTACCCCCAGTTTCCATCTCAAACGCATTCTTCTTGTGCGAAGAATTGCGGAGCGGGAATCTCCCTGAACCGTGACTCACGTTCCAGAGCGTGTTGGCTACGAAACAAACGTCTTCTTGTCACGGGATGTTCACAAATGTCGCGACGATTTCAAGGTGAGTGTGATTATTACGCAACACTTATCCGAGCCTTGCCACTTTAACCTCACCCGATTAGGGCAAAGCCTATGATCCTCTCCCGCTATGAACGAATGATCGCCAAACGCTATTTGCTGCCCGGGCGCGGCGACGGCTTTATCTTCATGGTCGCTGGAATCAGCTTGTTTGCGGTGATGCTTGGCGTTGCCGCGCTGATTGTTGTGATGAGCGTGATGAACGGTTTTCGCGCTGAACTCTTTGATAAAATTGTCGGGCTTAACGGTCACGCAGTCGTCCAAGGCTATGGCGGACGATTGCCCGATTGGCGCGAGATATTGGCAGAAGCGAAAGCAACCAAGGGCGTAACAAACGCAACTCCGCTGATCGAACAACCGCTCATGGTTAGTTTTCAGGGCCGTGTTGAGGGCGTGATCGCGCGCGGGATGCTCGTTTCGGATATCCGCAGTAACGAATCGATCCGCAAAGGCGTGCTTTCAGGCAGCCTCGACGCGCTGACGCCGGGCAGTGGTAATGTCGCGATTGGCGCGCGGCTTGCCGAAGCGCTCGGTGCCCAAGTGGGGGGGACGATCAGCTTGATCTCACCTGATGGGCAAACCACGCCGTTCGGGTCGGTTCCCCGCATCGTCAGTTTCCGCGTCGCTGCCATCTTTCAAATTGGTGTTTATGATTATGATAAAAGCTTTGTCGTGATGCCAATTGAGGATGCGCAAACGCTGTTGCTGCTCGGCGATGCGGTGGGGATGGTTGAGATTGATACCGTTGATGCGGATAATATCGGGCCAATCCTTGCGCCTCTTGCATCGCAAGTCGAGGGACGCGCGGTCGTTTCGGATTGGCGGACGATGAACGCCTCGCTGTTTGAAGCGCTCGCGGTAGACCGTGTCGTTTCATTCGTTGTGCTCTCACTGATTATCATTGTGGCGGTGTTCAACATTCTCTCATCATTGATCATGCTCGTCCGCGCGAAGACACGCGACATTGCAATTATCCGCACGATGGGGGCATCGCGCGCAAGTCTGATCCGCATCTTCATGACCGTTGGCGTAACGATTGGCTCGCTTGGGATTGCGGCAGGCGTCGCGCTGGGCTTCCTCATCCTCTTTTTCAGGCAAGGTGTTGTGAACGGCGTACAATTCATCACAGGGCAAAATTTATGGGACCCTTCGATCCGTTTTTTAACTGAACTGCCCGCGAAGACCGACCCAATCGAAGTGTTAGGCGTGATCGTAATGGCTTTCATGCTGACCTTTCTCGCAACGCTTTATCCCGCATTCAAGGCGGCGAACACCGATCCTGTGCAGGTGTTGCGTTATGAGTAAGACCGTTGAGATTATCGGCCTCAAGCGCGCCTTTACGCAGGGCAGCACGACGATTGAGGTGCTGCGCGGGATTGATCTCAGCATCGCGCCGGGTGAAATTGTCGCGCTGCTTGGGCCTTCAGGCTCTGGTAAATCGACCCTGCTCCAAGCGGTCGGATTGCTCGAAGGCGGGTTTGAAGGGTCAATCAAGATCAACGGCGAAGAAGCCGCGCGGCTTGATAATGAAGGGCGAACACGGCTGCGCCGCGATGCGCTTGGGTTTGTCTATCAATTCCACCATCTATTGCCTGATTTTTCAGCCGTCGAGAATGTGGTTTTGCCCCAGCTCATCCACGGGGCGACACGCACGGAAGCTGACGAGCGCGCTTCGTCGCTGCTCGGCGCGCTTGGCCTATCGCAGCGGCTTGATCACCGGCCAAGTGAATTATCAGGCGGGGAGCAGCAGCGCGTTGCGGTCGCGCGCGGCCTTGCCAATCGGCCCGCACTCGTTTTGGCCGATGAACCAACGGGCAACCTCGATGAGGCCACCGCCGATGTCGTGCTCACTGAATTCTTGCGGCTCGTGCGCGGCGAAGGCAGTGCAGCGCTGATCGCGACGCATAATGAGCGGATCGCCGCTAAGATGGATCGAGTTGTTCGGCTTCATGACGGCGTTCTGGGGTAACGACTGTTGACATTGCCATGTAGGATGTTACCTCTCGACCATGATCAAGGTTCGGATGACTCGAGAGTTTTCGGAGTGGCTTGAATCGCTTCGCGACCACCGCGCGCGGAAAATTGTTATTGGGCGCGTTGACCGTGCTGCCTTTGGAAATATCGGCAAAGTCAAAGATTTGGGACAGGGTCTTTCAGAAATGAAAATCGACTACGGCCCCGGTTATCGACTTTATTTTCTTCAGCGCGGTGATGAACTGATAATTCTTTTGTGCGGCGGTGACAAATCGACGCAAAATAGGGACATTGTCCGAGCGCGATTGATCGGAAAGGAGCTTTGAAATGAGTGTTGAACTTATCGACTTTGATGCAGCGTTGTTTCTCAAAAACGAGGACGATATTGCCGATTATCTCACCGACCTACTCGCCGATGGAAATGCGGCGCTCACCCAACATGCTCTGGGCGTAGCGGTTCGCGCGGCTGGAATGATGAAAATTTGCGGCAAGACAGGATTGACGAGGCAAGGGATAGCCAAGGCAACGCGGGCATCGAGTAAGCCCAGCTTTCAAACCGTGCTTTCAATTGTGCAAGGTTTGGGACTTGAAGTGCAGTTTGTTCAGCAGCATCGTACTGCCTAGCGCTTTGCGTCAATGTCATAATTCACCAAACTGAAACATTGATTAGGCAGAGCTGCGCGCCCATATGGTGGTTGAACAAGCCAACAGGGCTGTTTTCGGAGTTTCAATGTCTCAAATTTATCCCATTTTGCCGCTGCGCGATATAGTTGTATTCCCCAATATGGTTGTGCCGCTGTTTGTTGGTCGCGATAAATCGGTGGCAGCGCTTGAAGATGCGATGGGCGCCGAAAAGGAAATATTTCTCGTCGCTCAGCTTGATCCCGCGCGCGATGATCCTGGCCGTGATGATCTTTACGATATGGGCGTTATTGCCACCGTGCTTCAATTGTTGAAGCTTCCCGATGGCACGGTTCGTGTTCTTGTCGAAGGGCGTGAACGCGCGCAGCTTGCCACACTCGATGTGTCGGGCGAGTTTTTAACGGGCACAGTCTCGCCGGCTCAAGAAGCCGAAGCATCGGGTACAGAGATTACGGCCCTGATGCGTTCAGTCGTTGAGCAATTTGAAAACTATGCCAAGCTTAACAAGAAATTGCCAGCCGAAACGTCAGTTCAGCTTGCTGAGATTGAGGGCGCATCGCGGCTTTCAGATGCAGTCGCTGCCAATATTTCGCTCAAGGTGAGCGATAAGCAAACTCTGCTTGTTGAACTCAATCCGGGCAAGCGTCTTGAAATGACGTTTGCGTTCATGGAGGGAGAGCTTGGAGTCCTTCAGGTTGAGAAAAAAATCCGCAGCCGGGTGAAGCGGCAAATGGAAAAAACGCAGCGCGAATATTATCTCAATGAGCAACTAAAGGCGATCCAAAAGGAACTCGGCAACGAAGGCGAGGACGGTGAGGGTAGCGATGAAATTGCAGAACTGACGCAAAAAATCGCGAAGACTAAGCTCTCGAAAGAAGCCAAGACACGCGCGACAACTGAACTGAAGAAGCTCAAGACGATGCAGCCGATGTCAGCTGAATCGACCGTCACGCGCAACTATCTTGATGTGCTGCTCGGGCTTCCTTGGGGCAAGAAATCGAAACTCAAGAAGGATCTCGTCGCAGCGCAAGCGGTGCTCGATAATGATCATTATGCACTCGAAAAGGTCAAAGACCGGATCGTCGAATATTTGGCGGTACAAGCGCGAACGAATAAGTTGAAGGGGCCAATCCTCTGTCTCGTCGGCCCGCCGGGTGTGGGTAAAACGTCGCTTGGCCGTTCAATTGCGAAAGCGTGCGGGCGTGAATTTGTGCGCCAGTCTCTGGGTGGCGTTCGTGATGAGGCTGAAATTCGCGGACACCGGCGCACCTATATTGGTTCGCTCCCCGGCAAAATTGTTCAGAACCTGCGCAAGGCAGGCACGTCCAACCCGTTGTTCCTGCTCGACGAAATTGATAAGCTTGGTCAGGATTTCCGCGGCGATCCCGCGTCTGCACTGCTTGAGGTTCTCGATCCAGAACAAAACAGCAAGTTTCAGGATCACTACCTTGAAATAGACATTGATCTTTCCGACGTGATGTTCGTCACTACCGCTAATTCGCTGAACTTGCCGCAAGCCCTGCTTGACCGGATGGAGATCATCCGGCTTGAAGGTTATACCGAAGATGAAAAAGTTGAGATTGCCAAGCATCATCTGATCGAAAAGCAAATCGCGGCCCACGGGCTCAAGCCGCAGGAATTTGTGCTAACTGATGAAGGCTTGCGTGCGCTCATCCAGAATTATACGCGCGAAGCGGGTGTGCGTACGTTGGAGCGTGAAATTGCGAAACTCGCGCGCAAAGCGCTGCGCAAAATCATCGAAGGTAAGGTTGCGAGCGTGATTATCACGCCTGACAATATCGCTGAATACGCAGGCGTTCTCAAATATCGCCACGGACTTGGTGAAGAAGAAAATCAGATTGGCGCGGTAACGGGTCTTGCTTGGACTGAGGTAGGCGGCGAATTGCTGACGATTGAGGCGGTGACGGTGCCCGGCAAAGGCGGCGTGCGCACAACGGGGAAACTCGGTGATGTCATGACTGAGTCAATTCAGGCGGCTCTCTCGTTCGTTAAGGCGCGCAGCCCTGCTTACGGGATCAAACCGAGTCTGTTTGGACGTAAGGATATCCATATCCATTTGCCCGAAGGCGCGGTGCCAAAGGATGGCCCTTCGGCTGGCATTGGCATGGTAACCGCAATGGTATCGACACTGACCGGAATAGCCGTGCGCCGTGACGTCGCGATGACGGGTGAGGTGACGCTGCGGGGCCGCGTGCTGCCCATCGGTGGCCTCAAGGAAAAACTGCTCGCGGCGGTTCGCGGTGGGATCAAAACGGTGATTATCCCGAGCGAGAATGAAAAGGATTTGGTTGAAATACCCGCTAACATTCTTGATCATCTTTCGATCATTCCGGTCAAACATGTTGATGAAGTGCTGGCGATTGCGCTCACAGAATCGCTGTCTCCCATCGATTGGACGGAGGCTGATGATGTCGCGGCGCAGCCTCCGGTGAGCGTTATCGGTGGCAGTGACGGGCTGACTCACTGATCTTTTGCGCGTTTCATCGGAAAAAGTGTTATTTCCGCTGGCTTGTGGATGAATTTTCTTTGACAAGCTCGGCCTAATTCGTCTTAGTAGCGCTTCGGCTGACATTGGGTCAGACAGAATATTATGATAGGGGGTTCACCACCATGAACAAACAAGAACTGATCGCCGCCGTAGCCGAAGCTTCGGGCCTGACAAAGGCAGATGCTGGGAAAGCAGTAGAGGGTGTATTTGAATCAATTACCGGTTCGCTCAAATCGGGTGATGAAGTTCGCCTCGTTGGTTTTGGCACATTTTCGGTTTCGAAGCGTAAAGCGTCAACCGGTCGTAACCCACGCACAGGTGCGCCAATGGATATCAAGGCATCTTCGCAGCCTAAGTTCAAGGCTGGCAAGGGTCTGAAAGATGCTGTCAACTAATCGCACATAGCGTCCCTGCGACGCTTCAGTGCTAACCGGGCATTTTGATGTTCGTCAGACTGGCGGTGTCGCAAGCACCGCCAGCTCTGTTTAAGGGCCTTGAGGCTCCCCATAGGTTGGGCGCGTAGCTCAGTGGTAGAGCACACGCTTCACACGCGTGTGGTCGCAAGTTCAATCCTTGCCGCGCCCACCATATTCTTTTCCTCACTGATGGTTCATACCAACTTGCATTGATGTGAACCCATTTCGTCTTTGCGAGCGCAAGCGAAGCAATCCAGAATGGCTCAAAAGCTGGATTGCTTCGCTCCGCTCGCAAAGACGGCAAGATGAGTCAGAATCAATGCAGCTTGGTATCAGTCCACACTGACAGGCGGTTGTTGGTTGCGGCTGGATTGTTGAGGGGAGCTGACTGTCGGGTTTTTGTTTCGTTCCGGCCTAAACTGTGGTTCGTTCATTTACACTGTCGACATCAAGTTTGATGTTTGACAATATCAAAAGAAACTGCTGTACTTCTTACGCAAAGACATAAACGTCTCTAAAAGACCGAAAATATATTTTGGGTGGTAGACGATGACTAGCATTGACAACATGGGTGAGTCTTTTTCGCGGCCAGTGACACTCAAACATTTGCGCCTTGAGAATTCATAGCGTGTTCGACACCCGATCACGCTTCAAGCTGTGCTGGGTGGCTGTTTTCGGAGCATTCTTGGGTGGCTGCGCAGTCGTTGATACGCATACGGCGGCCCCTCTCGTAAAGGGGCGGGCTGCGACGGCGAAAGTGGTGGTGGCTATTAATCCAGCCGGCGGCAGTAACGAGGATGCGGAACTTGTTGGGCGTCTTGGTATACGGGACGGCTGCGTAATTTCCGGGGAAACGGCGGAATCGATTGTCACCTTAATTTTTCCGCGCGGGACAATTTACGACGAAATGACATCATCGATCATTTTCGCTGACCACCGGCGGATCGCAATCGGCGAGAGAATTACCTCAGGTGGCGGCGTTCAGTCATTCACGTCTGCTGCTGAAGCGTCTGGATCGGGTTGGCGTGAGGGTTGCCCGTTGAAGGTTTTTTATGTCAACAAGATGAAGAGCCTTTCTCAGCTATCTATGTCAGCCCCTTTAATTATTATGGCACTATCTATTTCTCTATTATTTTGACCGATCTCAATATAGAGTCCCGAGCGTCTATACACGACTCACCTTCAAAGCATTTCACAACAAACTTTAGTGAAAAATCGGGTCGCCCCTTGTGCAATGGTAGATTAGCAAATATATCACGCCTTTCGAATTTTTCCGACGATACGAAAACGCCTTTTGGATAAATCTGTTCTGTCGGGTTGGCCTTTTGCCAGCTTGAGTGCCGAACAACTGAGCAAGGCTGAACCTGGCATGCCTCCTTTAGTTCGACACTCTCTAAATAGACATCGATCATTGAGCCCTTATTGCTTGAAAAGCTACGAAAGTAACCATCAATTATTGGACCTTCAGGTAGGGGTTGATATTTTGACGGAATCTGAAAGATAACCAACAGTCGGTCGGCCGGTCCGATCTTGTAAGAAATGTGCGCGTCGGTGGTCTTAACGGCCTCACGATTTGTGTCTGCCATATTACTGGACACGCATCCCATAAGTCCAAATGAGAGAGGGAGTGCAAGGCTAGTCAATACTTTCATTACATGCCATAGCGAGTTGACAAACGCCCAGAATCGTTCGTCGTCAGGGTTCTCTTCGCACTTGCCGGCCCCCAATATTTTGGTGGAGCGACGACTGCATCGGTGTTAACCGTATCATGACCAAGGCCCCAAACGTGGCCAGTCTCGTGGAGCATGACATATTCAAAATCAACTTGTGTCATAGGAATTTTCGTTGCGTCAGGGTTACAGTATAAAATACCTAGTTTGTCTACATTCGCGATTACGTCGCCGTCGGTCAGATTGGTAGACGTGGTAGCGACACGATAGAACGTTTGCGCGAGGGCATTCAGATCATCCAATTTTCCAGATTCAAATTGTACGTCGAAAGTGTTGCTGGCCGTAGAAGCATTCTTAAGCGCCGTTGTGTTGTACGCGTAAGCTCGCGTCGTGATATAGTTAGTCCACACAAGTTGCGCTTTGGGTGTGACCGCGTTCCAGGTGGTAGCCGCTCTCGTGATGGTGTACTGGCATCCTGCTGGGATAGAGTTATGAATATACAACTTTTTGCTTCCAACATTCTGTTTACCAATCATGTCGTTGGTTTGAGCAAAAACTGTTGTCGAAAGAGCGACGGCTAAAAGTGTTGGGAGTATCTTCTTCATGGTTTGGCTCCTTACTGAGGTATTGTTAAATCCTGCAGCGTCTTGCCGTCTTCCTGACCCAAGCCTGTTGTGATCAAACTAGACCCATCGACACGGTAGGGAAGCAGGATCCTCTAGAACCACACTGAGCTAGGGTTGGCTTTTGACCGCGCTCGCACCCCATAAGCGCTTTTAGAGAGGAACATGACGTACTTGCCCATCATTGAGGGTGCAAAATCATCGGCATTGATCGAGTCTCCCGACGCGGAGCCAGATCGCTGGCGGACGCTGATAATATCACCTACAGGTATTCCGCCCTTGATTGAACGATCAACCCGCAACTTGGCTGTTGATCCGAAGCCATCGTTAAGTGAGCCGTCGAAAGTGACCTCAAGCAAATCTCCAACGATGACTTCCGGCGAAAGTATCAGCATATCCTCAAGCGAAGGCCGACTGAGTGCAACCTTTTGCGCGGCGAGGATCAAATCTTGTCGAGAGCCAGATGCCTTGCGAAGGTCAGGATTTGTATACCCTAGAGTAGTCAAGGCGACGGCCACAGCATCAATGTCGAGGTCTTCGATTAGCGTTGCTGTTGCAGAGTCAACACTGCTGGCTCTCTCCATCTTGCGCCAAGTTGAACGAACAAAAGCGATCACTGGTTGAAGATTTGCCGATTTGTCGCTCGCGCCGACATTCTGTTTGGCACGTGCGGACAGCTCCTGGCGCGTTGAAATAGCGGTGTCAGCGTCAGCCTTGCCGGGCTCGGGTGGGGGCGGCACCTGCGCAAGAGCAACACCACAGCTCCCCGCAAACGACAAAGCAGCAATAATACTAATAAAGCTATTATTGAAACGCTGCATAGATTCTATCCCGTGGAGAAATACTCATTCATTTTAAGATGTAAGGTTGAACTATTGAAATAAGCAGTAAGAATAATCTAAAAACGGGGTGGGGTGGGTCGAAAGTAAGCTAGGCGGTTAGTCCCACGTCTCGTTATGGCAGCTTTTGGGAAGACGTAGCCCGCCGCCGAATGACTGCAAACTTGTCGGGAGCGGCCACTCAACCACGCCCTTCCTCTTGCAATGTTGGATTTCTGATGTCAGCCCGAGACATGGCCATCGTCGATTGTTCTATCGCCGTCGGGGCTTGCCATAAGCGCGTGCAATATCGAGGGGGATGGCTTTCTTCCAAACCCGTTTAGGTGAGACCCCTTCGACAGCGATTGTGTTTGGGTCAAGCGGCGATGACGATTTGTTTTGCAATAGAGTTGAGGATGATGAGGAGCTTTCTGGCGACGGCGATGAGGGCAGATTTTGCTGCTTTTCCGGCGTTTCGCAA
>JAYUAU010000094.1:0-7769 GCA_043741135.1 Sphingomonadales bacterium | reverse complement strand
GCGATGAAGCCCTTGGCGATCATCTTGCCAATCCCGCGCGAACCGCCAGTGATCAGCGCGACACGGCCTTCGAGTGAAAAAAGTGCTTTGGTATCCATGGTCAATCCTCTTGTTACAGCTTGGTTAACGCCTTCCCGTAAACGGGTGGCTTAGTATCCATTCATCTGCGCAACGCGGTCTGCGTGGAACCGCGCATCGCCGAAAAATTCGTTTAAAGCACGATCACGTTTCATATAAAGCCCGATATCATAAGCATCAGTCATCCCCATGCCGCCGTGCATTTGAACGCCTTCGCGCACTGACAAGTTGCAAGCATTGCCCGCCTTAGCCTTGGCAACGGCGACAAACATTTCGGCACGCGGATCACCGTCGTCAAGCATCTGTTGCGCTTTATAAACGACCGAGCGCGCGACACCCATTTCGCCGTATAAATGCGCGGCACGGTGTTGCAACGCCTGAAATTCTCCGATTAGCTGCCCGAATTGCTTGCGCGTTTTGAGATAGTCGAAGGTCATTTCCATCGCTGCCGCGCCAACGCCTGTCATTTCCGCCGCCGCACCAACACGCCCCGCATTAAGCAGCTTCGTTAGCACGCTCCAGCCGCCATCAACTTCGCCAATCACCGCGTCGGCATCAACATGAACATCATCAAATGTCACGCGTGCCGCAAGCGAACTATCGGCTAACCGCTCTGCTTGCGTCGTCAGTCCAGCGGCATCACGCGGCACCGCAAACAAGGTGATCCCCGCTTCGTCGCCAGTTTCGCCTGATGTCCGTGCGCTAACAATGAGCAGATCGGCGACATGACCGTGAACCACAAACTGCTTCTTGCCCGATAGTGCAAAACCATTGCCTGAGCGCGCTGCCACCATCGCGGTTGCCTGCGGGCGGTGTTTTGCGCCTTCATCAATCGCAAACGCAATGATCGCATCACCCGCCGCAATTTTGGGAAGCCATTCGTCACGCAAATGCGCGCCGCTCGCTTTGAGCGCTTCCACTGCAACGACCGCAGTTGACAGGAAGGGTGACGGCGTCAAGTTGCGGCCAATCGCTTCAAGGATGATCCCCGCTTCAACATGCCCCATCCCCATGCCGCCATGATCTTCGGGGACAAGGACGCCAGTAAAGCCCATTTCGGCAAATTGCTTCCACAAATCGCGTGAAAATCCAGTCGTGTCATTCGCATCGCGCAGCGCCCGCATATGACTTACGGGCGCATTTTCGGCTAGAAACGGCGTCACGCTATCGGCGAGCATGGCCTGATCTTCGGTATGATAAAGTGGCATCTTGGTTACGCCCCCGGCATTTCGAGGATCCGTTTGGCGACAACATTGAGCATCACTTCACTCGTGCCCCCCTCAATTGAATTGGCCTTGGTGCGCAGCCAGCCGCGTGCGCGCGCGCCGCCTTTTGACCGCGCGCTCTCCCATTCAAGCGCATCCGAACCGCCTGCCGCCATTGTCAATTCATGGCGACGCTTGTTAAGCTCAGTGCCGATATATTTCATCGCATTGGGTTCAGCAGGATGGCCCTTGCCCGCTTTCATCTCATCAATGAAGCGTTCGCTATGAGCGCGGAAGGCAATCGTATCGACGTCAAACATCGCCATATCAGCGCGGAGCACAGGTTCATCGCGCGCAACATCCTTGAACGCGGCACCGATTGAAACCATCCCTTCACCAAGCCCGCCGCCCGAAATCATTTCGCGCTCATGCCCCAGCAGATATTTTGCAACATCCCAGCCGCGATTCAGTTCGCCAACGATCTGCGCCTTTGGCACTTTCACATTGTCAAAGAAGGTTTCGCAAAACGGGCTATTGCCGCTGATAAGGAGGATAGGTTTGGTAGTAACACCCGGCGTTGTCATGTCAAAGAGCAGAAACGAAATGCCCTTATATTTGTCGGCCTTATCAGTGCGGACAAGGCAGAAAATCCAATCGGCCTTATCCGCGTAGGACGTCCATATTTTCTGGCCGTTGACGTTCCAATGCTCTCCCCTATCCTCGCCGAAGGTTTGGAGCGAAACGAGATCGCTGCCCGAACCCGGCTCTGAATAGCCCTGACACCAGCGAATTTCGCCGCGCGCAATCTGGCCGAGGTAATGAACCTTTTGTTCCTCAGTTCCGAACTTGAGAAGCGCGGGGCCAAGCATCCAGATGCCAAAGCTCGACAGCGGCGAACGACAGCCAAGCGACGCCATTTCCTGACGTAATATCTTGTTTTCAGCCGCGCTTAGCCCGCCGCCGCCGTAAGCTACAGGCCAATCGGGCACTGTCCAGCCCTTCGTGGCCATCACATCAAGCCACATCTTTTGCGCCGCGTTTTTGAACACGACATTGCGTCCACCCCAGCAAGCATCATCTTCGCTGCGAACCGGCTCTCGCATTTCAGGCGGGCAATTGGCTTCGAGCCACGCCCGGGTTTCGATGCGGAATGTTTCAAGATCAGACATGCTTCGGCTCTCCATTTGAAGCATCAATCCCTAAGCCAGTCTGCATGCTTTACGCAAGCGTCAACTGGTGAACAAACAGGACAATCGCATTTGACGTTTTTTTGGCGTTCCCCTGCGAAGGCAGGGGTCCAGTCCTGTCGCAAACGAAGCGGCGAAGCCTCAAATACGAGGCCCGTCTGGGCCCCCGCCTTCGCGGGGGAGCATGTATCTCGGCTTAAAATCGTCAAATGCGATTGAACTGGGTGAGCGAAGCATTCCGTAGCGGCAAATGGAAGTGCGTTGACGGATGAGGCCCAGCACTTATGGTTTCCCGCAAAATAGAGGAGACGCGCGCATGAGATTCGCAGGAAAAACCGCTGTTGTCACGGGGGCTGCTTCGGGCATCGGCCTCGCGACATGCTTGCGATTGGCTTCCGAAGGCGCGACGGTGATCGCCGCTGATATCGATGACGCAGGCGGCCAAGAGCTTGCCAGCACGTCGAACGGCAAGATCATCTTCAAACATTGCGACGTGACAAGCGACGCGGATATCAAGGCACTGATGGACTTTGCAGCCGCGACAACCGGCGGGATTGATATTCTGTTTAATAATGCGGGCGCGGGCGGCGCAAAAGAAACGATTGATGAGATTGACGCGGAGAGTTGGGACGGCACGATGAATTTGCTGCTCCGTTCGGTTGCGATGGGGATTCGCCACGCTGTGCCGCATATGATCGGACGCGAAGGGGCAGCGATTATCAACACTGCGAGCGTTGCCGCGCTCTCAACGGGGATGGCACCAACGGCTTATTCAGTTGCAAAGGGTGGTGTGTTGCACCTCTCAAAACTCGCCGCCGCTGATTTGGCCAAACACAGTATCCGCGTCAATGCAATTTGCCCGGGCTTTATCAAAACCAATATCTTCACAGCCGCGCTTGATGTGCCCGATGCACTCAAAGACATGGCAAAGGGCATGATCGCGCATGTTGCCGACGATGCTCAACCCGTAAAACGTGGCGGGCGACCGGAGGATATTGCGGGCACCGTCGCTTTCCTAGCAAGCGAAGATGCTGCGTTTATCACCGGCACGCATATCTTGGTTGATGGCGGCATGCTAATCGGCCCGCGCCATAGCTGGGATCCAGAAACGCCGGGTCTCTTTGCAGCACTGCAAGCGATGGCTGAGGGCACAGCCGCGTGACGGCACAGCGGCCTGAGCGCCTGCCGCTTGGGCTAAAACTGTTCCACGGCTTTGGATCAATCGCGTACGGGATCAAGGACAATGGGTTTTCAACCTTCCTCCTAATCTTTTACAATCAAGTGATCGGGCTTGACGCGAAAATGGTTTCGTTCGCGCTCATGATTGCGCTGTTCATCGATGCCTTTGCTGATCCGGTCATTGGTCACCTGAGCGACCGCACCTATACGCGCTGGGGAAAGCGCCTGCCGTGGCTCTATCTTGCGCCGATTCCGCTGGCCTTTTCATGGCTGCTGATGTGGGCCCCGCCGCTAGATATCGGTGACTGGATTTTCGTCTATCTCATCGCGGTCGCCATCCTCGTCCGCACCCTGATTTCGTGCTGTGAAGTGCCATCGGTCGCGCTATTGCCTGAACTCACCCGCGATTATGATGAGCGCACCGGGCTGATGCGTTACCGCTTTCTGTTTGGATGGGCTGGCGGGCTGCTGATGCTCTATCTGGCTTATGCTGTTTTCCTCGTCGCCGATGAAACGCACAAAGTGGGACAGCTCAATGCGAATGGCTATTGGAATTATGCTATTTTCGGCGCGATCCTGATGGCAACAAGCGTTTTGATTTCGGCACTGGGGCAGCACGCTCGCATCGCGCATCTGCCTAAAACAAAGCCCGAAAAGACCTCAATTGCTCAAAGCCTTAGCGAAATCCGCATATCCTTTTCGCACCCGGCCTTTCGGAAACTGATGATTGGCGGGATGCTCTCTTACACGAGCCAGGGCATCACATTTTCAATCACAACATATCTGTTCCTGTTCGTGTGGCAATTCAGTGATCAAGCGTTTCAATTTTATCCGTTCGTGCTGTTCGGTTCGATGGTGGGGGCCTTCTTCCTTGTAACGACGCTCAACCGCCGTTTTGAAAAGCGCAACACGGCGGTGTTCTGCGGTCTGATCGCATTGATATTCTGGATGGCGCCCTTCATTTTGCGAGGGTGCGATTTTTGGCCAGTTGCGGGCAGCCAAGTGTCAACGATTGGCCTTTATGCTTTCTCTTTCACCGCCACGATGTTGAGCATCACCGTGATGATTACCGGATCATCGATGATGGCAGATGTGGTCGAGGCATCCGAAGTCGAAACCGGCAGGCGCGCTGAGGGACTATTCTATGCCGGTGGGCTGTTCATGCAAAAATGCGCAACGGGGATTGGTATCTTCGTATCGGGATTGATCGTCAGCCTATCGGGCTTACCTGAAAAAGCGGTGCCGGGGCGCGTCGATATCGGCGTGCTTGACAGTTTATCGCTCACTTATTGCAGCGTCGTTGCGGTCTTGGCGATTCTTTCAGCGATCGCATTTGCGCGTTTCCCCATCTCACGCGCCGATCATGAAGCCCGCGTTCGCTTACTCGCGCAATCAACTGCACAAAAGCTGTAATGAGGGCTGGATATACCCCGCGAAAACTGACATTGACGTTAAGGTAAACTCAAAAGGACGATTCACATGGATTTCACCCTCAACGAACGCGAAATTTATTGGCGCGACCGCGTGCGCGATTTCATCAATATCAACCTCATCCCCGCGACACCCGAATTCGTGCGCCAAGCCAATGAGGGCGAACGCTGGAAAGTCATCCCGATCATGGAGGAAATGAAGGCCAAAGCCAAAGCGCAGGGCATTTGGAACCTGTTCATGCCGCCAAGTTCAGGCGTGCCCCATCTTGACGATACGGTTCATCTTGAAGGGCCGGGGCTCACCAACCTTGAATATTCGCTGTGCGCCGAAGAAATGGGCCGCCTTGGCTGGTCGTCCGAAGTATTTAATTGCTCAGCGCCCGATACTGGCAATATGGAGGTGTTCAACCGCTACGGCACGCGCGAACAAAAGCTCAAATATATGATCCCGCTGATGAACGGCGAAATCCGTTCAGCCTTTTTGATGACTGAGCCAGCGGTTGCTTCATCCGACGCGACCAACATCGAAACATCAATCCGCCGCGAAGGTGATGAATATGTCATCAACGGCACGAAGTGGTGGTCATCGGGCGCAGGTGATCCGCGTTGCAAGATCGCGATTGTCATGGGTAAGACCGATTTTGAAGCCAAGCGCCACGCACAGCAAAGCCAAGTGCTCGTTGAACTTGACGCGCCGGGCGTGAACATTTTGCGGCATCTTCCCGTCTTTGGCTATGATGATGCGCCACACGGCCATATGGAAATCCGATTGGACAATGTCCGCGTTCCCGTCACGAATATGTTGCTCGGCGAAGGGCGCGGCTTTGAGATCGCGCAAGGCCGTTTGGGGCCAGGCCGGATTCACCACTGCATGCGCACAATTGGCGTTGCTGAAGTCGCGCTCGAGAAAATGGCGAAGCGATTGCTGACGCGGACAGCTTTCGGACGCAAAATCGCTGATTTCTCGGTATGGGAGGAGCGGATAGCGCGCGCCCGGATCGATATCGAAATGACGCGCTTGCTGTGCCTAAAGGCCGCGCAAATGATGGATACGGTGGGAAACAAAGCCGCTGCTTGCGAAATCGCGATGATCAAGGTTCAGGCGCCGAACATGGCGCTCAAAATCATTGACGATGCGATACAGGCGCACGGTGCGGGCGGTGTTTCCGAAGATTTCGGGCTTGCCAGTGCTTATGCGCATCAGCGCACGCTCCGGCTTGCTGACGGCCCCGATGAAGTCCACGCGCGCGCCATCGCGCGGCTGGAGTTTGGCAAATATAGCTCAGTGGTTGATAAGGGCATGTCGAGCGGCGATATCGGGGTTTCGCGTTAATGAAAGCAGCGATCCTCAGCCTGTTCCCCTGCGCAGGCAGGGGCCCAGTCGCTCATTATAAAAACATAGTGAAGCTGCCCAGCACTGGGCCCGTCTGGGCTCCTGCCTGCGCAGGAGAACAGCAACACGGAGGTTTGCGCTGATGAAAGCAGCCATCCTCCACACGCCGGGCCAACCGCTCACTATCGAAGATGTCGTGATGGCGAAGCCGGGGCCGCGTGAGGTACTGGTACGCACTGCGGCGTGCGGGCTATGCCATAGTGATTTGCACTTCATTGAGGGCGCTTACCCGCATCCCCTGCCCGCAATTCCGGGGCATGAGGCTGCGGGCATTGTTGAGGCGGTGGGCAGTGATGTCCGCTCGGTCAAAGTCGGCGATGCGGTTGTGACGTGCCTTTCAGCCTTCTGTGGTACCTGCGAATTTTGTGTGAGCGGGCGGCTCGCTTTGTGCATGGGCGTGGCAACGCGGCGCAAACAGGGCGAAGCGCCGCGTATCACCAAGCCAGATGGGTCGGTGGTCAATCAGATGCTCAACCTGTCAGCTTATGCCGAACAGATGCTCATCCACGAAAATGCCTGTGTGGCGATCAACCCCGAAATGCCGTTAGACCGTGCCGCGATCCTTGGCTGTGCGGTGACGACGGGGGCTGGCACAATCTTCAACGCGTGTAAGCTAACGCCGGGTGAAACCGTTGCCGTCATTGGCTGCGGCGGCGTTGGCCTCGCGACAATTAACGCCGCTAAAATCGCGGGTGCTGGGCGGATCATTGCGGTTGATCCGATACCCGAAAAGCGCGCACTCGCGATCAAACTCGGCGCCACTGATGCGATTGACGCCAATGAGCATAGCGCCGCACTGATCGTTGAAATGACCAAAGGCGGCGTAGACCATGCGATTGAAGCGGTCGGACGCCCCGCATCTGCGGCAACGGCGGTCGGTGCGCTGCGGCGAGGCGGCACCGCGACAATCCTTGGCATGATGCCGCTATCCGAACGCGTCAGCCTCGGCGCGTTTGATTTGCTCCAGAGCAAGAAATTGCAGGGCGCGATCATGGGCGGCAACCGCTTCCCGGTCGATTTGCCGCGGCTGGTCGATTTCTACATGCGCGGGCTGCTCGATCTCGATTCGATCATCGCCGAACGCATCCCGCTTGAGCAGATCAACCAGGGCTTCGACAAGATGAAGACCGGCGCTTCGGCGCGCAGCGTGATCGTGTTTGATAACTAAATTCAGTTCCCCTCCCGCTTGCGGGAGGGGTTAGGGGTGGCTTGTGCCGCCCCGTGGCCCACCCCCGGCCCCTCCCGCAAGCGGGAGGGGGGAGAAGAACAGATGAGCGACGCCATCAACGCCGAGGAA
>JAYUAU010000093.1:0-18383 GCA_043741135.1 Sphingomonadales bacterium | reverse complement strand
ACGAGGATATGTTCCCCGACAACTGGATCTATATCCACGACAGCAAGGTCAAGGTCGGCCGGATCCAGAACTTCCGCTCGTGGTCGCCCGAAATGGTCCCCGACGAAGGCGTGGCTTGCGTTGGACTGGAATACTTCTGCTTCGAAGGCGATGGCCTGTGGTCGATGAGCGACCAGGATCTGATCGCGCTGGCCACCCGCGAAATGGCTATCCTGGGGCTGGTTTCGGCCGAACAGGTGATTGGCGGCGCAGTGGTGCGGCAGGAAAAAGCCTATCCGGTTTACGATGAAAGCTACCGCGAAAATGTTGAGGCGATGCGCAGCGAGCTTGAAGCGAAATATGATAATCTGCACATGGTGGGCCGCAACGGTATGCACCGCTACAACAACCAAGACCATGCGATGATGACCGCGATGCTCACCGTCCGCAACATCGAAGCGGGTGAGCGCATCTACGATATTTGGAACGTCAACGAAGACGCTGAATATCACGAATCGGGCGATGAAGGCGAACGCGAAGCGCTGCGTTCAGAACGGTTCGTGCCAGAGCGATTGAAGGCTGCCTGATCATGACCGCCGCGCTTGCTCGCCTCCCGCTTTACCTCCGCTATGTTGGCGTCAGCGCAGCCGCTCTCGGGGTTGATGTGGGCGTCTTCCTCTCGCTCATTGCGGGAGGAATGGTGGCCTCTTTAGCGTCAGGGCTTGGCTATAGCTTCGGGATAATCGTCCATTGGTTCTTATCAAGCCGGATGGTTTTTGGGGGGCAATTGGCGGATAATGGCACCGCGCGCACCAAGCAAAAGGGTTTGTTCGTTGCCTCAGCCCTCCTCGGCTTAGGGTTAACGATGCTGATCGTCGGCATCAGCGCGGCAGCTGGATTTGACCCTCGAATTGCCAAGGCTGTCGCGATTGCGGTGAGTTTTAACATCACATATTTGCTCCGCAAGGCGGTTGTTTTCGCATGATGAGTGACGCTTCCTTTCGGCGATACGTCTTTGGCGCTTGGGCTCTCACGACTATCATTCTGATCCTTGCGGCTTATTCCGAAATTGCCCAATGGCGGTTTCCCGATCCCGATGATCAGCTTCGCTTGCTGCAAGTGCGTGATTGGATTGCCGGGCAAAGCTGGTTTGACGTTACCCAATACCGCATGACCCCTCCGGTTGGTGGCCCGATGCATTGGTCACGTTTTATTGATCTGCCTATCGCTGCGGTGATTGTCGTGATGACACCCCTCTTCGGCGCAGCGCAGGCTGAAACTGCCGCGCTGATCACCGTGCCCTTGCTGACCCTCGGCGTGGTGATGGCGCTAGTCGCAACGCTGACACGGCGCTTGGTTGACGGTCGCCATGCCGTTCTCGCGACCTTCCTCGTGCCAATGTGTGTTGAGGTGACACACCAGCTGCGGCCAATGCGGATTGATCACCACGGTTGGCAAATGGCGCTTGCGCTTGTCGTCATGTGCGGATTGCTTGACGCGCGTATCCGGCGCGGCGGCATCATAGCTGGGCTTGCGCTTGCGCTTTGGCTGTCAATTTCGCTCGAAGGTTTGCCGTTTGCGGTATTGACGATGGCGCTGCTCGGGCTTCGCTGGGCATTTGACCACGAACAAGGCACGCGGCTGAGCATCGCGGCGCTAACGCTCGCGGTGTCGTCCCCGATATTCTATGTGGCGACACATCACTTCAGTCGCTGGGGCCTCACTTACTGCGATGCGGTTTCACCGGTTCATTTAGCGGTGTTTGCGGCGGCAGGAGTTGGTTCACATGCGCTTGCCCGCCTTAACCCCGCACATATCGCAGCGCGGTTGGGAGGTTTAGCTATCCTCGCCGTGGGATGCGCCGCGTTGTTGCTGATGATATCGCCAGAATGCGCCGCTGGGCCGTTTAGCAAGCTTGACCCCTTCGTCCATGACTTTTGGTATATCCGCGTGATGGAGGGGCTGCCAGTCTGGTATCAAAAACCAACGATGGTAGCGGTGACGTTGGCCTTACCGCTGATGGCAATTGGTGGCGCTATTTTAGCGTGCATTAGATCAAGTGGCCGCGCGCGCGCGCAGTGGGGCGTCATGCTGTTCATGCTCGTTGGCGCGACGATCACTGCAACGCTCGTGCAGCGTGCAGGCGGTGTTGCCAATTTGCTTGCCCTTCCTTCTGCATCGATCATTGTTATGACTGCGGTCAATTGGGCGCGGTCGTTTGAAAAACCACTAGCTCGGATTGCAGCGACGTTAGCAGCAGCCGCGCTCGCCGCCCCGGGCGTTGTTGCGGCCAATGCGTTACAGCTCGCGTTTGATACCAAGGTTGAGGCCGCCGCGCGAAAAGCGACCGTGTGCCTTGATAATCGAGAGATTAGTCGGCTGAAGGTTCTTCGTCCGAGCCATTTGATGGCCCCGCTTGATGCTTCTCCTTCAATATTGTTGGAAACGCGACATAGCATCGTGGCAAGCGGCTATCACCGTAATGCAGACGCAATGCGTGATGTGATCAAAACCTTCATTGGCACGCCAAATGAAGCACGGGCGATTCTCAAACGGCGCAACATTGACTATCTGGTGGTGTGCCCTGGCGTGAACGAAATGCTGATCTATGAAAATTATAACCCGCAGGGTTTTTGGAGCCAGCTGTCTGCGGGAACGACGCCGCCGTGGTTAACCCCCGTCAGCATCAAGGGTGCTGAATCGATCAAAGTCTGGCGTGTTGCCGCTTAGACCCCTGTTCGATCACATGTGCACGATCACGGCGTGTACATGTGATCGAACAGGGGTCTAGCGCTTAAACGTCCAGAACCGGTTGAGCGCAAAGCCAGCCCAAGGCGTGATCAGCACCATCGGGATGATCGACATCGCGACTGAGTAGCCGCTTTGTTTGACGATCAGCCACACCCAAAAACTATTGAGCGCGTAGCACAAAAGTGAGACAACCACGTAACGCCCAAGCGCGGTGGCATCCATCCCCGACGCGCGGCCATGACCAAAGGTAAAGCGGCTATGGAGGATGTAGCCAGCGATCCCCGCAATGACTGCGGCAATGCTGTTGGCAACATAAGGCTCTACGCCAACAGGCTCCGCAAGCACCCAATAGACGCCTGAATGCAGCGCGGTCATCCCACCGCCGCCAATCACATAGGCTATGATTTGGCCAAACAGGCTTTTGGGGGCTTCAATCATTCGCTTGCCCTTCGGCTGACGCTGCTCAGGATCCACAGCGCCGCTAGAATGATGATCGAGGCAACGCCCAGCCCGTGTGCCGCTAACGGATAATTGATCAGCGGGATCAGAAACGCGAGCCCAAGCAGCGCTTTTTCGATCTGCGACAAGTGCGCGCCAAACCGCGCGGCGAGCACGATGATCGCAAGATCATAAGCCACCATATCATATGTGAAAACATAAGGCAGGATGAGGAAGGTGGCGATGATTGATAATAGCCCAAGCGTCGCGACGTCCGCTCCCGCTTTCCAGTTTCGCCACAAAAGGCCCAACGCGGCGGCTGCAAAGCCAATTTGGATGATGAGTGACACGCTTCCCACAGCGCCCATCGCAGCCGCCATCCGTTCCACGGTGGGCATCATCCGCAAATAGTGAATATCAGGCCTTATGCCGCCGATCAGGCTCGCTTGAAACGGGAGCGTTGATTTGACCCAGACAATCCAGATTTGAGGGCCAAGCATCAGCGCAGATGCCGCAATCAGCAAAAGCGTGCCGACGCCAGCGATCATAATCACACGCCAGCGGCTGTAGAGCGCGAGGATGATCGGCACGAGCACGCCGAGATGCGGCTTCACCGTCATCAGCGCAAAGGCCGCGCCTGAGACCAAAGGTCGCCTAGATGCCTGTCGCCATCCTAACAGCGCGAGTGCCGCGATCAGTGCGCCGAAATGGCCTGACGCTAGATTATTGATCGTTCCCGGCATTAGAAGCGCCGCCCACAGCGGCAATCCCGCGTCACGCAGCCATGGCCTTGCGGCAAGGATGAACAGCCCGAGCGTCACAATCGACCATGTAATCATCGCGCTGAGATAAGGCAGAGCACCGAACGGAATTGAGAATACCAACATATGCGGCGGATAAGAAAAAGCAAAAATGCCGCTGACACCCGCATTCTTCTTCAAATCTTCACGGTAAGCGGGGCGATCATAGACGCGCGCTGATTGGCCCGTCGCCGCCATTTGACCGCCCTGCCAGATGTTGACGAAATCGCGGCCTACCATTTCATAAGCACTAATTCGGACACCGTCGCTGCGGTGTATATCGCTCACAAATTGAGCGGCACCAAGGATGACCGTGATCAGCAATATAATGGGCGTGATGAAGCCGAAGACCGACAGAAAGCGCTTTACCCTGCTCACGGCGTCATTCCCGATCTTCGAAGTAGAAAATATCTCGGCCTATGCTTTGGATGTGATGTGACGCTGGAATCGGCGCGATATAGCGCAGGAAACTATGCGGATAAGGGAAGAAATGCAGGTGTGGATTGAAGGTGAAGTGATATTCACGCTCCTGCGGCACAATGATGATCAAGCGTTTCGCGGCCACGCGGCGCAGTTCGGAAAGCGCCTTCCCAAAATCAAGAATATGTTCGAGTACATGTGTACAGACAACGGTATCAAACGCGCCGTCCGCGAACGGCAAAGCTTCGATCATCGCTTCTTCAAACGCAATCGTGGGGGATCGCTCACGCGTGCCCGCTTCGATGATGAAATCCGCGCCAGTGATGGTCAGATCAGGCCGCCGCGCCGCGAGCCAATCAACAACATAACCCGTGCCGCAGCCCATATCGAGAACCTTGGTGCCTTTGATATTCGCTAAGATCGCCTCAAGGCAGGCGACGCTATTATCGGTTTCATTCTGGATGCGCGGCATCCGTTCATAAATCGATTTATACTCAGCCGCCGAAACAAACGCGATGCGCGCACGGAAATCCTCAATATCATCAATCAGCCGCCCCCAGTGACGGCGAAACAACCAGCGCATTGCAGACGAATCGCGGACGATGGGCGGGATGACTTCCTCAAGCACCCAGCGAATCCAGTTAACGCTCTCACGCTTCATATTGTCTCTGTTCTGCTCATAGTCGCCTGCCTCTAAAGCAACTCAAGCGACATTCAAGAGTGAGTGCAAGGGTCAGCGAGTGCCAAGGCAATTGCATTCAGACATTTGGGCGTTCCCCTGCGAAGGCAGGGGCCCAGTCCTGTCTCAAACGAAGCGGCGAAGCCTCAAGAACGCGGCCCGTCTGGACCCCTGCCTTCGCAGGGGAACCGGTAACTCTTCAAAAAACGTCAAATGCGATTGCCCAGAAGTTCAGCGGATTCAGTCACACCTTGCCAGACGCGACCGCCCGCCGCTATAGCGCGGCGCAGTCTTAACCGGCGGGCGCTGCCTGCTTTTCTCACCATCCATCCAAAGGGGGAGGATTTTTCAATGTCTGTTGTTGTAATTGCCATGATCTGCGGGCTTGTTGCCGTGGCTTACGGCGCGCTGACGAGCCAGCAAGTGCTCAAGGCGTCTGCCGGAACGCCGCGTATGCAAGAAATTGCCGCTGCCATTCAAGAAGGCGCTGGCGCCTATCTCACGCGTCAATACCGCACCATCGCTATCGTTGGCGTGGTTGTTGCCATCCTTGTTGGCTATTTCCTTGGGAGCATCTCAGCGATTGGCTTCTTGCTCGGCGCGATACTCTCAGGCGCAACGGGCTTTATCGGGATGAATATCTCGGTGCGCGCGAACGTCCGCACGGCCCAAGCCGCGAGCGAAAGCTTGCAAAAGGGCTTGACGATGGCGTTCAACGCGGGCGCGATCACGGGGATGCTCGTGGCAGGGCTGGCGTTGCTCGCGATTTCATGCTTCTTTTGGTATCTCACCACCCAATCAGGGTTTGAACCCAATAGCCGCGAAGTGATTGACGGGCTTGTCGCGCTCGCCTTCGGGGCCTCACTGATTTCGATCTTCGCGCGGCTAGGCGGCGGTATCTTTACCAAGGCTGCTGATGTTGGTGCTGATTTGGTTGGCAAGGTTGAAGCTAATATCCCCGAGGATGATCCTCGTAACCCCGCCGTGATCGCTGATAACGTCGGCGATAATGTTGGTGACTGCGCGGGTATGGCTGCCGATTTGTTCGAAACCTATGTTGTGACAATCGGCGCAACGATGGTTCTCCTCGCGTTGCTGTCAGCGGCTTCGGGCGCAGAGCTGCTTGCGCTCATGTCATTGCCACTTGCAGTTGGTGGTATCTGCATACTCACGTCGATCCTTGGCACATTTTTCGTGCGCCTGGGCGGCGGCACTAACATCATGGGTGCGATGTATTGGGGCTTTGGGGTAACAGCGCTGACGTCAATCCCCGCCATCTATTATGTCACTTATCAAGTGCTTGGCGGTGATATGGATGCCACGCATGCGCTTCGCGACGGCGTCACGTCGTTTACCGGATGGGCCTTGTTCTACTCAATGATCGTCGGCATCGCGGTGACGGGCTTGCTCGTTGTGATCACCGAATATTATACCGGCACAAATTACCGTCCGGTGCGCTCAATTGCCAAGGCTTCAGAAACCGGCCACGGCACCAACGTCATCCAAGGTCTTGCGATCAGCCTTGAATCAACCGCAATGCCAACGCTCGTTATCTGCGTTGGGATCATCGTTTCGTATCAGCTTGCGGGCCTTATCGGGATTGCCTTTGCGGCAACATCGATGCTCGCGCTCGCAGGGATGGTTGTGGCGCTTGATGCCTACGGCCCCGTGACAGACAATGCGGGCGGTATTGCCGAAATGGCCGATATGGACAAATCAGTCCGCGTTAAAACCGATGCTCTCGATGCCGTGGGTAACACGACTAAGGCAGTGACCAAGGGCTATGCCATTGGCTCAGCAGCGCTTGCCGCGCTCGTGCTGTTCGGCGCGTATACCGCTGATTTGGACTTCTACGCAGCAAAACTTGGTATCGAAGCAGGCGGCGTCGATTTCCGGTTGCAAAACCCTTATGTCATCGTCGGCCTTTTGCTTGGTGCATTGCTCCCTTACCTCTTCGGCGCAATGGGGATGACTGCGGTTGGCAAAGCGGCTGGCGAAGTCGTCAAGGACGTTCGTGACCAGTTTGCAAGCAACCCCGGCATCATGGACGGCACGAGCAAGCCCGATTATGCACGCACCGTTGACTTGGTTACCAAGGCAGCGATCCGCGAAATGATCGTGCCTTCGCTTCTCCCCGTGCTTGCGCCGATTGTGGTTTACTTCGTGATCAGCTGGGTTGCGGGGCCTGCTCAAGGCTTTGCGGCATTGGGTGCCTTGCTCCTCGGCGTGATCGTTGGCGGTCTGTTCGTTGCGATCTCGATGACATCGGGCGGCGGCGCATGGGATAATGCCAAGAAATATATCGAAGACGGCAATCACGGCGGCAAAGGCAGCGAAGCGCATAAGGCCGCTGTGACGGGCGATACTGTTGGCGATCCTTACAAGGATACCGCAGGGCCTGCGGTGAACCCAATGATCAAGATCACTAACATCGTCGCGTTGCTTCTGCTGGCTGCGCTGGCGCATGGTGGCATGTAAAACGCGCTGTTTAGAGCGTGAAGCTTATTAAGGTGCGAATCGTCTCCCACGAGGAACGAAGTGACGCGGCAATCCACTCGCGGCACAAAAGTATGGATTGCCGCGCTTCCGCTTTCGCGGAAGTTTATTCTGAGCGCCTGCAAGGCAGTCGAAGGGCTCGCAAAGACGAGTGTTGCAGATTAGAGCGTGATGAGTTTAGGTAAAGCAAATGTGTTCCCCTGCGTAGGCAGGGGTCCAGTCCCAGACAAAAAGAGTCTTTGTTAAGGTCTGGACCCCTGCCTTGGGTCCCATCAAAGTATTACTTTGATGGGTGCCCTCCGCCGGAGAACGATTCAACTAATCCTCATCCCGCTCTAGCCCCAACTCGTAGGGCATGTTCAGCCGCGCAAGGTCACCTTTCTTTGCGGCAGCCAAACGCGAAAGATCATGAATACCAAACTGAAATTGGCTTATTAGATCTTCAATTTTCACGATTCTTGTCGAACCAGAATCATGGGTCTCACTTGCAATTCGTAGAAAGAGACCAAGATCATATATGCAAAAAGCCATTGCCTTCATCAATGGATTGTAAGCCGCGTCAAACGGACAATTTACGAATATATTCTTTTCATAAGTCAAAATCGGCCTATTCAATCGTATCTATAATGCCGCGAAATGTGTCCATTTCTTCGACCGTACCGTCACGCTTATGGATAAAAAGATCAATCTTTTTGGTTTTCGCAATGCCGCGTGCAAATGAGATGGCATCGGGTTTTGACGTAAAAATTTTACGGGCCGCCTTGCGTCCGGTCAGCCAGACGGCCCATTTGTCTCGGGGAACAGCAATCACATGTGTGTCGGCTCTGTTCATGTCACTCATCTTCGATCTCCACGTTTTTGTTAGAATGATTGCCCCGAATTTGCAAGGTTGCTCTCGGCGAAACGGTGTACGCGTTTCACCTAAATTGGCTTGAACGACGCTCCTGCTTGTCCTACCGATAGCTATGCTCAAACTCTTCATCGGCAACAAAACCTACAGCAGCTGGTCACTACGCGGCTGGCTCGCGTGCAAACAGTCTGGTCTGCCGTTCGAAGAAGTCGTTGTCCCGCTTTATGATGATGAATGGGACAAGCGGCGTGAAGGCGATGAATTTGCGCCGTCATCAGGCAAAGTGCCGATCCTTTGGGAAGGCGATGTTGTCGTTTGGGATAGCCTTGCGATTATCGAATTCTTGCATGAAAAATCAGGTGGCGATAAATTCTGGCCAGCTGACGAAGGCGCGCGAGCGATGGCACGGTCAATGGCAGCGGAGATGCATTCGGGGCATTCAGCCCTTCGCCGCGAGCATAGCATGAACATCCGCCAGATATTCGCAGCTAAACCGCCCTCCCCCGAGGTTCAGGCCGATATCGAGCGGATTATGGAAACATGGGCCCAAGCCCGCGCGCGCTACGGCGGCACCGGCGCGTTTCTGTTCGGCGAATTTGGTGCCGCTGATATCATGTATGCCCCCGTCGTCACGCGGCTGATCACTTATTCGCTCCCCGTCGCACAATTTGCATTACCCTATATGCAAGCGGTGATTGCGCACCCTTTCATGCAAGACTGGATCGCAAGCGCACAGGCCGAGGATTGGGTGATTGAACGGTTTGAGGGGCCGGTAGCGGGGTGAATCGACAAATAGGATTTCCTCGCGTATATACTCGTGATCACGGCTAGGGTTTACGGATGGAACATATAGATAGCAAAGTCTTCCGAAGCGGAAATAGTGAAGCCATCCGTATTCCCAAATCTATGGCGTTTGGCGCTGACATAGACGTCACCATAAGTCGAGTTGGTGATGCGCTGTGGATTCGGCCGAAGGCGCAACGCCCTTCGCTTTCTGACATGGCAACGACCTTGCTCGCCATGGGGCCACTTTCGGAAATCGAGACGCGGCAACCGGATGTTTGGCCCGACCGCCCGGGCCTGTAATCCATGTCGCTGTTGATCGACACAAATATTGCGATCAGACTACGTGATCGCGATACCGATGCGCTAATGCGGATTGGCGCGAAGACGGGGCCTGCCGTTATGTCGATCATCACACAAGTCGAACTCGAAGGCGGCGTCTATGCTCGGCCTGCGCTAATCGCAGAAAGAAGGGCATCTCTCGATATTCTGCTTAGAACGATTGAGGTGCTTCCGTTTGAAGAAAACACCCTACAAGCCTACGCACATATTGTCGCTAAGTGCGGCTATTCGCGCCCTCGGATTCTTGACCGGATGATCGCAGCAACGGCATTGGTGCATGATTTCACACTGATTACGAGCAATGGTGACGATTTTCGAAATATACTCGGGCTAAAACTTGTCATTGAGGCCTTCGGGTAACCCGCCCTTAAAACCCACTCCCATCCTTGCGCGCAAACCCTTGGTCCTCAAACAAATGCATATCGATATCGGGGTAATGGCAATCGCTTGCGCTTGGCTTCCCAAACGCCATGAAAACACAATCGTTGGTAGTGCGGTTGATCAGCACATGGCCGTTGCCATCGCCCTTTGGGAAGGCGGCACAGTCTCCGGCGTGCATCACCGTTTCGCCGCTATCATCGATCAGCACGGCCTCGCCCGCGATCATCACGACGAATTCATCCTCAGCCTCATGCCAGTGCCTTTGTGATGACCATGCGCCGGGTTTGAGCGTGACATGGCTTACCCCGAAGTCGGTGAGGCAGACTGCGGGCGAGATGCGGCGATACCAGCGGCCTTGCACCTTATCAGCATATTCGGGCGGATATCCCGTCGTGTTGATCTGAGGTATCTCCTCAAGGTTCACTTTTGGCATCCCAATCCCCTTTGCAAATGAGCCGCGCAAAGCTAGGCGAAGACGTATGATTGATGCAATTACTCTCGCTAAAGATTTAATCGCTGCACCCAGCGTCACCCCAGCCACGGGCGCGGTGTTTGATGTGCTTGAGGCCGCACTTCGCTCAATCGGGTTTGAGGTTGATCGTATCATTTGCGGCGATGCGCCCGATGGCCCCGTTGAAAATTTATTCGCGACACGCGGGGGAGCGGGGCCGCACTTTGCTTTTGCGGGTCACCTTGATGTTGTCCCGCCGGGGAGTGGCTGGAGCAGCGATCCCTTCGTCCCGCTGGTGCGCTCAGGCTTGCTTTACGGTCGCGGCGCGGTTGATATGAAGGGCAGCATTGCTGCGTTCGTGGCGGCCATCCCCGCTGACCATAAGGGCCGGATCAGCCTGATCATTACCGGCGATGAGGAAGGGCCTGCTATCTTTGGCACTGTCGCGTTGATTGATCATATGAAGGCGCGCGGGCTGATCCCTGATCTTTGTCTTGTAGGTGAGCCAACATCGGTCAACCGGTTGGGCGATATGGTCAAGATTGGGCGGCGCGGCTCGGTCAATATCTGGATTACGGTTCGCGGGGCTCAGGGCCATGTCGCTTACCCCCATCTCGCCGATAATCCGATCCCGAAGCTCGTGCGTATACTCTCGCGGATTGAAGGCATCACGCTGGATGAAGGAACCGACTGGTTTCAAGCGTCCAATATCGAGATTACTGATCTCGACGTAGGCAACGCAGCGACCAACGTGATACCGGCTGCGGCCAAGGCAAGGCTCTCAATCCGGTTCAATGATCTCCATAGCGGCGAAGCGCTTGTCGCGATGATCAGCGCGATTGTCAAAGAGGAAACAGCTGACGGCGAAGTGGTCGCGCGGATATCGGGTGAAGCTTTCTTGACGCCACCGGGTGATTTCAGTGCGATGGTCGCAAGCGCAATTGAGGACGCGACGGGCGTTACGCCTGAGCTATCGACGACCGGCGGCACATCGGATGCGCGGTTCTTATCGAAAATCTGCCCAGTGGTTGAATTCGGGCTGTGCAATGCCACGATGCATAAGCTTGATGAGGCTGTTGCGGTAGCCGATATTGCGGCGTTGCAAGCGATTTATGCTGATGTGATTGCGCGGGCGCTCACTTAACTTCAATATCCTGCGCTTAGTGCGATAGGACATTTGCTCGCCCTTGCGAGGAGCGCAGCGACGCGGCAATCCACTCGCTGCACTATTGTATGGATTGCTTCGCTAACGCTCGCAAAGACGAATAGTGGGGTCTAACGCGCTCGCCTAATTATCACATAAAGCGCGCCTGCCCCGCCGTGACGGGGATGCGCGTTGCGGACTGCGGCAATCTTGCTCGCATGTGAGGATGACGCCAACCAATCGGCGATTGAGGCACGGATCACCCCGCGACTAGTGGGCGGCAAACGCGGATTATCGCGCGCGGGTTTTCCGGTGATCAACAGAACCAGGCGATCCCCGCACGCAATCGCATCACTGAGTGCAAAACTTAATCGCGCATGTGCGGTGCTGAGCGTTTCGCCGTGGAGATCAATTGTGCGGTCTGGGCTGATCATCCCTTTAGAGATGCGTTTATCCCATCCGGCATCGAGCGTGCCTAATCCTCCCCGGAACGGGGAGGGGGACCGCCGCGTAGCGGGGGTGGAGGGGGCGATGGGTCGTTCTATTCTGAGACCGACCCCTCCACCACCCTTCGGGTGGTTCCCCTCCCCGTTCCGGGGAGGATTTAGATCAGGCACCACTTTTCCCGCAATCGGTGTCACCGTGCGCGCGACTTGACCCCATACCGCGCGCTCAGGCGGGCTAAGGCGTCGGTTTGACATTCGCTGCCTGGATGCGCGCTAACGCGCCTTTGGGAAGCAGGATGAACGCCGTACCGCGCGCTGACATGCCGCCTGCAATCCGGAATGCTTCCGCGCCAGCGCCCCAGAATGTGTCAAAGCGATTAGCACCCTTGATCGCGCCACCAGTATCTTGCGCGACCCACAAGCCGCTCGCCTCAGCACGGTCCATTGAGAGGAAAACGGGCGCGCCTAGCGGGGTAAACATGGCGTCAGCGGCCACGCTTGTGTGTGCGGTCACTTGTGCACCAATCGCACCAAACGGCCCTCCCTTGGCTTCGCGAAAGAAAACCCAACTGCGGTTTTCACGCATCACCGCGCGGCCCTGTTCAGGGTTTGCGTTCACATAAGCGACGATATCCTGCATTGTTGCTTTGCCTGGCGCGAGCAGCCCACGATCACGCATCACACGGCCAATCCCCGTATAATCGTGGCCGTTTTGATTATCATAACCAATCTGCATCACGCTGCCATCGGGAAATTTGACGCGGCCCGACCCTTGCACTTGCAGCACAAAGAAATCGATCGCGCTCGCCGCCCACGCCAGCTCAAGGCCGCGATCTGCGAGAGCACCGTCTTCAATCGCAGCGCGGTCAGCATAAGGAACAAAGCGATTACCATCGATACGCCCGCGAATTTTCTTACCCGCCAAATCCTTCGAAAACGCGCCGAGATCAAGCTCAGTCAAATCGGGCGGACGGCGGTAGATTGGCACTTCATACCCCGGCGAGCGGATGCGCGATCCGGCTATTTCGGGTTCATAATATCCCGTGGCAAAAGCTTTACCTTCGCCAACCTGCACGCTTTCAAACTGGCTTGCGAAAAACCTGAGAGCATCGCTAGGTGACCATCCCGCAGCGCTCGCGCACACCGGCTTCCAATCATCAACGACCGTTAATCCAGATTGATCGGTTCGCCGCGTTACCGAAGCGCAGCTGGCGCGGAACGCGGTGAGCGCACGCGCGGCGCTTTCGGTTGAGAGGCCAAAGCTTTCAAACGCAGGCCCTGCAATAACGCCCGCTTTGAGCGCGTTTGGCCCTACAACAGTCGCTGCGGAAACAGGAGAAATCGGTTTTGGCGTTCCGGTGGGAGGCTTCGCCATCGGCGCTGAGATGCGCGCGGGCGCGGCAGGTGAAGGCGGAACAATGCGGCCACTACAGGCCGTAGCCCCAAGCGGCAGCGCGATAAGCAAAGCAGAACGCAACATCATGGCTTGCGTCCTACTCTGCTTCGTCAGTATCCGTCAAAAGCCAATTGGGATCGCTTGTTTTGAGCACGCGGCTAAACGTCCAGCTATCGTGCGTTGGCACCGCATCAGAAACTGATCCGGCGATGACATTGCTATCACGATCACGCGTGACGGCGGCAATGTCAGCGTCAAAGCGCACCGTGATATTGGCTGTGCCATCCACAAGCGTCGCCGAAGAAATGACCGCGCGTTCAATATTGATGAGCCGATTATCAAGCACATGACCATCAGCAACACGGAGCATGATCGCCTCTTCAAATGCATCATGAACATCAGGCGAGGTAAATTGAGCAACCGCGATCATATCACCCGTCCAATAGGCTTCCAAGATCATCCGGTAAGCTGACGCAGCGCCTTCGATGAATTCATCGGCGTTAAAACTGCGGTCTGCGACAGTAATCGAGCGGAGTCCACTTTCAACTTCTGGGTCAGCAGTTGGTTCGCTGTCGGCAGGCGCTAAATCACGAACGGTGTTTTTTGTGATCGACACAACATTACGCAGAGCATCTTCGGGCGCGCGCGCCCAAGGCTGTTCATTCCCCGTGCCTTTTCCCAAAACCGAATAAAGGCGGAGGCCCAAAAAGCCCGCGACTAACGCAAAAATTACGATTCCGACCACATTGCCTCCGGTTCTGTTACACCTGATATAGGCGCAGCGTGGCTAGGATACAAATAGGGCATCACAAATAATGCACCATTGCCCTGAGCGCCTCTGACTGCTAGGCGCGCGAGCCACGATTATATTTCTGAATATGAGGGCAAAATGGCAGACGAAACGACAAACCAACCGCTTGAAAATGGCGAAGACACTTCGCCATCAGTCGGGGTAATTTCACAATATGTGAAAGACCTTTCGTTTGAAAACCCCAATGCGCCTGCGGTTTATCAGTGGCAGGGCCAGCCTAATATCGATGTTCAGTTCAACATTGGGGCAGATCAAGTTGCTGACGATGTCCATGAAGTTGTTCTCAAAATTGAGGTAAAGGCAACGTCTGCTGATAAAACCGCATTTCAAGTTGAGCTGGCTTATGCAGGCCTATTTGGCTTGCGCAACATTCCTGACGACCAAATTCAACCCTTCCTCCTTGCCGAAGCACCGCGGATCATCTTCCCCTTCGCGCGGCGCGTGCTGGCCGATGCGGTTCGCGATGGCGGTTTCCCCGCGTTGATGCTCGAACCGATCGATTTTGCGGCACTTTACATGCAGCAAGCCGAAGCGATCAGCGCCGACGATAGCGGTTTCCCCACTGAAGTTGAGGGTAACGCTTAACCCACATGAATTTGGGGAAAGCCATTGGTACAATCGGCGGGCTAACCATGGTGAGCCGCGTGCTCGGCTTTGGCCGCGACATGCTGATGTCGCGGATCATGGGCGCGGGGCTGGCAGCAGATGCATTTTTGGTCGCGTTCCGATTGCCAAACACGTTTCGTCGGCTGTTTGGCGAAGGCGCATTTTCGGCGGGCTTTGTGCCGCTGTTCAGTCAACGGCTCCACGGTGAAGGCGGGATTGACAACGCAAAGGCATTTTCAGAAGAAGTGCTGGCGGTGTTTCTGCCCGCACTCTTTGCGTTCACTTTAATATTCGAACTGATTATGCCTGCCTTTGTCTGGGCAATTGCGTCAGAATTTGCGACGAACCCCGATAAATTTGCGCTGACGGTTGAACTCACACGGATTACCTTTCCCTATCTGATGTTGATCAGCCTCGTTTCGCTTTTTTCAGGCGTGTTGAATTCACTGACGAAATTTACCGCCGCCGCTTTCGCGCCCGCTTTGCTCAATGTCGCGATGATGAGCGCGCTTTTGATTGTGCCAACGGGCGGCCCGAGAACAGCCTATGCGCTTGCCATCGCCATCGTTGTTGGCGGCGTGATGCAATTAGCATTGCTTTGGTGGGCTGCGCGGCGTGCGGGCATATCGTTGACACTTCGTCGACCGCGGATGACACCGGGGGTGAAGCAGTTCATTCAAGTTGTCGTACCCGCAACGTTGGGGGCGGGCGTTTATCAGATCAGTCAGTTTATCGACACATTCTTTGCCACACGCCTTCCCGAAGGATCGCTCGCTTATTTGAATTATTCAGACCGACTCAATCAATTGCCGCTTTCGATCATCGGCACTGCGCTGGGCACCGCAATCTTACCCGCGATCAGCAAATTCATCGACAAAGGCACGCCCGATGAAGCTGCTAAAGTGCAAGGGCAAGCCGTTGAGCTTTCGATGCTTTTAACGCTTCCCGCAGCGCTCGCGCTCGGGATTGTCGCTGTGCCGCTGATCACTGCACTTTTTCAAGGCGGGCGCTTCAGCCTTGAAGACGCCTATATCACTGGCCAGACACTCGCGATCATTGTCACTGGGCTGCCGGCTTATGTGCTTGTCAAAGTGCTGACACCCGGTTTCTATGCGCGCAAGGATACGAAGACTCCGGTGAAGACCGCGGTCATTGTGCTCGTGGCCAATATCGTTCTCAACTTCGCACTGATCCCCCCATTTGGGATTTACGGATTAGCAGCGGCGATTTCGATTTGTTCGTGGCTCAATTGTTTGATGCTCTATTTCATTTTGGCCAAACGCGGGCATTTCCGGATTGAAGCATGGCTGTGGGATCGGCTTTTGCGGCAAATAATCGCTGCGGGAGTGATGGCGGCGATTCTCGTCTATTTGCGCGGCGCCTTAGTCGGTTTGTTCTCAGGAACGATCATTGAACGGCTTGCGGGGGTGAGCGCGCTTGTGGCTTCGGGTGGTATAGTTTATTTCATTGTTGCCTTTGCCATCGGTGGAATGAACCGCGACGATCTGATGATCCTGCTTCGCCGTAAAAAAGCGGAGGAGCTCGATTGATGCGCGTTGTTTCTGGCATTCAGCCGACGGGCAATCTTCACCTTGGCAATTACCTAGGCGCGATCCGCAATTGGGTGGCGATGCAGGACAGCTTTGAAGGCGATTGCCTTTATTTCCTCGCCGACCTTCATGCGATTACGGTGCATAATGATCCTGCCTCACTTACCGCGAATACGCGCGAAATGGCCGCCGCTTTGATTGCGAGTGGGATTGATCCTAAGCGTTCGATCCTGTTCAACCAAGCGCGCGTGCCCGGCCATGCAGAGCTGGCGTGGATGCTGTTTTGCACCGCGCGAATTGGTTGGCTCAACCGGATGACGCAATTCAAAGATAAAGCGGGCAAAAACCGCGAAGGGATGAGCGTTGGCTTGTTCGCTTACCCCGTTTTGCAAGCGGCTGATGTCCTGATTTACGGCGCGACGCATGTTCCGGTGGGTGATGATCAGAAGCAGCATCTTGAACTCGCGCGCGATATTGCTACCAAATTCAACGGCGATTTCGGGGTCGACCTATTCACCTTGCCCGAACCGATCATCCCCAAGGCGGCCGCACGGATCATGAGCCTGCGCGATGGTAGCGCCAAAATGTCAAAGTCTGACCCAAGCGATATGAGCCGGATCAACCTGACTGACGACGCCAACACAATCATGAACAAAATCAAGAAGGCGAAGACCGACGCTGAACCTTTGCCAGACAGTGCCGCTGGGCTTGAAGGCCGGGCTGAGGCGGCGAACCTTGTGGGCATTTACGCTGCAATGGCTGACGTAAGCGTTGATCAAATACTCGCCCAATTTGCGGGCAAAGGTTTTGGTGTGTTCAAGCCTGCGCTGGGTGACTTATTGATTGAGAGCCTTTCGCCGATATCCGCGCGCTTCACCGCCCTTAAGAGTGATACAGCTGCGCTCGACGCCATATTGATTGACGGGGCAGAGCGTGCGGCAATCCTCGCGGCACCGCGTTTGGCGGGGGCGTATCAGGCGCTGGGGCTTGCTCGCTAGTGCACCGTGCGAAAAATCTGCTCCCGTCGTCTTTGCGAGGAGCGCAGCGACGCGGCAATCCAAACTTCGGTGCCGCGAGTGGATTGCCGCGCTTCGCTCGCAAAGACGGCTCATATTTAAGGCGGCATACTCAAACCATTCAATCACTGTTCAGCTAAAGAGCATCATCCTATCGACGTTTTAAGTCGACTCATATCGGTGAGTCGCGCCCGCGTAAGGATGTAGCCATGTCGCCTCTGTTTCGTGTCGCTCGATTGGTTGCCCCTTTGGCGCTGCTTGGTGTTGGGGCTTGTGCAACGCCGTTCAACGCACAAGTCAGCCGCTTCCAAGCGCTTCCCGTGCCGCAGGGGCAGACGTTCACGATTGCTCCGGCTGACCCCAAGAACGTGGGCGGACTTGAGTTTGCGCAATATGCGCGGCTCGTCACCCAAAAACTAGCAAGTGTTGGCTATGCTCCCGCAGCCGACAGTGCCTCTGCCAATCTGGTTGTCACGCTTGATTACGGCGTTGATCAAGGCAAGGAACGCACGCGGACATCGCCGTTTTCAGGCTATGGTTACGGCGGCTATGGCGGATTTGGCTATGGCGGATACGGCGGGTTTGGTCGCGGCGGATTTGGTGGCCATCACGGCGGCTATTCGCCGTATTACGGCTATGGCCGCGGCGGTTTCATCTACGGTTTCTACGATCCCTTCCTTTTTGGCTCAGGGTTTGGCGAAACCGAAAGCTATACCGTTTATACAAGCGGCCTTGAAATGAAGATTGCGCGCAAGGACGGCGAACGCGTTTTCGAAGGCAAGGCCGAAGCGATGTCAAGCGACAATTCATTGCCGCGCCTCGTGCCCAATTTGATCGAAGCGATGTTTACGGGGTTCCCGGGCAATTCGGGTGAAGTGGTGAAGATCAGCGTTGCCCCGCCTGCTAAGAGGTAAATTGGACACCTCCATTAACCGTCATTGCGAGGAGCCAAAGGCGACGCGGCAATCCAGAAAGTCTCACATTTCCGCCACCTTCTGGATTGCTTCGCTACGCTCGCAATGACGAAGTGGAGGTTGATGGAGG
>JAYUAU010000092.1:0-7891 GCA_043741135.1 Sphingomonadales bacterium | reverse complement strand
ACAAGGTTGCCGTCTTTATCTCGCTTCAGAATAGTCTTCGCGGCGTCCTCATATTGAACCCCTGCCGCAATCGCGGCTTGTTCAGCGCGCGTTTGTTCCGCCGCGCGGTTGGCGAAGAAGACTGTGACCTCGGTGACCAATTGGCGTGCGGCGGCGAAGTCTTGTGCAATGTCTGCGCGCCGTGCTTCGGTGAACTGACGCGTGAGCGCACTGTTGGCGCTGCTCGTATCGCGCGAGAGGCTGGCGAGCGCGGAGAGGCTCAGCGCTTCACCCGATGCGATCACTACATTGGCGGGTGATACCGCGCTCAAGGTCGTGCTTGATTGGCTGCCATAAGCGGTGAGGTAGGTGGGGAGGGTGAAGCTGAACCCGCCAAAGCTGGGCAGGAAAGAGCCGCCGGTCGTGTTTGCGGTTCCCGTGCCGCCAACATAGGTGCCGCCGTATCCGCCACCAAAGTTGAAATTATTGACGTTGTAGGTTTCAACATTGTTGATATTGCTGGCGCGGAAAGTGCCGGTTCGCAGCGCGTTCAACCCCGCCGCCGCGCTTGATGCAATCACCCCGCCGCGAAGATCGGTGAGACCCGCGACACGGATATCAAATCCGCCAGAGCCTGCGCGGATGCCCGCTTGGTCAGCGACGCTCGCGAAATTCCCCGTTTGATTGCCGCCGCCGTTTTAAGAGTTATCGCACTTATCAGTGTAATTCCGAATCAAACACCAAACAAAGTGCCGTCCACAACATCATCGTAATTTAAATTACTCCAATGTGTCTAAAAATAAAACTCGTAAATCATCTTCATGTTTTTCGTCTATATCAAGTAAGCTCCGTAAATGGTCATGATTATCTGCAGTAATTTTACCCCATTCAAGCAAAGCGGCAACATACCCTCGCCATATCAATTTAACACTATAGTCATTTTTTGAATATGCGAGGTGCCGCATAATTCTTCCTTCAATCTCAAGAAGGATACCATCATTTTTCATCAGGGTCTCCGAGGTATCTGAATAGGACCTTGCAGCGTTAGAATTGTAATATTCTGTATGCCGTTACGACTATCTGCCCCGTAAGCACGGCTTGCAGCTCTTTGTGCAATTTCAATCGTCACACCGGGCTGATTTCGTGCATCAATAATGATGTTAGGAGATTGCCCTCTTCCTGAGAGAATGGAGCGCGAAATCGAAGCAGATAAGCCATTTGAGGTTTGATTAACAACGTTAGTTACGGTTTTCAATTCAAACCTAACCCCGTCAATTAGGAAATCGGCGGAGCGCGAAGTGCCTGTTGGGATAAGCTCGACGCGTCGTCCTGCAGAAAGCTGCTCGTTCACAAACGATCTTTCTGCAGGCAACAGACGCGAAGCATCGCCCGTAAGCCGACCGTTTAGAAGTCCAACATCAGTTGCGTCACGCGCGACAAAATTTGTCGGCCCAGGCAAGGGCTCAAGCGGCGCGCCGCGTGCGGTGTTGACTCGGAGCGGCTCAAGCGTAATTCTCGGCGGTGCTCGAGTGCCGCCTGCTACCGCAGAGCCTGTAACAACTTGAGCGCCAAAATAGATCAACTCTCCGGTGTTGGCATCGACGTTGAAGAGGCGTGTGGCATAGAATCCGCCCGGAGATTGTTGCGTGTAGCCGCTTATAGCTACTCCGCCCTCTACATATGCGCCTTCTCCAAGGAAGTACGAAGTTGTGCCAAGAACCGCAGGCCCAGCGCATCCAAGGCCAGTGAGACAGGCCGGTGTCGTTACAATAGCTCCAATTCCAGTTGCCAGCGCGCCAAAGCCGTAAACAATGGCATTACCGCCTGCCAAAATACGTGTGCTAGTCGCTACTGGCTGCGGCACCTGCCCCGATTGAACGGCATAATTATACGCCAAAAGGAGCTGCCCTCTTTCCCGCAATGACAAAGCCGCAAATTCAGCGCGCGCCGATGGATCATCTCGATTGTATCTTGCAATCAGGATTAGTCTGTTTTGCCCCAGATTGTTAAAGGCATTTCTGCCATCGACATAAGATCGCGCTAGTTGGTTGCCCAAATAGGCCGCATTTCCGAGGTTTTGCTGATAGTTTAAGTTCGGATTTGTAATCGGAATTTGGTTTAAGCCACCATAAAACGCGAGAACTTCATGCACGCCAGCTTCGTTAAGATTGTTGCCATTAGATGCAGAGATAATGAAAGCGATTTGCGCCTCTGTGGGCCGGGTCAGCAAGCTAGTTGATGTGGTTACAGCGGGCGAATTGTAAGCATAACCTGCCGCATTTGACGCAATCTGACTATTCGTCTGTGCTTCAGACACGTAGTTTGGATTCAACGAGCGTAAGGCAATATCGAATGCGGATTGGAAGGCTGCTACATATGAAGCGCGCCCGTCGAGAAACGCTCGATCGACAGGCCTGCCATTGACGAACGTAAGGTTAATTAACTGCCCATTTATGTCATACGCGCGCCCATTTTCATCAACGCGTGCAATTGATGCAACCTTTACATAATCAGCGGTTGAAATTGCGCGACAACTTTGATCTGCCGCGCCACATGTTCCGCTAAACCGTTGACCAGCAAGTTGATTGTTGCGTGTTTCAATCACTGCCGCGCTTATGGCGACTGATGCGTTCAACCCTAACGCTGACGCAAGTGAACCAACCAAGGTTGCGATAAGGTTTGCGCGGGTATCTTGATCCGCCAAACTTTCATTGCTCAGCACATTGCCATTGCTGTCGCGTTGCTGATCGGCAGGATGGATGGCACGTCGATTGGCTCCGGTAAGTTCATTTACCAGATAGTTGGCGACAACGCTGGCTGCCGCTCCGGTCGCCGCGCTCGGGCAATTGCCCGACCCACCTGCGATTGAACCGCTACATGCGACAAAGGCTTGCAAAACGGTCCGCACAGCCTCGCTTGTCGCCGTCGGCGTCGATACAATCGCGCCTGTCGCTGTTTGAGTTCGCGTTTGGCTCGGTGGTGCCCAGCTTCACTCGAACAATGTGGCAATCTTGGCGAGCACTTCAGCAAGAAAAGTAGCGGATAATGTATCTATTTTTCGTCCGCCTCGTTCACTAAACGTCCACTGTCGACGGCAACGCCGACCGATGCACCCGCCTTCAGGCCAAGCAAATCAAGGAACGATGGGGGCACGGCAAGCATCACAGAACCGCCGACCTTGCGAAGATTAGTCAGATGCATTTCAATATCTCCGATATATTATACGTTTGTATAATATGTCGAACTGACGCATCAAGCCGAAAGCAGCATCCCCTTGCCGCCAGCAATCGCCATCATCGCCTTCTGCAACTTATCAAACGCGCGGACTTCGATTTGGCGGACGCGTTCGCGGCTGACACCGTGGACTTGGCTGAGTTCCTCAAGCGTCTTGGGTTGTTCGATTAAGCGGCGCTCGGTGAGGATATGTTGTTCGCGTTCGTTGAGTGCTGAGAGCGCCTCAACCAGCATCCCACGCCGCACGATGCGCTCTTCGGCTTCGGCATAAGCTTCGTCTTGCAGCGGGCCATCGTCCATCAGCGTATCTTGCCACTGACCTTCGCCGTCCTCATTAAACGAGACGTTGAGCGACGTATCGCCGCCGTTCGCCATCCGCCGGTTCATGCTGATCACTTCGGCTTCGGTAACACCCAAATCCTTGGCAATTTTCTTGACGTCAGCAGGCTTAAGATCGCCGTCTTCAAACGCCTCAAGCTGGCTCTTCATCCGGCGAAGGTTGAAAAACAGCTTTTTCTGCGCCGCCGTCGTGCCCATTTTGACAAGGCTCCACGACCGCAGAATGAATTCCTGCATCGATGCCTTAATCCACCACATCGCGTAAGTCGCAAGGCGGAACCCGCGATCCGGCTCAAATTTCTTCACGCCCTGCATCAGGCCGATATTGCCTTCGGAAATCAGTTCAGAGACGGGCAGGCCATAGCCGCGATACCCCATCGCGATTTTGGCGACGAGGCGGAGATGCGATGTGACAAGCTTTGCCGCCGCTTCAGGGTCCTGATGCTCCTGAAAGCGTTTCGCGAGCATATATTCTTCCTCGGGCGTGAGCAGCGGAAATTTGCGAATTTCGGACAAATAACGATTAAGCCCATCCTCACTACCAAGTGCTGGGATCGTTGCCGGAACATTTTTACGTTTTGCTACAGTTTTTGCAGCCATCTTGCGTCTCCCTGCCACAGCTTGAAACAAAGCTATGGACGATTGGTTCCCTATGAACTCAATTTACTGAATAGTCGCTGCATATCGAGCGGCATTTTGCTTTCAAACGTTAAATTTTTACGATCAATGGGATGAATGAAACCGATCACTGTCGCGTGAAGCGCTTGGCGGGCGAAATCGAGGCTCGCCAGTGTCTCGCGGTGTGCTTGGCTGATTCGCCCGTAAACCGGATCACCGAGCAACGGATGGCCAATTGAAGACATATGAACACGGATTTGATGCGTGCGCCCCGTTTCAAGCCGACATTCAATCAGCGCTGCGTTTTTGAGCGGAGTGATCAACTTATAATGCGTGATCGCGTGTTTGCCGCGGCCTTCTTCAACAATCGCAATCTTCTTGCGATTGGCAGTTGATCGCGCGAGCGGCGCATTGATCGTCCCTTCATCGCGCATCAAACGGCCCGAGATAATTGCATGATAACGGCGGGTGATGCTGTGATCGATGAATTGCTTTGCCAAGCCTTCATGCGCGCGGTCGGTTTTGGCGACCACCATTAGGCCCGACGTATCCTTATCGATCCGGTGGACGATCCCCGGCCGCGCAACGCCGCCAATACCCGAAAGCCGCCCCGCACAGTGATGGAGCAGCGCGTTGACCAGCGTCCCATCAAAATTGCCAGCGGCAGGGTGAACGACAAGGCCAGCTTGCTTATCAACCACCAGCAGATGATCATCCTCATAAACAATGACAAGATCGATATCCTGCGCTTCATTTTCAGCGGCGCGCGGGGCTGGGATCATCACTTCGTAAACCGCTTCGCTTTTGACCTTTGACGATGGATCACGCGTTAGCGCCGCGCCGCTCGTCACTTGGCCAGTCGAGATAAGCGCCTTTAACCGCTCGCGTGACATTGTGGGGATAAGCGACGCGAGCGCACGGTCAAGCCGCCATCCGTCCATATCGACAGCGATAGTCGCGCTTACGCTAGATGCCCCCTCGTTCATAGGCTAAGCATGTGGCGATGAAGATCGAGATATCAAGGGCGCTGGTTGATCAGATGATCGCGCACGCCGCGCAGAACCCGCATGTTGAGGTGTGCGGATTATTATTTGGTGAGCGTGAAAGTGTGACCTCGGTTAAGAGTTGCGCGAACGTTGCCGAACATCCAGCGACAAGTTTTGAAATCGATCCGGCGGCTTTGGTTGCTGCGCACAAGGGCGCGCGGGCAGGGGGGGCGAATGTTATTGGCTGCTATCATTCGCATCCTAATGACGATTTCGCGTTGTCCGAACGTGATCGCGTGAACGCATATGAAGGCCAGATTTGGGTGCTTATCGCGGGGCATCAGGTGGGGGCGTGGGTGATGCGCGGTGGTCGGTGGGCGGACTTTGAACAACTGACTTGAAAAATCGGGTAAAAAGGTTCAGGCGCTTGCGCACACGAAACGCCACGACGGCGTCTACAGGAAATGATTATGGCCATGTTCAACGATCCTAGTTTTCAGGATCGCATTAAGCTCAAGAATGACGCGAAGATGAAAGCTCTCGAAGCACTTCGCAATAAGGCTCCGGTTGATGAAGCGCTGGTTGCCGAGCGGATTGCGGCGAAGGCGGCAAAGGACGCTATTGAAGCTGAAAAGCGTGCCGCAAAGTTTGCTGAGCGTGAAGCAGAAAAAGCGAAGAAGGCCGCTGCCAAAGCCGCTGCCATTGCTGCTGCTGCGCCAAAGCCACCGCCAAAGTTGGCAACGCCCGCTGAAATGAAGGCGGCGCGCGATGCCCGCTATGCGGCGCGTAAGGCGAAGTAATCGAGCTTGCCTTAACCGAGTGCGTGGCTAGGATGCTTCCCATGCAAACTCGTCGCTCGCTCATGATGTCGCTGTCCGCCGCAATGGCGGTTGCCCCCTTGTCGCCTTTGCTTGGCAGTCAAACCGGTTTCCGAAAGCCAGCACGGCTCCGGATTGGCGATACGGTGGGCCTGATCGAGCCTGCCTCTGCAACTGACGATCCGTTTGACCTGACGCTGATTGAAGAAGGCATTAGTGCGATGGGGCTGGTTCCCAAACGCGCAGCCCATTTGCTCGGGCGTTTCGGCTATCTGTCGGGCAGTGACAAAGACCGCGCGGCGGATGTGAACGCGATGTTCGCTGACCGTGATGTGAAGGCAATCTTTGCGGTGCGCGGGGGGTGGGGATGTGCGCGCATTTTGCCCTATCTCGATTGGCGCGTGATTGGCGCGAACCCCAAATTGCTGATCGGCTATAGCGATATCACCGCGCTCCATATGGCGATTGCGGCAAAGGCTGGCTTTACGACGATCCACGGGCCAAATGCCGCAAGCGCATGGGGGAAGGCCTCACTGGCGAGCTTCAAGGAGGTCGCGTTTGACGGTGGTACCCCGCTTTATCAAAACCCAATCGCCACCGATGACCGGCTGGTGCAACGCAAATGGCGTACGCCGTTGCTGGGCAAGGGGAAAGCGAGCGGGCGCTTGCTCGGCGGCAATCTTACCGTGCTGACAGCCCTCGTCGGCACGCCTTATTTGCCAGACTTCACCGGAGCGATATTGTTTCTCGAAGATGTTGATGAGGCTGAATACCGCATCGACCGGATGCTCACTCAGTTGGGCCAAGCAGGCATATTGGGTAAAGTCGCGGGCGTCGTCTTCGGCCAATGCACCGATTGCCGCGCGCGCGACGGGGTCAGCTACGGCGGCTTCACGCTCGGCGATGTGCTGCGCCAACATATCGGGACGCTGGGTGTTCCGGCGTTTGAGGGCGCTTATTTCGGCCATATCGCCGATCAATTCAGCCTGCCGGTGGGCGTGAGGGCAGAGATTGATGCTGATGCGGGGACGATTAGATTGTTGGAAAGTGCGGTGAGGTAATGACATTAAGTTGGGTCGTCTTTGCGAGGAGCGCAGCGACGCGGCAATCCACGCGCGATACCACAGTATGGATTGCTTCGCTTCGCTCGCAAAGACGAAGCGGGTCGACTAACACCCATTTGCTCAAGGGTCACACTAAGGTCTCACCTAAACGCCAATTTCAACGAAGATATTCTGCTTGATTGATTTACGCTTGCGTTGCACCATTGCGGTGGAGGGGGCGCCATGGCAGGCAAAACCCTACATTGCAAAGGGAAGTTTCACTTTGAGTTCCAGGGACACAATACTGAGTTCCAGGGAGTTCCAGGGACACAATACTAATTAGTTTCTGGGGAGAGTTCCGGGCAGGAGTTCCGGGGGCACAATATTAATTACAGTGACGGCAACACCTCTAATGATCCGCTAACCTCCGCGTGCGCGCGGAAATGGCTGCTGATATAGGGTCGAAGACGTTGCCTGAGCCAGCGATGAGGTGAGGCGTACGTGAATTGATTTGCTAAACCATGGGTAGCGCGCTACCTTGGTCGTATGAATGATCTAACTCCCAACAAGTTCAGTGCCTACCGCGCGCGCAAGAAGGCGGCGGGTTTGCGTGAGGTTCGGATGTGGGTACCGGATTTCAGCAACCCAAAATTCCTCGAAAAGCTTGCTAAGGATATGGAGATCACCTCGGCTCAGGAAGATGAACAGGATGTGATGCTCTTCATAGAAATGGCAACGGCGGATTTGTGGGACTGAATATATTGCAGCGCGGCGATATTTTGAAGGTCGTGATACCGGGTGAATATGGCAAACCACGCCCTGCTGTCATCATTCAAACGCGGATGCTGTTTGATATTCCTAGCATAATCGTCGT
>JAYUAU010000091.1:0-42185 GCA_043741135.1 Sphingomonadales bacterium | reverse complement strand
TCGCCGCCGTCGCCGCCAATCAACGTATTCGTCCCCCCGCCGCTGGTGATCGTATCAAACCCAGCGCCAGCGGTGATGACATTGTCAAAGTCATCGCCAAAGAGCATGTCGTGCGAGGCTGAGCCGATAATATTCTCAAAGCCGCTAATCGTATCAAACCCCTGCTGCACCGTGTTCTGCGCCGTTGGATCATCAAGGTGGACGGTCACGCCGAATGTGCTGTTTGCATAGCTGATCGTGTCAATCCCCGCGCCGCCGTTCAGCCTGTCATTGCCAGCGCCGCCCATAATCGTATCAGCGCCATCGCCGCCGTTGATGATCGTCGCGCGCAGTTCATCGCCGGTCAGGTTGTTCGCGTTCGCATTGCCGTTGATCGTGATGCTATCGATGCCGTCAGTCCAGTTGGTAAAGACCGCGCCGTTCGTGCCCGCCAGTGTGAAGATAGGGCTCGTTACACTGAATACCACTGCATCGGTGCCCGCAGAGCCCACGAACGCCCCCGGCCCAGCAAAGCTGTCAGCACCGATGACGTTAAGCGTCTTGCCGCCAAGGATGATCTGGCCGCCAGAGTTTATGAGTACGTCACGCACCGCTGTCGAAGCGCCCGATATGCCCGAAATATCGAATCGCGCTGCGTTTACGACTTGCACGAGGCCTGCAATCGATCCACTTCCCGTCAGCGCCAACGTTCCGGCAGCGATATTGGTCGAATTAGTATAGGTGTTAACGCCGCTCAGCGTCTGCGTACCTGCGCCAGTCTTGACTAAACCCAAGCTCGCTGCACCATCCTGGATCACGCCTGCGAAAGTGCTGGCCCCACTAACATTGAGCGTAAGGGCGCGAGCCGTCGCACCGCTATTTTCAACAATGCCGCTGCCCACTAATCCGCCGATGCTCTGGTTAAAGCCACCCACATCGAGCCTCGCCCCCGTGACAATATTCATAAGCGCGCTCACCGAAAAGACGTTGGCGCCGCCGCCGCGCAGCGTGCCGCCAAGGATCTGCGTAACACCTGAATGTGTGTCTGCCCCCATCAGCGTCAATATGCCGACGCCCGCTTTCGTAAAAAAGCCATTCCCCGAAATCGCGTTGGCAATCGTCGCGTCATTGCTGCGGAAATAATTGAGCTCTGCGGTGCCGCCGAGGACAACAGCCCCGGTACCGAGTGATCCCGTCGTGCCGTTGCCGCCGATGCTGCCGATGTTGATCCGCCCCGCATTGATCGTGGTCGTGCCTGCATAAGTGTTCGCAGCGGTCAGATAGATGTCTCCGCCGCCATCCTTGACCAGACCGCCAGTGCCCGAAATCACGCCTGCCACGGACGAGTCGGTCGAACGGTTGAAAGCGAGGATGCCATCATTGGTAACGCTGCCACTTCCCAAAGTGCCACTTCCGCCGCCATTGCCGATTTGCAGCGTGCTGCCCGCACCAATGAAAGTCGTGCCCGACGAGCTATTCGTTCCGGTTAGGATGCCGGTATGATTGCCAATTACCCGCACGCCGCCCGCGCCCGAGATGTTGTTGGCGATGAGTTGCGTGTCTGAACGGAAAAGATCGAGATTGCCACCGTTCGCGAAAATCACATCGCCGCTGCCCAAGGTGCCACTTGTGCCACCAGAACCGATGGTCAATACACCTCCGTCGATAGTGGTCGTACCGGTATAGCTATTGTTGCCCGTCAACGCTTCAAGTACGTTGTTGCCTCCGCGCTGAACGACAGCGCCCGCGCCGCTGATTACGTTGGCGTTAACATATTGGCCCGCGCTATGCTGAAACGCCAACGTGCCGCCCGTGCCGATGCTAACCGCACCGCTGCCGAGTGACCCACCTGTGCCGCCATTGCCGATTTGCAGCGTGCCCGCCGTAATCGTCGTCGCGCCGCTGTGGGTGTTGGTGCCCGTGAGGACTGCCAATTGCCCCGAACTATTGACCGTTACTGATCCTGCCCCACTGATATTGCCCGCATAAGAGGCGGTGTTGCTGCTATTGAATATGATCCTTGATCCGGCATTGCCAAACGCAATATTGCCGTTGATCGTGCCAGCAAGCCCGGTTTCACCAATATTGATCGTGCCCAGATTCGCCCCGCTGCCAACGGTGAAGCCTGACGTCGCGGACACGCTGCCGCCACCAAAAATCGAAAGCGTGCCAGTTGAAGCCGAACCGACGGCGATGGTGTTGGCTTGTAACACCCCGGTGTTGAACACCGACACGAACCCGCTATTCCCCGCTACAGCCCCGATGGCAACAGACGTGCCCGCCGATACGGTTCCGCCAGAGACATTGAGATCAGCTCTGCCCGAACCCGACGCCCCCACCCCGATTGAGGTTGTTACGTTCAAATTTGCGGAGCTTGAGAGCGTCGCCGCATTGTTGATCGCGACCGATGATATGTTGGCGGCCGCATTGTTGGTAACGGTGCCACCATTGATAAGCGCGAAGTCCGCACTCGTCGGAATAAGACCGCCAATCCAGTTGCTAGCAATGTTCCAAAAACCAGTTGTTCCGCCCCATGTGATCGTCGCCATGGTATTTGCCCTTCGTATCAACAGAATAACCTTTACAGATTAGTCCAATTTTGCAATAGTGCAATTACCTAGTGTCGTCATCACGACATCTTCCCCCTGACTTAGGCGCAAGTTTAGAATGAGCATTTGATATCGCGCGGCTGTCAGTGCATCATGCGTGGCGAAAAGGGAGAGACACCGTGGCCACAGCAATCAAAACGCATAATCAATATAGTGCAGCTGAATGGGCGGCGCGGCAGGAGCTGGCGGCGTGTTACCGGATATTTTCGATGTTCGGCTGGGATGAACTGATCTTCAATCACATCACGGTCAAAGTGCCTGGCGAGGACGGATCTTTTCTGATCAATCCTTACGGCATGCATTTCGGCGAGGTGACCGCTTCATCGCTCGTCAAAATCGATGCTGACGGTAATAAGGTTGACGCTGATAATCCGTGGCATGTGAACAAGGCTGGCTTTACCCAGCACAGCCTGTTCCACCGTGTGCTACCCGATGCGCATGCGATCATCCACACGCACACGACTGCTACGGTAGCGGTATCATCACTTGAGGGCGGTTTGCAGCCGATCAATTTTTACGCCTGCGCGCTGATGGGCCAAATTGCTTATCATGATTTTGAAGGGATCACTGTCCGCGCTGAGGAGGGCGAGCGGCTTGTTGAAAACCTTGGTGACAAGAGGATCATGCTACTCAAAAATCACGGACCCGTGGTGATGGCGAAAACACTGCCTGCGGCATTTGTGAAATATTGGGTTTTGCAACGCGCGTGTGAGCATCAGATCGAAACGCTCAAAATGGGCGCGCCGATTGTCGTTTCGCCCGAAGTAATCACGGTGCATCAGCGCGATCAATATTTGCAAGCAACCGCTGGCATGGAGCCGGGCAAGATGGAATTTGACGCGATGGTGCGCAAGATTGACAAGATTGATACAAGCTGGCGTGACTAAGCTAACGCTCAACAATCAGCCCGTTGAATATAGGATGGATCCGCAAACGCCCTTGCTGTGGGCACTGCGCGACGCATCGAACTTGACTGGCACTAAATATGGCTGCGGCTCTGGCGATTGCGGCGCGTGCACAGTCGATGTTGATGGCCGCGCGGTGCGTAGCTGCCAAACCGCCATCGGCGCGCTTGAGGGCAGCTTTATCACAACGATTGAGGCGCTTTCGCGTGATCGTTCGCACCCCGTTCAGCAAGCCTGGGCGGCAGAAGGCGTGCCGCAGTGCGGATTTTGTCAATCGGGAATGATCATGGCCGCAGCACGGCTATTGAAGGCCATTCCCAACCCAAGCGACGCGCAAATTGATAGCGCGATGACCAATATCTGCCGCTGTGGCACTTACCCCCGCATCCGCCGCGCGATCAAACGGGCGGCAGCGATGAGCACAGGCGGTGAAACCATCGTTGGCGCGCCGCCGCCCGGGATTTCCCCCGAAGACGCCGCGCGCGCAGTAGCTGCGTTAACCCCCGTGGTAGGGCGATAGAGGGGCATAACTTTCGCAAAGCTTACATCTTCATTAAGCAACGGCTCACCTTGCAAAGCGCACTTTGCTGATATCACGCGATAAAAAGTGATTCGCGTGCGTGAAGGGAGTTTTGTCTCATGCGTATTTCCCATCTTGTTTCGCATCTTGCGGTGGCGGTGGCGCTTGCTGCTCCAGCAATGCTTTTTGCGCAATCAGCACCCGAAATAATCGAGCAATCAGTCGTTGAAGTGACCGCTGCGGTATCATCGCCAGCGCCTGAAGCTCAAGTCGTGCAACGTATCGAGCGCGGAGATAGCAGTGAAGCCGGCAACTGGGGGGATCGCGATGGCGGCAATCGAGACAATGATGGCGGTGAACGACGCCGCGGCGGTGAAGAGCGTGGCACCGCGCCACAACAACCGCAACCGCAGCCTGATTTTCGCCCGCAGCAGCGATTTGATCCGCCAGCCCAACCGGTTGAACCGCAAATTGCCCGCAACCCCTTTGGCCGTGGCGGGCGTGAAGGCCGCGAGGAGCGTGACGGATCAACACTGAACACCAGCCCGCCGGAGGCGCCAATACGTGAAGCGCGCAATGACCGTGACTTCGGTGGCGAACGTGAAAATCGTGGAGACCGCTTTGGTGATCGCGGTGGTAATGGCCCGCAAATCGATACCACGCCGCAACGCCGCCCCGAGGGACAGGTTTTTGATCAAAACCGAGATGGCCGTTTTAGGCAGGGGGGGCGTCCTGATGTGAACCACGACAATCGGAACGGGGTTTTCGCACGTGGTTGGCAGCACGATGGTGACCGCTTCAATGGTAACCGCGACGGCCGTTTTGACCGCGGCCGAAACGGCGGATCAAACCACCATTTCGAACGACATGATGGCGGATGGATTGATCGCGGCAATCACTTTGGCAATGAATGGAATCGGGATCGAGGCCGCGATTGGAATCGCGATCGGGACTGGAACCAGAACCGTAATTGGAACCGTGAATGGCGCGGTGATCGCCGCTATAACTGGCAGGGGTATCGCAACCAATATCGCGATTATTACCGCCAGCCGCGCTATTACAACCCCTATGGCTACGGCTATGGCTATCAACGCTTTGGCATTGGTAACGTCCTGAATTCGCTGTTCTTCAGCAACCGTTACTGGATCAATGATCCTTATGAATATCGTCTGCCAGCAGCCCCTTATGGCTACCGCTGGATCCGCTATTATAATGATGTTCTGCTCGTTGAGCAGCGGAGTGGCTATGTGGTTGATGTGATTTACGGCTTCTTCTGGTAGCGCAGATTGGGACGAAGTTTGGGGCTTGGCGTTTCCTTGCGCCGAGCCCCTTTTGTCACTTGCATTGCCGCCTTCATCGCTTCACTCTGTCGCTCAAACTTTGGGAGCGATTATGATGAAAAAATTGGTGGCGATGCTATTCGCAACAGTCGCTTTGGCATCTCCTGCGCTTGCCGAAACAGTGCTGATTCATGCAGGGCACGTGATCACCGATCCCGCAAGCCCGACACTAAGCGCAACGTCTATCACGGTCACAGACGGCAAAATCACCGCTATTGAAGCGGGGTTAAAACCAGCGCCAAGCGGCGTGAACCTAATTGATTTATCAACCAAAACTGTGTTGCCTGGATTGATTGATGCCCACGTTCACTTAACCGGCGATCCCAATAGCGATTACCGTGATGAGGCGGTTGATACGCCTGAAAAAAGTGTCATCATTGGCGCGAAGAATGCGCGGATCACCGCGCTTGCGGGCTTTACAACGGTTCGTGATCTTGGATCACCGCCTTATGCTGGCTTTGCGCTGCGTGATGGCACCGCGAGCGGAGCAATCCCCGGCCCCCGAATTATCTCAGCGGGCGCTGCGATCTCAATCATCGGTGGGCACGGCGATGTCAGCGGATTTCGGCCTGAAGTTATTGCCGTACTCGGCGCGGGCAATACCTGCACTGGCCCCGATGAATGCGCCGCACGCGTTCGTGAATTTTCTCGGCGCGGGGCTGATGTTATCAAAATCACCGCGACCGGCGGCGTGCTATCGCAGCAGGGGCGCGGATTAGGCCAGCACTTTACCGACGCTGAAATGAGCGCGATTGTGACGACCGCGCACAATTTGGGTCTTAAAGTCGCCGCTCATGCGCACGGCGCTCGCGGGATTGAGAGGGCAGCGCGCGCAGGCGTTGATTCGATTGAACATGGCACATTTGCCGATGCGGCTGCAATCAAAGTGATGAAGGCCAACAACACCTATATGGTGCCAACGCTGATGGCGTTTACCGGCATAAGAGACCGGCTCGGGAAGAACATCTATACACCCACGGTTGAGGTAAAAGTGCGCGAAACATTGAAAGTTGTCGGGCAAGGGTTGAAGGCTGCACATCAGGCGGGCGTCCTGATTGCCTTTGGCACTGACTCAGCCGTTTTTGAACATGGCCGCAATGCCGAAGAATTTGAGATTATGGTGAGGCTCGGCGGGATGACGCCGACTGAGGCAGTGGCGAGTGCCACCACTGGGGCGGCAAAACTGCTGGGGCTTGAAAGTGAAATTGGACGGATTGCGACGGGATATTCAGCCGATCTGATTGCGGTTGATGGCGATCCGCTGCAAAATGTGCGTGTGCTGGAAAAGATCAATTTTGTGATGGTGAGGGGTCGTATAATTCGGTGAACAAAGTTAAGACAAAAGCTAGCCTTGGGTCAGCCAAGCTTGCTGAATTTGGCAAAACGGTGCGGCGTCGTCTTAAACGACATGAGCGCGTTGAAGTGGTTGCGGCGGGCGGGCTTGATCTGTTTTTCGTGCAGGGTTTTGTGACGCAGGAAGAATGCGATGCCATCGTTGCGCTGATCGATCACACCGCACAGCCGTCTACACTATATGCGGGCACTGAAATCGATGGCTTCCGCACGAGTTACAGCGGCAATCTTGATCCCTGGCATCCCGTCGTCTCGCGGATTGAGCAGCGGATCTGTCATCTCATGGGGGTTGATAAACGCTACGGTGAGACGTTGCAGGGGCAGCGTTATGCGGTAGGGCAACAGTTCAAACCGCATCATGATTATTTCTTCACAAGCCAAGCTTATTGGGAAAGCGAACGCGTGACAGGCGGGCAACGCAGCTGGACAGCGATGATCTATTTGAACGAGCCTGAAAAAGGCGGCGAAACCAATTTTGGCAAGGTCGGCATGTGCGTAACCCCGAGTACCGCGATGCTCGTGCTGTGGAACAATATGGATGAAGTCGGCGCGCCTAACGATCTGACGCAACATGAGGGCATGGCGGTTGAGGCGGGCGCCAAATATATCGTAACGAAATGGTTCCGCGAGAGGTTTTGGGCGGGGCAGATTTAGGGGTGCGCAGAATTCGGACAGCGCGACGTGCGCGTGACCAAGGCCAAATTGTACTTGGTAAAGTCGAATGACGTGTGAGTTGCAAGGGAATTAGGAAAGCTGCGCAACCCGCCAGATTGAGATCGCGACTTTGGCCATTGCATTTTGGCGAGCCTGAATTCGTGAGGCAGTCCAGTCGGTATTATCAACTGCTATTCTTTTTGTGGTTTCAAACATGCTTGTTTCAAAAGCAGCGCGCTTGACGTCAAAGGCTGAATTACCAATGTCTCGATTGAGGGTCGTTTCCAGCAATGCCATATTCCCGATCCGGTAAATGTTGGCATCAGCTTCAATCTCCGAGAATTGAGTCCATCCCGCATCACGATTTTGTGGTAAAATATGTTCCACAGTAAACGTTGCGCTATCTCGATCAATATCAGCTCCTCCTGCTTGCCGTTCGAGGTTGCAGAGGATGTAACGGACGATCTTGTTGTTTCGTGATTGCGTCGTCTTTAGTTCTTTGCTCGCGAAAGCTGCTTTGAAAGCATCGTCACTTGGATAGATGCTTCTTAGACTATCAATAATTTGCGGTAGCTCTGTAATGACTTTTTGTGAAAGCCGCGCCGCAATATCAGAATAAACACGTTCTTGCTCGCCAGCCTGCATCGTACCAATCACATTGTAACGAAATGAGATATTCACGATGACACGGAGGAGCGTTTCAAAGTCTGTTCGGCTGATAACACGCCGCGCCGCAAGCAGAAGAGCGTATGGTTGGCGGACGCCAAACATTCTGAGCAGTGTCGCGGACTCTTTGAGGTCTACAGACCAATCTGAACCTTCTGGTGACGTGAGGCCAAGGTAGGGATCAACGTCAGCATCAAGATTCGTCAGCAATTCAAACACATCAGCGCGCGTTCCAATCTGGGCACGAACCTTTTTGAAGAGCTCAGATTGGCGCACCAAGCCGTGACGACTCATCCAGTGCGTCCGAAGAAAATCGGGAAGGTCGGTTTCGCCTAAACGGCCAACCAACCTTTCCCACCGATCATCCATCGCCGACATTTCATTTTCATGGACGTCATCATGGTGCAAGACTGAGAATAGATAATTTTTGAGCAAGTCGGTTGCCGACAACCGAACGCCGCGCGAGTTCAAAGTTTCGAAGACTTTATAGGCGTTGAGTTCATCGGTAACTGTGATGACTGTAAAAAACAGCTTATCAGCGATGGCCTCCAACAGAGTAGCAAGGCGCACACCAATATCGGCATCAGCCTCATGGCTCACATAATCCCAAATGCGCTTTTCAAACCAGTCTGAAGCTTTTCGCATCGCATGCTCAGATGCTTTGAAACCGCGAATAGGGAGCGGAGCGAGCGGGACAAGGAAGTTTTGATAGTAGGCGTTGTTGTTGCGGTTGAGTGATAACTTCGAACTTGCCACAAGCGTAACAGGATCAAGGTAACCAATGTAACTGGCTCGAATTTGATCAAGGCGCCGCTGGTTAGACTCAGCATTTTGGCCACTTTCGATCAGCTTTTTGAGGTTCCGGAGTACCGCGAGGACGATGATCGACAAAGTTGTCAGCCGTTGCTGACCGTCAATTACGCCAAAAGTTTTGTCATTCTGCGTTTGAAGAACGAGGTAACCCATATAATGGGAGTCCTCACCTTCCTCACTCGTGGTCGCCAAAATGTCGAGCCATAGTTCCTCCCACTCAACATCAGTCCAACTATAATCGCGCTGAAATCGGGGAATATGATAGGTTAGGCCGTTTCCGAACCGCTGTCTGAAAGTGTTGTTTTCGGTCTTGAAGTTCGTTCCCGACATTATCGTCCGATCAGATATGGAATGACGTTAGGATATCACCCCAAAGCCTCACCAATCAACCCCCGCGTATTCGCCACCCCGTAAAGTGCGATGAAGCTGCCCATTCTTGGCCCTGCGCTGCTGCCGAGTAATGTCTCATAGAGAGCCTTGAACCAGTCGCGCAGATTTTCGAAGCCGCCATCTTTACCGATGGCGTAGATGATGTTTTGGATATCCTCAGCGCTCGCGTCTTCAGCAAGGATTGCCAATTCAGCATCCAACCGCTTCAGCGCGCCAACCTCCACACCTTCGGGTTTGCGGCGCACTAACGTGGGCGAAACGACATCACGGTTATACGCCAGAGCGTGGCCAATCAAGCGGTCAAGCTCGGGATATTTTTGCGGGCTGGCATTCGCCACATAATTGCCGAGATAGCCCCAGACTTGGTCAGCCGTCGCGCCGCCACCGAGCACACCGCAGAGGTTGAGCAGCAGCCCGAACGTGACTGGCGGCATATCCGCAGGCACATTGCCGTTATGGATATGATGCACCGGATTGCCGAGCTGCTTCTCAAGTGGCTGATCGTGCCACTGCGCTCTAAACTGGAAATATTCATCCACCGCGCGCGGGATGACACCCATGTGAAGCTGCTTGGCGCTTTTGGGCTCGCGGTAGGCGTAGAAGGCAACCGATTCCTGCGGCGCATATGTAAGCCAATCCTCAAGCGCGATACCGTTGCCCTTGCTTTTTGAAATCTTTTCGCCCTTTTCATCGAGGAACATTTCGTAGATCAGGTTTTCGGGCGGACGGCCGCCAAGCACGCGCGCGATCTTGCTGCTTTGCGTGCCGCTATCGGTCAAATCCTTGCCATACATTTCATAATCAACGCCGAGCGCAACCCAGCGCATCGCCCAATCAACCTTCCACTGAAGCTTCGATTGGCCGCCGAACACGCTTTGGGTCACGATTTCGTCTTCATCTTGAAAACTGATCAACCCCGCTTCAGCATCAACCACGGTGACGGGTACTTGCAGGACAATCCCACTCTTCGCGCTGATCGGCAAAACGGGTGAGTAAGTCGCGGCGCGTTCCTTACGCAGCGTGGGCAGCATGATATCCATGATCGCGCCGAAATTGCGCAGCACACCGCGCAGTGCCTCGTCAAAATGCCCGCCCTCATATTGTTTGGTTGACGAGACGAATTCATAATCAAATCCGTAACTATCAAGGAAGGCGCGCAGCATCGCATTGTTATGATGCGCAAAGCTTTCAAACTTACCAAATGGATCGGGAATACGGCTCAGCGGCTTGCCAAGATGTTCGGCCAGCATTGCGCCGTTGGGCACATTATCGGGCACTTTGCGCAGGCCGTCCATATCATCCGAAAAGGCAATCAGCCGCGTTGGGGTGTCAGACAGCGCCTCATAAGCACGGCGCACCATCGTTGTGCGCAACACTTCGTTAAACGTGCCGATATGAGGGAGGCCGCTTGGCCCGTAGCCTGTCTCAAAAATAATCGGCGCACCGTTCGGTTTCCCGTCACGGTACCGCTTCAAAATCTTGCGTGCTTCTTCATAGGGCCACGCTTTGGATGTCAGCGCGGCGGCGCGGAGGTCTGGGTCAATCGTCATGCCCCCGCCTTAGCGACTTTAAGGCTTTTGTCACAAGACCATGTTACACTAGAATAATGCATGCCAACACCCATTTGCCGATTGAAGCGTGCCTTGAGGCCGCGCTGCGCGCCGAGTTATCCGCAGGCGAGCGGTTGTTGTGGAGCGCACGCCCTAACCCTATGCGGATGCGCTTTGTGTTCTGGGCGTGGTTGTTTGCCATTCCGTGGACATTATTTTCGCTCGTCTGGACGGGGTTTGCCGCGATGATATTCGCGTCGGGCGCAACGAGCGATGCAGCTGATTTCAGTTGGTGGTTCATCGTGATGCCGCTCTTTGGCTTACCCTTTGTGGCAATCGGCGGTTGGATGATGTGGGAACCAGTTCGCCTGTTGCTTGAGGCGCAAAGCCAAATTCATGCGCTTTCCACACAGCGGATCATGACGCTCACGCTGCGCGGCGGCAAACGCCTGAATTCGGTCGATATCCTCAAACTGGGGCCAATTAAGCGCAGTGAAAAGCGCGATGGTTCGGGCAATCTTACCATCGAAACGGGCAGCCATCGCGATAGCGACGGAGACCGGATCACTGATAAGTTTGAGATATATGCTGTCCCAGGCGTCGCCAAGCTCCACCATTTGTTACGCGCGGCGCAGGCGGCGGCGCGCGCGGTTTGATTTGAGTTTCTGGGCGTGATTTGTTAAGCGATGCTCATGAACGCTTCACTGCTTCCATCCGAATTGAAACCGCACAAGATTAGCATCGCCTTGTTGCAGTCCTTTATGGACAGCGGCGCGTTCGATGGTCTGCCGCGCATGGAGCTACTTGAAGGGACGTTGTACGAAATGAGTCCGCAAACCAGCCGCCACGTTGTCGCAAAGAATGAGCTGGGGTTTAGGCTGCGGCAAGCGGTCAACGACAGCGGCAATAATTTGTCAGTGCTAATCGAACCAACGCTGAGCACTGATGCCAACACCGCGCCAGAGCCTGATATTGCGATATTGAAGCAGCTTCGCGTCGATGGCTATTATCCGGCGAGCTTAGTTAACCTCGCTGTTGAGGTCGCCGTAACATCGGTTGATACCGACCTCGTTTACAAAAAAGCGCTTTATGCCGCCGCGGGCATCCCCGAATATTGGGTGGTTGAGGTTGATGCCGCACGTATTCATGTTTTCTGGTCACCTGAGGGTGAGGCTTATCTTGAGAGCCGGATTGTTGACATCGGCGAAGCGCTTGCGTGTGAAACGATCGCCGGCATCCATGTCGATACCAACGGGCTTGTGTGAACGACACGAGCGACCCGCTGCCCCCCGCGCTCCACGCCAGCCATAGCGGTATCTGGATTGCCGATGATAGCGGCGTGCGCGGGATTGGGCGCGGCGAGGCGATAGCGCGCGCGAGTGAGACGCCAATGATCATGCTCGGCGCGCCGATTGTGGGCGAACGGCTTGGCTATGCTGAATTGCTCGGGCTTGATTTGCTCGAACTCTTCGCCTTCATCCACCCCGCGCGTTTCATGGTGCCGACGCCTAAAGGGCTGGCGACTGCGCTTAGGATCGCCGCTCCCGACAATGATCTTGAAGCGGCGCAATTGCTGCGGACGGCAACAGCGGCTTTGCTCGCAATGATCGAAGACCCAACATGGCCCGAACGCGAAGGCGCATGGACATGTGCAGGGTCGCTCGAACGGCTGCGTTGGCCGTGGGCGATTGGGGTGAGCGCGCGGCTTAAGACGCCCGCCACCGCTGAGCGCTTCCTCTTCTCACGATTGCCCGATTGGGATGAAGTACAGCCACGCGGGGCACCGCGCCCCGTTGTGCTGAGCGCTGGTGAGGTAGCGCAAAGACTTGATAACTTGACGGGGGTCGGCGCTGAAACCCGCACCGGCCAGCGTGATTATGCTGAAGCCGCGCGCACAGCATTCGCACCGCGCATCGCCAAGGATCAACCGCATATGGTGCTTGCCGAAGCGGGCACGGGCATTGGCAAGACGCTTGGCTACCTTGCGCCTGCTTCGCTTTGGGCTGCGCAAGCGGGCGGCGCGGTGTGGATATCAACCTTCACCAAAGCCTTGCAGCGTCAGTTAGACGCTGAAAGCAAGCGGCTGTTCCCCGACCCCGCGACACGCGCTGCAAAGATTGTGGTGCGCAAGGGCCGCGAAAATTATCTCTGTCTGCTCAATCTTGAAGACGCGCTGCAAGGCGGTTTTGCGGGGCGTGCGGCGATCCTCGCACAACTCGTCGCGCGCTGGGCGGGGTATAGCCGTGACGGTGATATGGTTGGCGGTGATTTGCCCGGCTGGCTGCCGACCTTGTTCCGCCGCAACGGTGCGACCGCACTGACCGACCGACGCGGCGAATGCGTTTATGCTGGGTGCCCGCATTACCGCAAATGCTTCATCGAACGCGCCACAAGAGCAAGCATTGGCGCTGACTTAGTGATCGCCAATCATGCGCTCGTCATGGTCAATGCCGCGCGCGGCCGCGAACAAGCAGGCGCGCCGACGCGGATCATTTTCGATGAAGGCCATCACATATCTGATGCGGCTGATTCGATGTTTTCAGCAGCCCTTACCGGTCAGGAAGCGATTGAGCTGCGTCGCTGGATCATTGGCCCCGAAGGCAAATCACGCGGGCGCAGGCGGGGGTTGGCAGCGCGATTGGCTGATGTGGCGAGTTATGACGCAGAAGGGGCAGCCGCGATCAATGCCTCCGCTCACGCCGCGCAATCGCTTCCCGCCGACAATTGGCTTGCACGGATTGCCGATAATGAACCTTACGGCCCGATTGAAGCTTTGCTCGCGAGTGTGCGCGGCACTGTTTTTGCGCGGTCAATTGGTGCGGACGGCGAAGATGCGGGATACGGATTGGAAACCGAGGCAGCGGGGCTTGATGGCAATCTGATCACGGCGGTTGAGCCAGCGGTAGCCGCACTTGACGGCCTCCTGCGGCCGCTAGTGGCGCTCGGGCGGCGGCTTGACGCGGTGGTGGCAGAAAGTCCCGATTGGTTAGATGGCCCGGCGCGCGCGCGGATTGAGGGGGCGACGGCGAGCCTTTCGTGGCGCTGTGAAGCGCTTGCCTCTTGGATGTCGCTTCTGTCTCGGCTTGGTGGGCCGGGTGACGCTGATTTTGTTGATTGGCTTGCTGTCGATAGGATTGAGGGGCGTGAGGTTGATATGGGGCTTCACCGCCACTGGCTTGATCCCACGCGTCCCTTTGCCACAACGGTGCTTAAGCCCGCGCACGGCGTGATCATCACGTCTGCAACCTTGCGCGGCGGCGAGGATTGGGACGCGGCGGATGCCAAAACAGGGGCGGCGCATATCAGCGGGGCGCCTTATCATTTCCTTGCGCCAAGCCCATTTGATTATGCGCGGCAAAGCGCTGTCCTGATCGTGACCGATATTAAGCGCGGTGATGTCAGCCAGCTTGCTGGAGCATATGCGCGACTAATCGGCGCGGCGGGCGGCGGGACGCTGGGGCTGTTCACAGCCATTCGCCGGTTGCGCAGCGTTCATGCGCGGATTGCTGACAGGCTCGCGCGTGACGGGCTTCCGCTGTATGCGCAGCATGTTGATCCGATGGATACGGGCACGCTCATCGATATTTTCCGCGATGATCCGCATGCAAGCTTGCTTGGCACTGATGCGCTTCGCGACGGGATTGATGTGCCCGGAAGCTCGCTTCGCCAAGTGATTATGGAAGGTGTGCCGTGGCCCAAACCAACCGTGCTCCATAATGCGCGCAAGGCAGCGGGCGGCGGCAGCGCTTATGATGACCGGATCATCCGCGCGAAACTGGCCCAGGCCTTTGGCCGCTTGATCCGCCGCGCCGATGATCGCGGGGCATTTGTTTTGCTCTCCGCTGCGATGCCATCACGCTTGCTCACCGCCTTTCCGCCGGGCACGCCGATTGACCGCGTGACGCTTGACGAGGCGGTGCTGCGGATTGGGGAGTTGCTTGGTCAGGTGGCGATACTGCCACAAAGGCAAGAAGTTAGAACGGAATGACATTTGTTGACCCATCCGTCTTTGCGAGCGAAGCGTGGCAATCCATACTATGGTGCGGCGAATGGATTGCCGCGTCGCTGTGCTCCTCGCAAAGACGATCTAGATTTAGCGTACTTTGCTACCCTTAGCGGCTTTGCGCGAAACGAGACTCATTTCGCGCAAAACCGCTAAGCAAGACGGAAGGCGCGAAAAGAACTTTCCGCCCCCCTTCCTTTCCCGAGACGTTTGGGGCAATCAAAACCCCATGAAAACACTCACTCTTTTCCGCCATGCCAAATCAGGCTGGGATTCGCCCGTCGCGCGCGATTTTGATCGACCGCTGAATGATCGCGGGCGCAAAGGCGCACAGCTGATGGGCGTTTTTTCACAGCGTGAGGCGCTCCGTTTTGACCATGTCATCTCCTCACCCGCAGTGCGTTGCCTTGAAACGCTTGACGGGTTTTGGGAAGGCTATGGTCAAATCCTCCATCCCAATTGGGAACGGCGGATATATCTCGCGTCGGGGGTCACTTTGCTTGATGTGGTTCACGACATAACGGATGACTGGTCAAACGTAATGATGTGCGGCCATAATCCGGGCATTGAGGATTTGGCGATGATGCTCGTTCCCGATGCCAAAGGTGACGCGCTGCGCGATGCGCTTGAAGAAAAATATCCCACCGCCTGTCTTGCTGAAATCAGCCTTGATGTCGCGCATTGGGCTGATATCAAAGACGGCATGGGACGGTTGACGCGCTTTGTTCGCCCGCGTGACCTTGATCCAAGTCTTGGGCCTGAGGAAGATTGATGCTGCGCCGTGCCACGCCTGCTGATGCCGCAAAACTAGCGATCATTGGCCCCGCAAGCTTTCTTGAAAGCTTTGCTGACGATCATAGCGGCGATGATATGGTCATTCACTTTGAAGCCTATCATTCGCGCGATTATTACGATCGCGCGCTCGCTGACCCGACAAAAACGCTGTGGATCATTGAGGAAAAAGTGGGCGCGCCCATCGGTTATGCGATGATGGGGGCCGCAACTTTGCCCGGCAGCAGCCCCCAAGATGCTGAATTGATCAGGATTTATGTCCTCTCGCGCTGGCAAGGCACGGGGCTGGGGCGCGCTTTGTTTGACGCTATTCTCACCCAAGCCAAAACGAGCGGCGCAGCGCGGTTGGTGCTGTCAGTTTATACCAAGAACCTCAAAGCACAGAAATTTTACGAACGTAATGGGTTTAGCGCGATTGGGCCAACGACATTCAAAGTAGGCAAAACGCATTACGAAGATATCGTAATGGTGCGCGCGTTATGAGAGCCGCGCGGCGATATCATCCTGTGCGAGCGCGCGTGCCAAGCGGTCACGAATGGCTTTAAGTGCAGGTAAGATTGATGATGGTGCTACAGCGGACACGTCAGTAGCAGGCACGCTTGAACCAGCCAGCAACGCTTGGACGCCCTTCACCGTATATCCCTGAGCGTTAAGCAAATGGTTGATCCGGCCAACCAATGCCACATCTTCAGCGCGGTAATAACGGCGATTGCCCGCCCGTTGCAGCGGCCGAAGCTCCGGAAAGCGCGTTTCCCAATAGCGCAGGATATGCCGCGGCAAGCCAAACTGATCAGACACTTCCCCTATCGTGCGAAACGCTGTGGCACTTTTGGAAACATTGCTGACCATCATCTCATCCTAGCTAGCGTCATAAATGCGCGAACGAACCTTGGGGCTAGCGCGGAAGGTTAAAACGCGGCGAGCTTCAATCGGAACTAAAACACCCGTTTTGGGATTACGCCCCATCCGCAAAGCCTTGTCACGCAGGATGAACGTGCCAAAACCCGAAATCTTTACATTTTCGCCTTCTGCCAAGGCATTGCCGATTTGACCGAGAATTGATTCAACGATTGAAGAGCAATCAGCACGCGACAATCCTATTTCGGTCGAAACCGCCTCAGACAAATCAGCCCTCGTCAACGTATTCACTTCAGTCATGCGAAACCCTTTACTCATACACACGGATTAACCATATTAACCTGCAAATTCTTATCGTCAAATCGACTACATACGAACGACCGCCCCGCCCCATGTAAAACCACCGCCCATCGCTTCAAGGACTATGAGATCACCTCGCTTTATCCTGCCATCGCGCACCGCCACGTCAAGCGCGAGCGGCACAGAGGCGGCTGATGTATTGGCGTGCGCGTCAACGGTGATAATCACTTTTTCAGGCGCTAGGCCAAGCTTGCGCGCGGTGGCGTCAAGGATGCGCGCATTCGCCTGATGCGGCACCACCCAATCGATATCGCTAGTTTGATGGCCGGTTTCGCTTAACACTTCGCGCATCACATTTGCTAAATTGGTCACTGCGTGGCGAAAGACTTCCGAACCTTTCATGCGTAGTTTACCGACTGTCCCCGTAGTTGAAGGCCCGCCGTCTACATAAAGCAAGCCGTTATGGCGGCCATCGGCGTGAAGCCGTGTCGCCAAAATGCCGCGTTCGCTATCTTCACCGCGCAGCACGATGGCCCCAGCGCCATCACCGAACAAAACACAGGTGGTGCGGTCTTCCCAATCAAGGATGCGGCTGAAAGTTTCAGAGCCGATAACTATCGCGGTCTTAACCCCGCCCGCGCGGATCATGCAATCTGCAATGCTTAACGCGTAGAGAAAGCCTGAACAAACCGCGGCAACATCAAAGGCGATGCAATCATTGATGCCGAGTGCTGCTTGGATTTTCGTTGCGCTTGCCGGAAATGTTTGATCGGGCGTCGCGGTGGCGAGAATGATCAGATCAACTTCGCTTGGTTCAACGCCTGCTGCGTGCATCGCGTTTTGGGCAGCTTGTGTGCCCAGCGACGCGGTCGTTTCGCTTTCACCCGCTATATAGCGAAAGCGAATGCCGGTACGTTCAATAATCCATTCGTCGGTCGTATCGACGGTCTTTGCTAATTCAGCGTTCGAAACACATCGCGCGGGAAGCGCTGATCCTGTGCCAATGATCGCCGCGCGCAATGTCACCGTAAAGCCGCCTCGATAATCGCCAAATCATCAGTGATCCGGCGTGTAATATCTTGTGCCACTAATTTGGCGGCAACACCAATCGCGTTCGCAACGCCGCCCGCACTAGCACTGCCGTGGCTTTTGACGATCACACCGTTAAGACCAAGGAACACCGCGCCGTTATGATTATTGGGATCAAGATGGTGGCGCAATAATTCAGTCGCGGGGCGTGATATCAAGAATCCCAGTTTGGACCGCGCTGAGCTGGTAAAGGCGCGGCGCAGTAAGTCAGTGACAAAGCGCGCGGTGCCCTCAAGCGTTTTGAGCGCGATATTGCCTGAAAAACCATCGCAAACGACCACATCGGTGAGCCCGCGCGAAATCTTGTCACCTTCAATAAAACCTTCAAATGACAGGTGCAAATGGCTCGCCTCACGCAATTGTGCGGCGGCTTCGCGGATTTCATCGGTGCCCTTCATCGCTTCAGTGCCAATGTTGAGCAGCGATACGCGCGGACGTTCAACGCCGAGTGCAGTGCGCGAATAAGCCGCGCCCATCACCGCAAATTCAATGAGGTTGCGCGCTGAACAATCAGTATTCGCGCCGAGATCAAGCATGACGAAATCATTATCGCCAAGGCTGGGGAGCAACGCCGCAAGCGCAGGGCGATCAATCCCGGGCATCGTTCGCAGTGCGAGTTTAGCAATCGCCAGCAGAGCGCGCGTATCGCCTGCTGAAACCGCGCCACCCGCATGACCCTGCTTCACACGGTCAATCGCTATGCCCATTGATGTTGATTTGGCGCTACGGATCGCCTGCGAGGTTGTTTCGCTGGCTGAGACGATCGTTTCTGCGGCAATCACGCTCGATACAGCAGCAAGCGCTGGATCATTCACAAGCGCGGCTTCGATTCGTGCGGCATCTCCCACCAAATCAAAACTGAGTTCGGGCCAACGCTGCAAAGCCAATGCCGATCCTGCCAGCATCACTGACAGTCCAACATCGCCCCCCATCGCGTCGATGGCGATCCGTGGGCCATCAGCCACCCGAACCATCTCCCCTCGTTAAAATTGCAACTTAACCCGCAACCGCAAGAACTTCGCGGCCATTATAGAAGCCGCAGGCGCTGCACAGATTGTGAGGGCGCTTGAGCTCTCCGCAATTGGGGCATTCTTGGAAAGCTTCAACGCTCAGCGCGTCATGGCTACGGCGCATATTGCGCTTTGAGGGGGTCGTTTTTCGCTTTGGAACGGCCATTTCGGCACCTGTCTTTGACTAAAGTTAAACATTGCTTGCGACAGGGCGGCTGTGCGGGAAAGCACTATCCGCAGACCTTGGCGGCCGGACACGTCACGGTTGAGCGAGCGCGTATACCGATTCTTGGCGCTGTTGCAAGTCTGCGATGTTCGTGGCAGCACTGGCCGCCTTGATAACGAACAGGGATAGTCTCATGATTTTACCGATCACGCTTACCGCCGCGGGTGCTGCTGCACTGATTAACATCTGGCTCGCCATTCGGTGCGGCCAAGTGCGCACGAAGGAAAAAATTTCAATTGGTGATGGCGGCAGTGAAGCGCTGACACGGCGGATGCGCGCTCACGCCAATTTCGTTGAATTTACGCCGTTTGTATTGATTCTGATCGCACTCATTGAAATGGCGAGCGGCACATCAACGTGGCTGTGGGTTGTATCGGGCATCTATATGATCGCTCGGCTCGCACACGCTTTTGGCATGGACGGTAATGATAAGGCACGCGGCGCAGGTATTCTTGTCACGATGCTCACTCTGATTGGCCTTGCGATTTATGCGATCTCGATCCCTTACACATCGGGAGGGACAATCACTGCTATCGACACCAGCGATTCGGCGGTTGAAACCGTCCCGGCGAACTAGAACTCTGCACAAAAAGGCGTTAGATAGGCTTCATGACGACTATCGCCTTTTTACTCTTCCCCGGCCTCACGCAGCTTGACCTCACCGGCCCTGCGCAAATATTGTCGCGACTCCCCGGGGCAAAACTTGATCTTGTGTGGGAAAACCTTGACCCTGTGATGAGCGACGCGGGGTTTGCGATCGTGCCAACCGCGACCTTTGACAGCGTGCCCCGTGCTGACATTTTGTGCATTCCAGGCGGCGTTGGCATTACCAATGTCATGAACAATGACGCTGCGATGGCGTGGATCCGCGCTGTCGGTGCGCAAGCAACGTGGGTGACGAGCGTCTGCACGGGGTCTCTCATCCTCGGCGCTGCTGGCTTGCTCAGCGGATACCGCGCCACGACGCATTGGGCATGGCATGATCATCTTAAGTTGTTCGGAGCAGTGCCCGTCACAGCGCGCACGGTGACTGACCGCAACCGCATAACCGGTGGCGGGGTAACCGCTGGGATTGATTTCGCACTCAGCCTAGCCGCTCTCGTGAGCGGTGAGGCGGTTGCCAAAACGCTTCAACTAGCGTTCGAATATGATCCAGCGCCGCCGTTTGACAGCGGCAGCCCCGAGCGAGCGGAACCCGCCATCGTAAATGCTTATCAAGCCGCCATCGCCTCAAACTTCCCCGCACGCGAGGCTGATCTTAAGGCGGCTTCCCAACGACTAGGGTTTAGCTGAATATGATTGGTTTAGGTTAACCCACTCAGCGTCATGCTGAACTTGGTTCAGTATCCATGCTCTTACGCACATTACAGCGTCAAGCGGAACCGTGGATGCTGAAACGAGTTCAGCATGACAGGTTTTTGGCCGCGCCAACTCAACCTAAACTCATGCCGCTCCAAATAACCACGATCCGAGAAGCCGCCCAAAGGCAAAGGTGAAGAAACCAGCGATCAGTAACGCACCCAACACCATGCCGCGCACCGCGCTGCAGTGCTGTGCGATGCGGTGATTTTTGGCATGCCATAGAAATAACGGCACTTGGAGCGCGATACGTTTAATTATGCCTGAGACTTTATAATTGTCGATAGCGAAGCAGGCTTTTCAGTTCCCGTTTCCATGATATTGTGCGCAGGTGCACCCCGCGTGGCGCAGCGATAAGCTGCTTTAGCGCAGAAGGAAGCCGCGATGAACAAAGCGAAGTTGAAAGTGATGATTGGCGCGCTCTGCCTCGCGGCTGCCATCCCCGCCTACGCCGCGCCCGCTGATGATTTGCGAGCGATTATCGACGATCATTGGGCGTGGTGGCTTTCGGTCAATCCCGTGTCTGCGACCACGCTTGGGGTGCGGAAATATGATGATAAGATTGGCGATATCAGCCTGAAGGCGCAGGACGCGGATGCTGCAAAGGCGCAAGGCTTCCTCACGCGATTGAACGCCGTCGCCGATCCAGGATTGTCTGCGGCTGACCGGACAAACAAGGGCGTACTTGCGCGTTTGCTCAGCGATCAAATTGAAGGCAATCAATACGGTCAACGCATGATGCTGTTTTCAACTTATGATGGCTGGCATCAAAGCTTTGTTTCGCTGGCTGACAATCTCCCATTTGCCAGCAAAGCTGATTATCAAAGCTATCTGACGCGGCTTGCGCTTTATCCCCAGCTCAATGCTGAGGGCATTGCGATTACGAAAGCGGCGATTGCGCAGAAATTTGTTCAGCCTTGCGTCGCGATGGTGGGATTTGAAAAGACAATCCTCGGCGCGGTTGAAGGAGCGCCTGAGGCAACACGTTATTACGCCCCGTTCACACGCGCCAAGCCGATTGACGTCAGCTCTGACGAGTGGGCGCAACTGCAAAAGCGCGCGTCAACACTCATCCGCGACGTGCTTACGCCCGAATACCGCAAATTCTATGACTTTTATGTCGCCGATTATCAGCCCAAATGCGCGAAAGCAGTCGGGGTTTCTGAAACACCGCGGGGCGCGGGCTATTATGCCTTCCGCGCGCGCACGCACACAACAACTGACCTTAGCCCAGAGCAAATTCACCAGATTGGCCTGAGCGAAGTCGCACGGATCAGCGCGCGGATGGACAAAGTTGCCGCAGACGCTGGTTATTCGTCGCGCAAGGAGATGATCGCCAAGCTGCGCAGCGACCCCGTTTACTATGCCAGAACGCCTGAGGAATTGATGGCGGCGGCATCGCGCGTTGCCAAACAGATTGACGGCAAAATGCCGCTATATTTTGCGACGCTCCCGCGCCTTCCATACGGTTTGCGTGAAATCCCCAAAGAGACCGCTGAGACAACGACGACGGCTTATTATAATCCGGGCTCTCCAGTGAGCGGGATTGCGGGCAATTTCTACGTCAACACGTCAAAATTACCACAGCGCCCCCTCTGGGAATTACCCGCGCTTTCAGCGCATGAGGCGGTGCCCGGCCATCACCATCAAATCGCGCTGCAACAGGAACTCCCGCTCCCCGATTTTCGCAAACATGCCGCTGGCTTTACCGCCTTTGTTGAAGGCTGGGGGCTCTATTCCGAATTTGTCGGTGAAGAGATGGGGCTTTATGATACGCCTGAAAAGATGATGGGGCGCTTGTCATATGAAATGTGGCGCGCGTGCCGCTTGGTTGTTGATACGGGCATGCATGCCAAGCACTGGCCCAAAGCGCAGGCGATTGCCTTTATGACCGAGAATACCGCACTTTCGCCCGCGAATATCGAAGCCGAGGTTAATCGCTATATCAGCTGGCCTGGCCAAGCTTTGGGGTATAAAATTGGTGAGATCAAAATCCGCGAACTTCGTGGGCGCGCCGAAAAGGCGCTGGGCGCAAAATTTGATCTGCGCCGCTTTCATGATGCGGTTTTGCTCCAAGGCGCGGTGCCACTTACGGTGCTTGAGCGCCAGATTGATGAGTGGATTGCGGGGGAAAGACTGAAGCATTAGGGCGGAGTGGCATTTCGCTAACCCGTCTTTACGAGGAGCGCAGTGACGCGGCAATCCACTCAAGGCACTATTGTATGGATTGCTTCGTTTTGCTCGCAAAGACGAAGTGGGTCAACTTAAAGTCACCCGATTCAAAAGCAATTCAAAAACCGCCTATGCCTAGGGAACCTCGCGCGCTGCTGCCTTTTGCGCTTTGGCTTCGGCGCGCGCTTGGTTCATATATTCGGTCCAGCATCCCGTCCAGCCGCCAGCACCAGCAGCCGAACAACTGCCCGTGCCTGATTTGCCTTCACTCAGCGTTGCTTGCTGTCGCACGGCCCAGCTTGTGCTCGATGGTGATTTAGCAGGCTCACGCAGGAACTTGGGAATGCGGTAGCGCTCAGCCTCAGGCGCCACGACGCAGATGGCGTCTGCTGGGCATTTATCATTACCGAATATAGTCAACAACCGATCCTGCGCGGGGGCGGGCGAGGCGAAGGCCAAAGGCGCTAGGGCCATGGCGAAGAGTGCAATGATTCTCATAAGCCAAGTCTCTACTTTTTTAGCTGAACCTGCAATGACTCAAATCCGCTGCGTCACCGCAATCGCCGCGCGGCATCCAAGCCTGATCAATGCGCTCATTACGGGATAAGCAGGTGCCATTTCAGCGCCAGCAGCAAGCGCGGTTGCTTTATGCTCAACTTCTTCAGCCTGAAAATCTGCGATAGCGGCGGATAATTCGGGTTCATCACTGCCGAGTACTGCGCGCTGCTCGCCGTAATGGCGATCAATCTCAGTCTCAACCGCCACGGTGCACGCCATTGCGGCTTCAGGCCCAATCGCTGCTGTTGCGACGCCTAGTGCATAGCCAGCGATATGCCACAAAGGATGGAGCAATGTCGGGCGCACGCCGCGCGCTGCGATCAGTGCACTGAAATGATCGAGATGGCGCTGTTCCTGCGCTGCCATATGGCGGATCGCGCGCGCGGCGGGATGGCGATCACCGAGCACTGCAAGCTGACCCTCATAAATCCGCGCGGCACCATATTCACCAGCATGATTGACGCGGATCATCGCATCAGTCTCGGCTCTTTGATTTTCAAGGTTCATTTTGGGCTTTTTCCTAACAATCCCAAAATAAACAGCGCCGCGCCGCCCGACAAGATAGCATTATAGCCAGCCAATGAGATACCGAATAAGATCCACTGCGCCTCATCGCAGCGCACGAGCGGCGTGTTCATAATATCGCTGATTGAGCGTTCGCCTGACATCTGAGCGCACCGCGTTAAACCTTCCCACCACTTATATTCAACGCCCGCGTGAAACGCACCAATCGCGCCGCTGACAAGGATGGCGATGGCGGCGAGCGCAACAATCTCACGGCGGGGGAGAGCGAACGCAAAAGCGGCTATCGCAATCGCGAGCAAATGCGGCCAGCGCTGCCACATACACATTTCGCACGGGGATAGTCCGCCAATATATTGCGATCCCCACGCGCCGAGCATCAACGCCAACGGGACAGCGAGCGCAAGCGCTCTCGCTTTGGCAAATTGAGTCATTAACAGGCCAATCTAACGGCGTGGCTTAGCAGGAAGAGCCACAGCACTTTGCGTGCGCCCGAGCCGCGCCATTGTTTGCAAGGCATAATGAAGCTGGAAATCGGTGATCCCCTTTGCCTTCAATTGCTCAGCGGTTTCGCTGAAACGCGGATCAGGTTTGCTGTCATTTTCAAGCAGACTATTATCAACCTTAGCCTGATTGATCAGATGCCGTCCCAGATCAGCCTCACGAACGCGCGGGCGCGATTTATAATCGGGATCGGAAAGCTGCGGCACCGCAATATCTGGCTCAATTCCGCCTTCCTGCACTGAACGACCCGACGGCGTGTAATAACGCGCGGTGGTGAGCCTCAATCCCGTTTTGTCATCAATCGGAATGAGCGTTTGAACCGAACCTTTGCCAAAGCTTCGTTCGCCCATCACGATAGCACGGTGATGATCCTGAAGCGCGCCTGCGACAATTTCAGCCGCAGAAGCAGAGCCTGCATCAACAAGCACAATGATCGGCAGACCGTGGGTATAATCACCCGCACTTGCATAATAACGCTCGATATCGCGCTTATCGCGCCCGCGTTGCGAAACGACTTCACCTGATTCGAGGAAAGCGTCGGACACTTCAATCGCCTGATCAAGCAAGCCACCCGGATTTGATCGCAAATCAACTATGTAACCAATGGGCCGACGGCCAAGGGATTTCTCAACACCTAATATTGCGGCGCGGACGCTGCTTCCGGTTGGTTTTGAAAAGCCGTTGATGTTGATGATGCCAACGCCGTCTTTAACTTCCCATTTCACCGGCTTGAGTGTGATATTGGCGCGCACGAGCGTGAGATCAAAGGGCTTATCACGCCCGGGGCGAACGATGGTGAGCTTGATCGGCGTTCCCGCTGGCCCCCGCATTTTATCAACGGCTTCATCAAGCGTGCCACCAAAAATCAGCACGCCATCAAGGTGCGTGATATAATCGCCGGTTTTGATGCCAGCCTTATCAGCGGGCGTATCTTCGGTGGGGGTGATGACCTTTACCGCGCCATCCTCCATCGAAACGGTAAGGCCAAGCCCACCGTAATTGCCGTCGGTTTGAACGCGCATATTCTCAAAATCGCGCTCATCAAGGTAGGATGAGTGCGGATCAAGGCTCGTCAACATCCCGTCAATCGCGCCTTGGATCAATTTGCGATCATCGACCTTGTCAACATATTGAGCGCGCACACGTTCAAACACATCCATGAATTCACGGATTTCATTGAAGCTTCCTGAATCAGACGCCGCGATTGTCGCGGTGGTGGCAGGGATCAGAGCGACGCTCGAAACGAGTAGTGCCGCGCGCAAAAATTCAGTCTTCATTGGTCAATACTCAACGGGGTCAATCGCTCAAGTCTACAGCGCTTTAGCCTGCAACAAAAGGCGTAATATCGATAGGCACATTGTCACGGCGAAGCTCAACGGTCACCGTTGGCCGCTCAGCCCCTGCACGGCCAATCGGCCCGCCTTGCACGACAATATCCCCCACGCGCACATCAAGCGCTGAAAGGCTAGTGATCAGCGTCGTCCAGCGCCTGCCATGATCGACGATAACGATCTGTCCAAAGCCGCGAAACGGCCCTGCAAAAACAATCCTGCCCGCAGCAGGCGCTACAACCTGCGCCTGCGCGCGCGTCGCAATCGTTAGCCCGCGTGCGCGCACGCCTGCGCCTGATACTTCGCCTAGCCCTGTAATGACGGTGCCAACAACGGGAAGCCGGTAAGGCAAGCGTATTTGGGGTAATGTTACAATTTCGCTGGGCGTCGCGCGGGTGTCGCCTGGCCGTGCTGGTCTCAACACTGGGCCGCTTAATGTTTCAAGTCGCGCGCGGATTTCCGCGCCATTGTTGATATCAGACATGAGCGAGACGATATCGCGCGCTTTTTCACCAAGCGCCATTGCGCGGTCTTGCTCGATAATCGCGCTTCCCGTAAGCGATTGCGACGCACGGCGGCGCAATGTGGCAAGCCGGACAAGCGACGCGCGCTCGTTCACCAACCGCTTTTGCCCCGTATTCAAAGCCAGCAATGCCACATCAGCGCTTTTCCGCAGACGTCGACTCTCTTCAAGCTCTGCGCGCAATCCCGCGGTGCGCGCCTTGAGCACAGGCATGATTGCGCTTAGCACCGCGCGCACATGGACAAGATCGGTGAGCGAGCCAGGCTGAACAAAGGCAAGTGCTGGCGGCCTGCGCGTCATCAATTGAAGTGCCGCAATGAGTTTGATCGCTGGTTCTTGTTTGGCGAGCAGCCGCGCGCGTGCCTCGGCGCGGAGGCCTTCAATCAGAGCGATGCGCGCCTCAGCCGCCGTAATCTCTGATTCCGCTGATTGGATATGTGAAGCAACGGCAGCGGCTTGTGCTTTGGCGGCTTCGGCGGCGCTAGTTTGAACCGCCGCTTGTTGTTCAAGCCGTGCGGCCCGTTCATCAGCGGCGAATGACTGTGCTTTTGCAGTGGCAAGCGCCCGGCGTTCATCTTCGATGCTTTGCGCAGGCGAAACGCTTGCAACCCCCGCGCCAACAAACAGAAGCGCGCCCGCCACGATGTAGCGAGCGCGCCTCGTTAGCATTTTGACCGCGCTAGACGTTTTCGCTGTCAAGCTTACCAAATTTCGCTTCAAACGCAGCGATGGCCCCGCTCGCGAGCAAGCCCGCTTGTTCAACCCAGCTTTCGCGAACGATCCGACCTTTGAAGCTGCCGAGATGCGCGTCAACCTTAGCAACATCGTCCGCAGTCCATGCCGCAACCTGATCAAAGCGAGTGATGCCTAGCCCCACTAAAACGCCATTGAGCTTTGGCCCGACGCCTTTGAGTTGAAGCAAATCATCAGCTTTGCCAACGGCGGCTGGAATGCCAATTGCGGTCATCGCAATCGCGCCCGCACCCGCAGCAACCGCGCCAACACCGTCTCCGTAAAGGCGGTTAAACTCGGTCATATTGCCCGCCGCAAGCAGCTTGGCTTGTGGAATCCACTCTTCACGGTCGATCCGGCCGCTAAAGTTTTCTAGATGCCCGTCAACCTTTTCAACGTCACCGCGACTCCATGCCGCAATCTGATCAAAGCGCGTGATGCCAAGCTTGTTGAGCAAGGCATTGAGCTTTGGCCCGACACCCTTGATCAACAGCAAATCATCAGCCGCGCCGACAGCAACGGGGATGCCGATTTTGGTCAGCCCAACAGCTGCCGCAGCCGCACCAACAGCGCCAGCGGCGGCACCAGCAACGCCAGAGACGGCACCAGCAACACCAGAGACGGCACCGGTTGCAGCACCGACAGCACCCGTCGCCACACCAGCGACAGTTGACCCTGCCGATTTGGCCACATCAACCGCACCGCCAGCGACCGAAGCGCCTGCATCAGCGACCGATGAAGCGCCCTTAGCGAGCGCAGCACCAGCGCCGCCAACAACCGCACCGGCACCCGCAATTGCTGAACCAAAGCCCGAACCAACAGCGTCAATACCATCACCAACAAGGCCCAATTTGGGACGGTTACCCCAAATCCACCAACCGGTAAGAAGCCCCAGAAGGAGCGGGAGAAGCAGCCAGAGGGCACTGGCAAGTGAAAAACTACAAAGCGGCCACATGGGCATATTCCTTTCGCATTATCAGGCGTTGTCAGTATCGCTGCCCCAAATCAGGCGGGCAATAAACAAGCCAATGGCGTAAACGATGAGGCCAATTATGATGGCTCCGAGAAGTGTATTCATAGTCTATCTCCTCACTGTGCAGCAGGTGCCGCGGCGGGCGCGACACTTGAGGCAACGCGGAATTCAATCCGACGGTTCTTGGCAAGCGCATCGGGCGTCATCGCTGGATCGACCAGCTTGGTTTCGCCGTAACCTTTGGGCGCCAAACGCTCAACAGGAACGCCGCGTACGGTGAGAGCGGCTACAACAGCATTCGCGCGTTCTTCGGAAAGCCGCATGTTGGCAGCGTCGCCGCCGGTTTGATCGGTATGGCCAGCGACTTCGATTTGTGTGCCAGCGCACGCTTTTGATGCGGTTGCCAGTGCTTCGATCAGCGCGATTGAATCGGCTTTGATCACTGAGCGACCGCTTTCGAAGTTAACTGTCTTACCCGCAATAACCGCGTCGACATCGGTTTGGCAGGTTTTCACCGCCTCTGCGGTTGCTGGTGCATCTGGCCCCGTGGCCACAGCAGCAGGTGTTGCATTTGTAGGCGCACATTTTGCACCCCATCCCATTGGCCCGTGAAGGAACCATGTTGCAATCGCAGTCGCTAAACCGCCCAGCAGCATCTTTATCATTGGTGACATATCGCGCCCCTTAAGAAGGTGGATTTCTATACGGGCAAGTGCATTGGCGCCCCCGACCCAAGCTTCAACCTAAAGCCGCTTTTTCAAGAGTCCAGCGCGATGATGCCGTGGCGAAAGCGATTGGTGCAAACCACTCACTTCATTAGGCTTTTTGCAACGATATCCTAACGAATCGAGCGGCCATCACTCCGCCGCCAACGCCAATGCCGCAATCTGCGGCCCGCGAATCACTCCGCCGGGATGAACGCCCTGATATTCGCCATTGCGAAACGTCACTTGCCCCGATTTAACCGTCGCGACATAGCCATCAGCTTTTTGCAGTAATCGCTTGCCACCGGCTGGCAAATCGAAGGCGAGCCAAGGCTTGCCAAGCTTGATTGACTCCATGTCGATCACATTGATATCGGCAAGATAGCCCGGTGAGAGCAAGCCGCGATCTTCAAGCCCATAGAGCATCGCGGTATCGCGGCACTGGCGCTTGATGGCACTTTCGAGGCTGATCCGCCCCCGCTCGCGGTCTCGCACCCAATATTGCAGCATGAAGGTTGGCGAGGCAGCGTCACAAATCGTCCCGCAATGAGCGCCACCGTCTGAGAGCGAATTGACGCAATCATCCGCATTTTGCAGTGGCTCAAGGAAATCAAGATTACCATCAGCATAGTTGAGGATCGGGAAATAGATGAAACCCGTGCCGTCATCCGCCATCAGCAAGTTATAACTATATTCGGCCCCCGAAACCCCCGCCGCCGCAGCACGTGCCATGACACTCTCGCTCGGCGTCGGCTCATAGTTAAAATCAGGCCCCATTTCGAAATGGATGAACCATCCGTCTGTTACAATGCGCAGCAATTCGGGTGTATCCGATTCAGGATAAAGTGATGCCTCATTGATCATCCGCGCACGAAACGCGGGGTCTTTTAGATGCACTAGTTGTTCGGCCCACGGCAAAGCTTCAATTTCCGCCCATGCTGGTTTCAGGCGGAACGGATGCACCGTGCCCTGCCACGCCATGACAATCCCGTTCCCGCGCAAGGCTATCTGAGCAACGATATTGGCTCCATTATCGTTTTGCGCGCGCATTTCGGAAATTTGTTCGTCAAGCGGCAGTTCCTTGGCGATTGATTGGAGTGCGGCAAAAGTGACGGGCATTCCGGTTTCGCGACTCAAATCGCCCATCCATTCAAATTCATTCCATTCGCGTTTGAGGTCGCTCGCCATTTCAAATACGCCGTGGCCCACACGGCCCATCGCACGCCCAATGCCGATCAATTCTTCCTTGGTTGCGGTCGTGCCGGGCACCAAAACACCGTCAATCGACTTATGAAGCACGGTGCGCGACGTCGAGAATCCAAGCGCGCCCGCGCGTAAGCCCTCTTCAACGATTTTGGACATTTGCGCGATATCATCTTGCGTCGGCGCTTCATTATTCGCGCCGCGTTCGCCCATCACATAAGCGCGCACCGCACCGTGCGGCACATGCGTTGCGACATCGACCGTGCGCGCGCGGCGTTCAAGTGCATCCATATATTCGGGGAACGTCTCCCAATCCCACGTCATTCCTTCGGCAAGGGCGGTGCCCGGAATATCCTCAACCCCCTCCATCAGCCCGATCAACCAGTCATGCTTATCAGGCTTGGCGGGCGCGAAGCCGACGCCGCAATTGCCCATCACGACTGTTGTAACGCCGTGCCAGCTTGACGGTGCCATTTCGCTATCCCACGTTGCTTGGCCATCATAATGGGTGTGGATATCGACAAAACCCGGAGTGACATACAGCCCGCGCGCATCAATCTCTTCGCGGCCTTGCGCGCTTAGATTGCCGACTGCGGTGATGATGCCATTATCAACAACAACATCGCCGATATAGGGTTTCCCGCCGCTGCCATCGACGATTGTGCCGCCGCGAATGACCATATCATGCATATCACTCTCCTTCGTTATCGCAAGTCTAGCACGGATTGACGTTCACGGAAGGGGGTTCTTGCGGGTTGATTTGCAGAGGCTGTCGCGACTGCTGCCGCGACAGCCGTTTTCGACTGAGCCTGACCGGGGCGTTTTAATGCGGGATGAGTTTGGTGGCATTTTTAGTCTCAACCCCCGTCATGCTGCGCGTAAATTACGGCGACGATGCGAGTGAAAGGTCACACTAAAGTCACACTTGAAACGCCGCGCCAACCGGTGATTCCTCTGGCGACTCCGTGTGCAGTTTCACCCATAATGTCTCTGCCACCACGCGCGGCTAACAAGGCGTTGTCATTAGGACGGGCTGGGGTGCTTTCATCATCTATCATCGGGGCGGTTAAACGATGAACCGAACAGTGTAGGACAGCGTTTTTTGAATGAGCGTTTCAGGGGCGTTGGGTAGGGTTAAGTGAACTGTCAACGTAACCCCCAGCGACTAGTTGCCAACTTTTGTAACCGTCTGCGTCACTGCACGTATTGAAAAATGATATTCGACCCTGCTTTGAGTATGAGGGCTTACACCGTCACATGCGCTAGGATCGCCACGCATTGAATCTGGTCGATCATTATTTGGCTGTTTCGTCCATGTCCAACTGGGATCAACCGCATTGTTCAAGCCAGTCACCCGGCGCTCGCTTAGTTTCAACGTTTCCGGCATCAATTTATACCTAACCGGCGCAGCAAAATAGACAGATTCACGAAGCGGTGACCCGGAGGTGTTGCCGTGCCCGCCTGCTCCACATACTCCAATGCTCGTCAAGGTTTGGTAATTGCTAACTAAACGGTATTCAACATACGGAGGCATCTCAATCGTGGCAGGCGAATACGAAGTGCCTGACACACTGTTCTCACCATTAATAATGACCAAGAACGGGCGGTTAAGCGGAGATTTGAACAGCAGGGTCTGACTTGACCCCGAGGTCAATACCTTTGGTTCGGTCAAGCGCTGAATGTAATCGGGCGCGATAATGTTGAGCTTGATCACACTGTTGCCCGTGTCCCCACTAAGGATCGTTATGGCCACGAATTCGGAACGCTGTCCGCTCGAAATATAGGCACGCAGTGGTTCACGCGTGACCGCATGGACACAATCTGAATAGGCTTTTGCGCCCGCAGGAGAAAGAACGCGCTGATAAAAATTTGATTGACTGGAAACTGACGAGTCGAGCGCAAGTGTTTGAGATAAATCGGCACGCTTCTGTTGAAAATCATCGAAACTTCCTCCGAAATAACCAGGGATAGAAGCGCCGTAGCTTTTTTTAGACTCGTCATAATTTGAGCTGGTAACAACATTAAGAATTGAGAGTTTCGCCAAAAAATTCTGCTCAACTATCGATGTATCGAATTGTAATGCAGCGGCGCATGAGGAAATTGCATCAGCCGCCAAGGCAGGCGAACCATAAAAACTACATACTGACGATAAAAAAGCTACCGCGAAATATTTCTTCATGGCTGTTATCCCGATCTGAAAAGATTATTATGATATGATTTTTGCTTGAGTCAATATGAATTACGATTACGGGTGTGATAGCCCCGAAACTTAGGCCTGTTCATTGCATGAACATGGCTTCCGAACGGAGTATTCACAAGCCTTATTTGGGGGATGATGCACCCGTCGTCGTAACTCCCGTCACCGTTATTCCGTCTTTGCGAGCGAAGCGCGGCAATCCATACTATGGTGCGGCGAGTGGATTGCCGCGTCGCTGGGGCATTTGCCCCAGCCTGTCCTGAGCGGCTGGCTTACCAGCCAGTCGAAGGGCTCCTCGCAAAGACGCATGTGCAAATCTGATCGAAGTCGGGTCGAAGTCGAGACCGTTCGGAGCAGCGAATTCTGTTCATCCGATTACCCCGCCTCGTTTAATGTTGTCGTTTGCGCCACTTTCGGCCACGTGCGCGGGATGCTCAAGCGCCTGATCCCCGATAGCTTCATCATCATTCTTATCGCTGTCATTGCTTTTGCAGCCTTCTTCCCTGCGAAAGGCATCATGCTAGACCGCGTTGGGATGCTTTCAAACGGCGCGATCTTCGCCTTGTTCTTTTTCCACGGACTTAGGCTTTCGCACGCGGCGATTTGGTCGGGGTTACAGCAGTGGCGTTTACAGCTTGTCATCATTGGCTTTAGCTTTGGCGTCATCCCGCTCGCGGGTGTCGCATTGGCAGCAACGTTGGCCTTTGCCTTGCCGCCTTTACTCTGGACCGGTGTGCTGTTTCTCTGCGCGCTGCCATCGACGGTTCAATCAGCGATTGCGTATAGCTCGCTCGGGCGCGGTAACGTCGCGGCTTCGCTGATCGCTGCTGCCGTATCAAACTTGCTCGGGATCATCCTCACCCCGCTGATTGTCGCGATGATGCTCAAGGTGAGCGGCGCAGACATTGGCCTATCGGCTGTGCTCAAGATTGCGATCTTGCTGCTGCTGCCCTTCGTTCTGGGTCAAGTGATGCAGCCTTTGTTGAAGAATTGGGCGCAGCGCCACAAGGCATGGATTTCGTGGATGGACAAGCTGACGATTGTGCTGGCGGTCTATGCGGCCTTTAGCGCGGCTACGGGATTGTGGGGCAGCGTGAGCCTATTGCAACTCTTGATCCTCAGCGCCGTGGTCACGCTTTTGCTGGCGTTTGCGATGATCGCAAGCTGGGCACTTGGCGGGCAGTTAGGCTTTTCACGCGAAGACCGGATCACCTTGCTATTTTCAGGATCGCACAAGACGCTCGCGACCGGCGCACCGATGGCGCGGATTTTGTTTCCTGGGGCAGAGGCAGGGCTTATCATCATCCCCTTAATGCTCTATCATCAAGCCCAATTGATCATTTCAGCATGGCTTGCCGCTAAGCTCGCGCGTGCTACTTGAATAATACACTATGTTTCGCCATCTTGAGGTGAACATCAATCAAGGAGCCTGTTTGCGTGGCCACTCAAGTGCAAACCGCTGACCTCACCCTCTTGGCACCAGATCCCGTGCCCGTGATCGCGCCTGAAAAAGCGTCTGGCCTCGTGCCGATTGCGCCCGAACAGAAATCGCAACTTGATACCAAAGCCGAAGATTTCGTCCGCGATTTGGTCGCGCAGGATGTCAATTCGCCCGAATTTGGAAAACGTGTTGATGCGATCACCAATATGGGGCGCAAAGAGATTGCCGATGCTTCGGGTCAATCGAACCGTTTCCTTGATCGTCCGGTTAAAGCGATGGACGGTGAGGCAGGCGTTGGCAAAGACCTAGCCGAGCTTCGCCGGACGGTTGAAGACCTTGATCCGGGTGCCAAAGGCGATTTGTTCACGCGCAAAAAGTTCTTTGGTATCATCCCTTATGGCAGCAAGATGCGCGATTATTTTGATGGCTATAAATCGTCGCAGAATCACATTGCCTCGATCTTGACCAACCTCGGTTCTGGCCGCGATGAATTGTTGAAAGACAATGCCGCGATCGATGTTGAGCGGCAAAATCTGTGGGGCGCGATGGGGCGGCTTGAACAGATGATCCATGTGTCAAAGGCGCTTGATACCAAGCTTGAAGATAAAGCGAACGAGCTTGATACGTCTGACATCGCCAAAGCCAAAGCGATCCGCGAAACCGCGCTATTCTATGTGCGCCAGCGAACTACTGATCTGCTCACCCAAATGGCGGTGAGTGTGCAAGGGTATTTGGCGCTTGATCTCGTCAAGAAAAACAATGTCGAGCTGATCAAAGGCGTTGACCGCGCATCGACGACGACAGTCTCCGCACTGCGCACCGCTGTCACCGTTGCCCAAGCACTGGTGGGGCAGAAACTCGTTCTCGAACAAATCACCGCGCTCAATACAACGACCGCAAAGATCATCGATTCAACCGGAGAGATGCTCAAAAACCAAACCGCGACGATCCATGCACAAGCCTCATCATCAACGATCCCGCTTGAAACGCTCCAGCGCGCATTCCAGAATATATATGCGACAATGGACAGCATTGACGCGTTCAAAGCCAAGGCGCTGGTATCAATGCGGACGACGGTCGATACACTCTCAGATGAAGTTGAGAAGTCAAAAGGCTATATCGCGCGCGCAGAGGGGGCAGCTCAAGGCAAACTCGCGTCGATCAGCGCTGATCCCTTCGCGCCGGTTAGCTGATGGAAAGCGAACGCATTCTCGCGCGCGCTGAAGAGGCGTTGCTGCGCCACGGCACGACACCGCGGATGGCCAAACGCGCACGGCAACGGTCGCGCGCTAGCTTTTTCCAGAAGGCAAAGCGGATTATAGGGCTGGGAGCTATCGTGGCGGTGGGCTTGATCGCCTGGGGGATGATCAGTCCTGTTGGAACTAGTGGGCTTATGCTCGCGGTGTTGATTTTCCTGATTGCCGCGTTTGGATCAACCTATTTGCCGACTAATGCGCTGGCGAGCGGTGACCCCGTTCCCACCACTGAACTGGCGCTGCTTCCGCTCAAAACTGAGGAATGGCTGGCGGGGCAGCGCCGTGCTTTGCCCGCACCCGCGGTTCGATTGGTAGACGGGATTGGTCTCAAGCTTGAGCAATTAGCGCCTCAGCTTGAGCGGTTGAATGAAAGGGAGCCAGCCGCTGCCGAAATCAAGCGTCTTATCGGCGATGAACTTCCCGAACTCGTGCGCGGTTACACGCGGGTACCGCCTAATTTTCGCAAGCAGGGGTTGAACGGCATCAGCCCAGATCAGCAATTGGTCGACGGACTTGCGGTCGTCGATAGCGAGCTCGCGCGGATGAGCGAGCAATTAGCCTCAGGCGATCTCAGCACACTCGCGACGCAAGGCCGCTATCTTGAACTCAAATATCAGGGTGACAGCGGCGTTTGATGCGGGCATGGCGTTGATATGAATACCCTAAGGCATTCGCGTTTGGAGATATATCCGTCATTCGCCGTTCCCCGGCGGAGGCCGGGGTCTAGTCGGGCCCGGGCTTTGAGGCTTCGCCGCTTTGTTGATGAAGGAACTGGACCCCGGCCTTCGCCGGGGAACGAGATAATTTTCCATTTGGTGTTACCTAATGACTAATCGCTTCGAACAGCTAACCTTACGCCGCGCGATCATTGATCGCCGCGCGTTGGCTGACGAACTAACAGCAATTGAAGGCAATGACGCAGCCAAGTTGCGCGCTGCCTTGGTCGCAATCCTCAAGCCGGCGCTCGATATTGGACGCGCTGAAATTGCCGCGCGCTTGACCGCCAAACCACAATCAGGCCGCGATGCGGCATCGGGGCAGGCGTTCCTTACCGATCAAATCCTGCGGCTGGTCTACGATTTCACGGTGCAGCGGCTTTACCGCCAAGGCAGCCCGACATCGTCCGAACGGCTATGCCTGATGGCGGTCGGCGGATATGGGCGCGGCGAAATGGCACCGCATTCGGATGTCGATATCGCGTTCTTAACGCCGTACAAGCAAACCGGCTGGTCTGAACAAGTGATCGAATCGATCCTTTATACACTGTGGGATTTAGGGCTGAAGGTTGGCCATTCGAGCCGTTCGCTTGATGATATGATCCGTATGGCAAAAAGCGATCTCACAATCCGCACCGCGTTGCTTGAGGCGCGCTACGTGTGGGGTGATCAGCCGCTTTATGATCAAGCCACTGCGCGGTTCAATGCCGAGATTGTTGCCGGCACCGCACGCACATTTGTGACTGAAAAGCTCGCCGAACGCGATGCGCGCCACAAGCGCATGGGCGATAGCCGCTATGTTGTTGAGCCCAACCTCAAAGAGGGCAAAGGCGGGCTGCGCGATCTTCATACACTGTTCTGGATCGGCAAATATATGCACCGCGTCGGCAGTGTCGCCGAACTTGTCGAGCGCGGCCTGCTGACCAAACAGGAATTGATGCAGTTTCAAAAGGCGGAGAACTTCCTATGGGCTGTGCGTTGCCACCTTCACGCGATAACGAAGCGCGGCGAGGAACGGCTGACCTTTGATGTTCAGCGCGAGATTGCCGCGCGGATGCGTTACAATGATCGCCCGGGACGGTCAGCGGTTGAGCGCTTCATGCAGCATTATTTCCTGATCGCGAAACAAGTCGGCGATCTAACCGGCGTCTTCCTTGCCCATCTTGATGATAGCTTTGCGCCCACGGGGCGGCGGTTCACGCTCGCGGGGTTCAGGCGCGCGCCTCGAAAGCTTGACGGATTTGTGCTTGATCGAGGTCGGCTGGCGCTTCCTCGCGATGATTGGTTTGCGGCAGACCCTGTGCGGCTCATCGAGATATTCGCGCTGGCTGACCTCCACGGGCTTGAAATTCATCCCCAAGCGATGCGCGTTGCGAACCGCGACGCGAAACTAATCGACGCTGGCATTCGCAATAGTGCGCGCGCGAACCAACTGTTCATTGATGTTCTCACCAGCCCGCGCAACCCCGAAAGCGTGCTGCGCTGGATGAATGAGGCGACTGTTTTCGGACGTTTTGTGCCCGATTTTGGCCGTGTTGTCGCGCAGATGCAGTTTGACATGTATCATCACTATACTGTTGACGAACATAGCATCCGCGCGATTGGCTTGCTCGCTCAGATTGAAAAGGGTGATTTAGGTGAAGACCATCCGATTGCCACCGCAATCACCAAGCAGATCATTTCGCGGCGCGCGCTTTATGTCGCGGTTTTGCTCCATGATATTGCCAAGGGGCGCGGCGGCGATCACTCGCTACTTGGCGCTGACGTGGCGATGAAGCTGTGCCCGCGCTTTGGGATGAGTGCGGCTGAAACTGAGACCGTAGCATGGCTTGTCCGCACGCATCTGCTGATGTCAGCCACCGCGTTCAAACGCGACCTGTCCGATTTCAAAACGATCATCGATTTTGCGGAGGTCGTTCAATCGCCTGAGCGGTTGCGACTTTTGTTAGTGCTCACCGTTGTCGATATCCGCGCGGTAGGGCCAGGTGTCTGGAACAGCTGGAAGCGCCAATTGCTCTCAAATCTGTTTGACGGCGCTGAGGAAGTGCTGCGGCTTGGCCACAAGCAAACGGGGCGCAAGGAACGGATTTCCGCCAAGCAAGAGGTGCTGGCAACATCGCTCAAATGGGAGGCCGCGCGGTTTGAGGCGTTGCGTAAGCGACTGCCTGAAAGCTATTGGATTGCCGAGCCGGACGATATATTGATTAGCAATGCGCAGTTGGTGGCAGCGGCAGGAGATAAATCGCTCGCGATTTCAGCCACTGTCTACCCCGCGCGCGGGGCGACCCTCGTCAGCGTTTATGCAGCGGATCATCCGGGGCTATTTTTCAGGCTAGCAGGCGCGATTCATTTGGCGGGGGGCAGCATCATTGATGCCCGCATTCACACGACGCGTGACGGCATGGCGCTCGATAATATCCTGATCCAAGACCCATTTGGCCAACCCTATGATGAACCGTCGCGGCTTAAAAAGATCGAACAAGCGATTGAGGATGCGCTTGCCAATCGGCACCAGTTGAACGAACGGCTCGCCGCGCGTCCGCTCCCCCGCACGCGCGCAGAAGCCTTTGCGATTGCGCCCAATGTGTTGATCGATAACAATGCGTCAAACCGCTATACAGTGATCGAAGCCAATGCGCGTGACCGGCCCGCCTTGCTCAACGCGCTGGCTTATGCGCTGTTTCAATCACAAACAACGATCCATTCAGCGCATATCGCGACTTACGGCGAACGCGCGGTCGATACATTCTATGTCACCGATTTGACGGGTGATAAGATCACCGCGCCCGCGCGATTGAAGGCGCTAGAGGCTGCGTTGCTCGACGCCGCAGCGGGTGAAATCAGCGACGCGCAAGCTGCATAAAAATGCCCGCCCCGAGTGTTTCGGAGCGGGCATTTTATCGATCAGCAAAAACGGGAGTTAGAATTTCCCGCGAACGGTCACCCCAAATGTCCGTGGCTCACCAAGGAAGGCGGAGAATGTCTGCGCCGAAAATGATGTTGCGGTGCCGAACGCTTGCTGATGTGCGCGCGACCCGCTGCCAGCGGCTTGAAGTGGCGTATTGAAGGCAACCTGATCATAGTTTTTATTGAACAGATTTTGCCCCCATAGTTCGATAGCCCAGCGCTGCTTGGGGCCGCGAATGCCGATCCGACCATTAACCAGCGAATAGCCGTCCTGAACCTTTTCAGGGAACAAGTCAGACCCAGTATTCGAATCGCTCTGCAAGCGAGTGTCAACATAGAACAGACCGGTTAGCCCGCTGCTGCCAAGATCGGGTGTCCAGCCAAACGAAGCCGTTACCACATAAGCGGGCGCATTTGACAGGCGGCTGCCGGGCAAGAGGAAGAGTTCAGTGGCAAGCGCTGCGGTTCCTGTGGCATTCCCCACCAGATCATTAGCGTATTTCGTGCTTGAATATGTCACACCAGCGGTGATTGAGACATTGCGCGCTGGATAGGCTGTAGCTTCAACTTCCACACCTTGGCTGATCACACCGGGCTTGATATCGCCAGCGGCACATGTTCCCGTTGCCGCCGAAGTGTCCGAATCAGCGCCGCTGCCCCCAATCAAATTACCGCACCCATTGACGTTTTGCACAAGGAAGAACAGCCCGTTGAAAGTATTCAGCTGGAAGCTTTTAAACTCCTGACGGAAACCCGCAACGTTCACATTGAAACGACGACCATCATATTTGAAGCCCACTTCAAACGCATTGACCTTTTCAGCATCAAAGCGGAGGTTAACCGCGTCAGCGGCTGTGCGCGGTGCCAGTGGTGATCCCAGTGCCGAGGCATCAAGATTATAACCGCCCGCTTTGTAGCCTTTTGAATAGCTGGCGTAGGTCAGCAGATCTTCAAATGGCTTCCACGACAACACTGCGGTGCCGGTAAATTCATCTTCTTTGATCTGGTTAGCGATGTTGAGCGCATTGAGCTGCGAACTTGAGTTGAACAGACACGCAAACTGAACCGCACCGCCGAGCAAGGCTCGTGCGGTTGGACTGGTTGCGCCCGCAATTGCTGGCCCCGTCAGCAGCTGCTGATTGGGGCAGAATGTATTATTGTTATTAAACGCGCTTTGAATATTCTTTTTCTCATTGGTGTAACGCGCACCGATAGTGAAGCTGAGCGTATCCGTGATTTTGAAGATATTATGCGTGAACACCGCATAATTTTCGCTCGTATGATTGAAGCCTGATCCCTGTTCACCAACATTGGCGACATTGCCAAGACGCTGGAGCGCCGCAATCAATTGCGAGCCATCGGTGCCACCAGCAGTATTTGGGCCCGAAAAAGCACCGCCGACTGTCGCATTTCCGGCAGCAGTCAAACAGCCATCTCCATCAAGATCGGGATCGCGCAATGCCGCTGAAGCGCTGATCGACGCGACCAGGCGGCAGGCAAGAAACTGGCCATAGGCGTTGCCAAATTGAAGATTTGAGCGGGTCTTGAGCTTTTCATTTGAATAGAACCCACCGATGATCCAATCGAGCTTATCCTCGAAGAGCGATCCTTGGAGGCGAAGCTCTTGGGTGAATGTCTTAAATTGGCGGAAGCTGCGCCCATCAAAATTACGCGCGAGCAAATCGACATTACTATAATCGATATCGCCGGCCTGTTCGGATTTATATTCGCGGTAGGCCGTGATCGAAGTCAACGCGGCACCACCGAAATCCCAGTTGAGTTCAGCTGACGCGCCACCATCTGTGGTTTTCCCGCCATAAGTGCGGCCCGGGGTAATCGCAACGCGGCGGCTGAACGGATCGGTTGGATCGGGGAACAAACCACCAAAGCTTGTTAGAATGTCAACAACGCGGCTTGTCGGGCGCGTGCCGAAATCTCCGGGAACGCCAGGCGTGGGATCGAAAGTTTCAACAGTGGATTTATAGGAGCCTGCGCAGCACGCTTCGGAACGGTTCGCATAATCACCAATCAAGCGAATGCTGATATCGTCGCTTGGCTCAAACAACAGCTGACCACGGACAAAGAAGCGGTCACGCGTGTTGATGTCTTGGCCTGACAATATGTCAGTCGAAAAACCGTCACGCTTCACATAGACGCCGTCAATCCGGGCTGCTATTGTTTCGCTGATCGGGCCAGTGATGCCAGCGGCCAGCCGGAAATAATTGAAATTGCCGTAAGTGGCTTCGGCGCTGCCGCCAAAGTTGAAGTCAGGCTTTTTGCTGATGACATGGATCAAACCAGCTGACGCATTGCGACCAAAGAGCGTGCCTTGCGGTCCGCGCAGAACTTCAATCCGTTCAACTTCGCCTAGTTCAGACAAGCCAATGCCGCTGCGTGAGCGGTAAACACCATCAATGAAGACCGCGACAGAGCTTTCAAGCCCAGGATTATCGCCGACCGTGCCAATGCCGCGGACGCGCGCCGCGCCGTTTGCTTCCGAACCCGTCGATGATACGAGCAGCGACGGCGCAAGCTGGTTAAGTTGGCGGATGTCGTTCGCGCCCGAATTCTGGAGCGATTCAGCGGTGACGGCGGAAACCGCGAGCGGAATGTCTGAGAGCGCTTCGCTGCGCCGAGTAGCGGTAACAACAATGTCACCTTGGCCAACTACGGCCGTATCATCAGCCTGAGGCGCCGCAACTTGTGCGTAAACGGGTGCCGAAAACGCCACTAGCGCCGCCGAAATCATATAGTGAAACTTGCGCATCAAACACTCTCCCTCGTTTTTATAACCTTGTTGCGATTAACCTAGTCGCAAAGCAATAGATAGAGCTTTCCCTATACGTAAACGCGATTTCGAGAAAGTGCGGTGTTTGTGCAACAGTTTTTATTTTGGTGAGATTACCATCAGCATTTGACGGCCTTCCATGCGCGGATAGGCTTCAACCTTAGCGACTTCGGCGCTGTCTTCTTGAACGCGCTGAAGCAAGACCATGCCAAGCTGACCGTGAGAAAGCTCGCGCCCGCGGAAGCGCAGCGTGACCTTCACCTTATCACCTTCACCAATGAATTTATGGATGGCCTTCATCTTCGTCTGATAATCATGATCATCGATGTTGGGGCGCATTTTGATTTCTTTGATTTCCTGCGTCTTTTGCGTTTTGCGCGCAAGATTGGCCTTTTTCTGCGCCTCATATTTGAATTTGCCAACGTCGAGGAATTTGGCAACCGGCGGATCAGCATTGGGCGAAACTTCAACGAGATCAAGCCCAACCTCGGCGGCTTGCTCCATCGCCTCGCGGGTAAACATCACGCCTAAGTTTTCGCCATTTTCGTCAATCACCCGCACTTTGGGGGAGACGATATATTCGTTAAAGCGCGGTCCGTTTTGCGGGGCTGGCGTTTGGCCGCCTGGACGGCGAGGAGGAAGAGGTGGTATAGCAAAGTCTCCGAATTGTGGCGTAAGCGTTGCGATCTACCCGATTACCGCGCAAACGCAAGGAGAGTCGGCGCGGCGGCTGTCGATTTATAACAGACTGTGGCGCGCTTGCGTCACCCGGCCAACCAATCCTCGCACGCGAGGCCATCAACGCGGCTGAATTCGCGGAGATTGCCTGTGATCAGTTTTAGCCCGCGACTGCGGGCATGGCCCGCTATCAGGAGATCGTTGGGGCCGATCAGATTGCCGCGCGCCGCCAATTCTGCCTTGATGTTCGCAGCGTGTAATGCGGCTTCGCTGTCGAAGGCTAAAACAGTCAAATTGTTGGCAAATTGCGCGACCTTTTGGTGCTGAAAGTCTGGTCTTCCTGACCGCTCCGCCCCATATTGCAGTTCGTGCAAAACGATAGTTGAGATCGCCAACGCGGGCGCCTCTGCCATGAACCGCTCTTGCATCGACACCGGGCGATCCCGCAGCACGCGAATACACAGATTTGAATCGAGCATCGCTTTAAGGGTCAAAGCTCTCTCTCACCTCATATTCGCCTTGCGGCCCGCGTTCAGGGAAATCCAAGTTTGGCCCTTCGGCGAA
>JAYUAU010000090.1:0-3438 GCA_043741135.1 Sphingomonadales bacterium | reverse complement strand
GACCAGCGATCAATGGTGTCGGGCAACTCTATTAACCAAACAATCTCTGAACGCAAAAGGTTAATTTCGCGTTAAGCCAGCTGACTCCGCGAGTCGCGAGGGGTGCATGGCAGTTAGCTGGCGTTTGCGTTAATGACGCGTGACAAGGAGATGCACACGGTGACAATCAACTGGGATGCGCTTGACTCGGGCAAATATGCGGATGAGGATCAGGCGGTTTTATCGCTGCTCAAGCAGCAACCGCTTGACCCGATTGCGCGCGCCGCCATTCGTGCCGATGCGATCCGCTTGGTCAGCAATGCGCGCAAGCAAAGCCGCAAACAGGGCGTGGTTGAAAGCTTCCTTCAGGAATTTTCGCTGGGCACTAAAGAGGGCCTCGCGCTGATGTGTTTGGCCGAAGCTTTGCTGCGCACGCCAGATGCAGATACGCGCGACCGGTTGATTGCTGAGAAAATTGGTTCGGCTGATTGGGGCGCTCACCTCGGCCAGTCGGACAGTCTGTTCGTTAATGCGTCAACATGGGGGCTGATGCTAACGGGAAAGCTCGTCGACGTTGATAGCGAGGCGAAGCGTGACATTGGCAGCTATCTCAAACGCCTCACCGCTCGGATTGGGGAGCCTGTGATCCGTGAGGCGGTTGGCGCTGCGGTGCGGATGATGGGCGAACAATTTGTGCTCGGTCGCACGATTGAGGCCGCGCTTAAACGATCAAAGCGCGAGGGATATCTTTGCTCGTTCGATATGCTCGGCGAAGGCGCGCGGACGGCAGCCGATGCCGCGCGCTACGAAACGATCTATGCCAACGCGATTGAGGCGGTTGGCGCGGCAAGCGATGGCGCAGGGCCAGAGCTTGGTCACGGTGTATCGGTTAAACTGTCCGCGCTTTGCCCGCGCTATGAAGCGGTTCAGCAAGCGCGCGTTTGGGATGAACTTTATCCGCGCGTCAAACGGCTTGCGCTGATTGCGGCCAAACATGATCTCAATTTTGCGATTGATGCTGAGGAGGCTGATCGGCTCACGATCTCAATGAAGCTGATTGACCAGCTTGTCCGCGAACCTGAGCTGCGCGATTGGCAGGGCTTTGGTGTCGTCGTGCAGGCGTATCAAAAGCGCGGGCTGGAAGTGATCAAAGCGCTCGCGGCGCTTGCCAAATACAGCGGTCGCCGGATCATGGTGCGGCTTGTTAAAGGCGCTTATTGGGACAGCGAGATTAAACGCGCGCAAGTTTTGGGACGGCCCGATTATCCGGTGTTCACAACCAAAGCCGCGACTGATCTATCTTATCTTGTCTGCGCAAAGGCGCTGATCGATGCCGCCCCGTCGCTCTATCCCCAATTTGCGACGCACAATGCGCATACGCTTGCGGCAGTGCGCGCGATGGCTGCGGCGCAGGATGTGGTGATTGAGCATCAGCGGCTCCACGGCATGGGCGAAGCGCTTTATGCAGCGGCTGAGGATCATTACGGCGGATTGCGGCTGCGCGCTTATGCGCCAGTGGGGGGTCATGAGGAATTGCTGCCTTACCTTGTGCGGCGCTTGCTGGAAAACGGCGCGAATACGAGTTTTGTCCATTTGCTGCTTGATGAAAGTGTTTCGCCTGAGAGCGTGGTGGTTGACCCTATCGGCCAAGTTGAAGCCGCGCCGCACCGCCACCCCAAAATTCCTGTGCCTGCCAAAATCTATGGAGCGTCGCGCGATAATCCATTGGGCCGCGATTATAGCATTGCCTGCGTGCAAGCGGGCGCGGTGAAGGTGCCCGTCAATCCTGTTCAAGAGGCCGCATTGGTTGACCTTGACCTGATGATCGCCAACGCGCGCAAGGCACAACCGGGATGGAATGCGCGCGGTGGCAAGGCACGCGGCACTGTCCTTCGCAAGATGGCAGACGCGCTCGAAGGCGATATGGATCATTTGATCGCCATCCTTGCCGCCGAAGCGGGCAAGACCCTCAACGACGGTGTATCGGAAGTGCGTGAGGCGATTGATTTCTGCCGCTATTATGCGGGGCTGGCTGAAAGCCAGTTCGGATCGCCTGAGCTGCTCACCGGCACCGTGGGCGAAACCAACACGCTGACCCTTTGCGGGCGCGGCGTTTTTGCGTGCATCAGCCCGTGGAACTTCCCGCTCGCTATCTTTACGGGGCAAATTGCAGCGGCACTGGCGGCTGGCAATGCGGTGATTGCTAAGCCTGCTGAACAAACCCCCTTCATTGCCGCACAAGCGGTGGCGCTTTTCCACGCGGCGGGCCTGCCAAAAGCGGTGCTCAGCCTCGCCCCGGGAGACGGCGCGACCATAGGTACGGCGCTCACCGTGCACCCCGGGATTGACGGCGTGGCGTTTACCGGTGGAACCGAGACCGCATGGGCGATTAACCGCGCGCTTGCGGGTCGCGCTGGCCCGATCATTCCCTTGATCGCTGAGACAGGCGGATTGAACGGCATGTTCATCGATACAACCGCGCTTAAGGAGCAAGTCGTTGATGATGTGATGGCTTCGGCCTTTGGATCAGCAGGCCAGCGTTGTTCGGCGCTTCGCATATTATTTGTGCCCCATGATAGCGCTGACGAGATTATCGAGACGATCAAAGGCGCGATGGACGCACTGGTGATTGGGAACCCACTTGATCCCGCGACCGATATTGGCCCCGTGATTGATGCGGCATCTAAAGCTGCGTTAGAGGCGCATGTTGATCGGCTTGGTCGCGAGGCAAGGGTGCTTCACCGCTGTACCAACATCCCCGCAGACGGACATTTCTTCGCGCCAACGCTTGCTGAAATATCAGGCGCGGACTTCCTTGAACGCGAGGTGTTCGGCCCCATTCTCCACATCGTCCGCTATCATCCGAGCGATCTTGAAAGCGTCGCAAAGGCGCTTGCGGCCAAAAGATATGGCCTGACACTGGGCATTCATAGCCGGATTGAAAGCTTCATCGATCAGGTGCAGGCACTCGTTCCCGCCGGCAATGTCTATGTCAATCGCGCGATGACGGGCGCGGTTGTCGGGGTTCAGCCGTTCGGCGGAGAAGGACTATCAGGCACCGGCCCCAAAGCAGGCGGCCCCCACGCGCTGCTCCGTTATGCGAGCGAACGCGCGGTATCGGTGAACATTACGGCACAAGGCGGCGATCCGGCGTTGCTCAATTTGTGAGGGGTTTTCTTGATTTCCTTCTCCCCTCGCGGGAGAGGAGAGAGCCGCGTAGCGACGGAAGGGTGAGGGGGCACAGAGCGACGCCCCTCTTGCTCTTTAGAGTATCCGTGATGACAAATGGTTGGTTCAAACTCCGTTTATCCTGTCTCCCAACGGGTCGATGTCGAAGGACTGTCCTTTCATACTCTAAACCGTGATGACATTAAGTTGATCCACTTCGTCTTTGCGAGCGAAGCGCGGCAATCCATACTATGGTGCCGCGAGTGGATTGCCGCGTCGCTGCGCTCCTCG